>JAVBSY010000115.1:0-51575 GCA_031556475.1 Azoarcus sp.
GCGCGACCAGGCGTCCGGCGCGGGCGACAGATCGTCGGTATTGGTTTCGCCGCTGACCTTGAACACGGTCAGCTTCTGCGATGCGGGCACCTCCGGCCGGCTGGTGAACCACTCGGCGTCGGCCCACGACTGCATCACCGCACGGGCGTTGGCGCTGCCCTTGGCCGCCAGTTCCTTGACGTCGTGGAAGTAATCGAACATCAGCAGGGTTTTCTTCAAACCCTCGGCGGCGGCGGTGCCAACTTCGGCGTCGTTGAGCAGATCGATCAACGGCTTGAGGTTGAAGCCGCCCAGCATGGTGCCGAGCAGTTCCGTAGCCTGCTTGCGCGAAACCAGCGCACAGGCGGTTTCGCCGGTGGCGACCTTGGCGAGAAAATCGGCCTTGACCCGGGCCGCGTCGTCGACACCGGCGGGCACGCGGTAAGTGAGCAACTCGACGAGAAACGCCGCTTCTCCGGCCGGCGGATTTTTCAGCAGGGCAATCAGATCGACAGTCTGCTGCCGGGACAGCGGTAGCGGCGGAATGCCGAGGGCGGCGCGCTCGGCGACATGGGCACGGTAGGCTTCAAGCACGGCGGTTTCCTTCCATATGTCGTAATATTGGCAAGATTTCCACGCAGACCGGGTCCACGCGGACCGATAGATTATATGTCTTTTATAAGACTTGTAGTGCATTGCAACACGGAGCCCATTTCGCAAAGGAGCCCCGCGTGTACCGCAAGCGCGAGATTCTACTCCCGCAACGCATAGCGCGACAGCCATCGCCCGGAGGCAGGGGGAACATCCCCGATCCAGCGTAGTCCCATATGTGTTTTCGCGCCATCGCCGAGGAAAACACCCATGCCGCACAATCTGTTCAATACGCTGAGGTTCTTTTCCGCCCGTAACGGCAGCGACCACGGCGGAGGCCACTATTACTCGCTGCCCGCGCTCGAGGCGGCAGGCGTCGGCCCGGTATCACGCCTGCCGGTTTCGCTGCGACTGGTACTCGAAGCCGTGCTGCGCCATTGCGATGACAAAAGAATATCGCGGGATCACGTCCGCGAGCTTGCCAACTGGCAGCCCAATGCACCGCGCAGCGCGGAAATTCCCTTCGTCGTCGCTCGCGTCGTATTGCAGGATTTCACCGGCGTACCGCTGCTTGCCGACCTTGCCGCGATGCGCAGTGCGGCGATTGCGCAAGGGCGCAATCCACAGTTGATCGAGCCGCTGGTGCCGGTGGATCTCGTCGTCGACCACTCCGTGCAGGTGGATCACTATGGCAGCCCGCTGGCCCTGCGCCAGAACATGGAACTGGAATTCCAACGCAACCGCGAGCGGTATCAGTTCCTGAAATGGGGAATGCAGGCGTTTCAAACCTTCAGCGTGATTCCGCCGGGCATCGGTATCGTGCATCAGGTGAATCTGGAGCACCTGTTTCGCGGCATACGCCGCGAAGGCGATCTGTTCTACCCCGATACGCTGGTCGGTACCGACTCGCACACCACCATGATCAACGGCGTCGGCGTCGTCGGCTGGGGCGTCGGCGGTATCGAAGCCGAAGCGGCCATGCTCGGCCAGCCAGTGTACTTTCTCACCCCGGACGTCGTCGGCGTCGAACTGCACGGCAAACTGCGCGAAGGCGTTACCGCCACCGATCTCGTACTGACCGTCACCGAGCTGTTGCGCAGCGAAAAAGTCGTCGGCCAATTCGTCGAGTTCTTCGGTGACGGCGCTGCCAGCCTGCCCGTTGCCGACCGCGCCACCATCGGCAACATGGCGCCCGAATACGGTGCGACGATGGGTTTCTTTCCCGTTGACGAGCGCACCGTCGCCTATATGCGCGCCACCGGCCGCAGCGATACCGAATGCGCACTGTTCGAAGCCTACTTCCGCGCGCAGCAGATGTTCGGCATGCCACGTGCCGGCGAGATCGACTACAGCCGCACGCTCACGCTCGATCTGAACACCATCGTGCCTTCGCTTGCCGGGCCGAAACGCCCGCAGGACCGTATCGGGCTCGCGGTGATGAAAGAAAGCTTCACCCACCTGTTCTCCGCGCCGGCAGCCGGCAATGGCTTCGGCAAGCCGGCGGAACAACTGCGCGAGCGCTATCCGACCCGGCTCGACGGTGTCGATCTTGGCAATGGCGATGTGCTCATCGCCGCCATCACTTCGTGCACCAACACCAGCAACCCGGCAGTGCTCATCGCCGCCGGCCTGCTGGCGCAAAAGGCGCTGGCCAAAGGGCTGACGGTGAAGCCGCACGTCAAGACCTCGCTCGCACCCGGCTCGCGCGTCGTCACCGATTACCTGAGCAAGACCGGCCTGCTCGAACCGCTCGCCCAACTCGGTTTCGCCCTCGCCGGCTACGGCTGCACGACCTGTATCGGCAACGCAGGCGATCTGGCGCCGGAACTGAACGAAGCCATTGCCGCCCACGACGTGGTCGCAGCGGCCGTTTTGTCGGGCAACCGCAATTTCGAGGCACGCATCCACCCCGCCATCCGCGCCAACTACCTTGCCTCCCCACCGCTGGTGGTAGCCTTCGCCATCGCCGGGCGGGTCGATATCGACCTCACCAGAGAAGCGCTTGGCACCGACAGCAACGGTGTGCCGGTATTCCTGCGCGACATCTGGCCGGACTCGGATGAAATCGCCGCCCTTCTGCCCTACGCGCTGGACCCGGCCGTCTACCGGCTACGCTATGCCAATTTCACCCAAGGCCACGACCTGTGGAACGCCATTGCCGCACCCGCGGGGCAGATCTACGATTGGCCTGCTTCCACCTATATCGCCCGCCCGCCATTCTTCGACGGTTTCACCGCGAAACCCGGCGACATCGGCGACATCCGTGGTGCGCGCGCGCTGTTGATGCTGGGCGACTCGATCACTACCGACCACATCTCGCCAGCCGGCTCCTTCGGCGAAGCCACACCGGCCGGGCAATGGCTCAAGGCACACGGCGTCGGCCGTGCGGACTTCAATTCCTACGGTTCGCGCCGGGGCAATCACGACATCATGGTTCGCGGCACCTTCGCCAATGTCCGCATCAAAAACCTGATGCTGCCGCCCAACACCGACGGCAGCCCGGTCGAAGGCGGCTTCACGCAGCTCGACGGCGCGCGCGCCACCGTTTTCGATGCCGCCACGGCCTACCTCGCGGCAGGCACGCCCGCGCTCATCTTTGCAGGAGAGGAATACGGTACCGGCTCGTCGCGCGATTGGGCGGCCAAAGGCACCGCCCTGCTCGGCGTCAAAGCCGTCATCGCCCGCAGCTTCGAACGCATTCATCGCGCCAACCTCGTCGGCATGGGCGTACTGCCACTGCAGTTCGAAGGTGACGACACCTGGCAACGGCTCGGTCTGCGCGGCGACGAGCATTTCTCCATCCTCGGCATCGCCGCCGGCCTCGCCCCGCAACAGCACCTGGCCCTCGTCATCCATCGCGCAGACGGGAGTGCGGAACACATCATGCTGCGCAGTCGCATCGATACCCCGATCGAGGTCGAATATTACCGCCATGGCGGCATCCTGCCCTACGTTCTGCGCGGGATTCTCGGCTACGGGAATTAGCGCGATCATTGCGGGCATGCCCGCCTTATAATCAATCACGATGGCTGCTGATCAGGCCTTCGCGCCGTCAATGTCGCCGCCAGTGTTTTTCCGATAAACGAGAACAAGAACATATGAATCTCGAAAAAGTCATCTTTGGTTTTTTCATCGTACTGGCCGCTACGCTGAACTTCGGTTTTTTTGTCGGCGACATCCAGAATCCGGCCCACCACGACGTTTACGAACTGTTTGCCGCCCTGGTCGTCAGCCTTATCGCCACCGTGCTCAAATTCGGCGACCGCACGCAGATCGGTGCGGTACACCTATCCACCAGCCTGGTGGCCGATCTGCAGTTGATCGCGGCGGCGATGGTCTGGGGTTACGCCGAACACATCACCAAGAGCGGAATGACGCCCGAGATAATGTCGCGGGTCGTCTCGCTATCGGGCGGCGCACTGTTCGCCAACGTCGTCTCGGTGATCATCCTGATCGCCGAAACGATCATGCAACGCCGTTGAGCCTGCTGGCGCGATGACACCGCTGGCGCGCCACCACAGCATCTTTCTCCTCATCATGCGGCGCATGCGGGCGCCGCTGATCCTGTTGATCGTCATCATGGCGATATCGGTGCTCGGACTCACCCTCGCACCAGGAGTCGATGCCGACGGCAATCCGGACTCCCTGAGTTTTTTCCACGCCTTCTATTTCATCAGCTATACCGCCACCACGATCGGCTTCGGCGAAATTCCCCAGGCATTTTCCGATCAGCAACGGCTGTGGGTGATCTTCTGCATATACATGTCGGTGGTGGGGTGGACCTACACACTGGGCACCGCGCTCGCCCTGCTCGGCGACCGCGGCCTGCAGCAGGCGATCCGCACGCAGCGTTTCATCCGCTCGGTACGCCGGCTGCGCGAACCTTTCTATCTGGTTTGCGGTTACGGCGAAACCGGCCGCCTCATCTGCCGTGCGCTCGACCGCCTCGGCTACCGCGCGGTGGTACTCGAAGCCGACGAAAACAAAGTGGGCGAAATCGACCTCCACAGCTACATCGCCGACATGCCCGCACTCGTCGCCGACGCCAGCAACGCGGAAACCCTCAAACTCGCCGGTCTCACCCATCGCCATTGCGCCGGCGTGATCGCGCTGACCAACGACGACAACGCCAACCTCTCCATCGCCATCGCCGCCCGCCTGTTGACACCCCGCCTGCCCGCGCTATGCCGCGCGGGAACTCGCGAAACCGCGGCCAACATGAGCTCCTTCGGCACACGCCGCATCATCAATCCGTTCGAAAAATTCAGTGAATACCTTGCTCTCGCGCTACAGGCACCAGCCGCCTGGCATCTGATCACCTGGCTAACCGGGCAGCCTGGCACCGTTATCGAGCGCCGGCGCGACCCGCCCCGAGGACAGTGGATCGTCTGCGGCAACGGCCGCTTCGGCCGCATGATGGTGGACGCGATGGACACCCAGGCGGTACCGGTCACGATCATCGACCGCATCCAGCCGGACGATCCTTCCCACCCCTGGGTGCAGGGCGACGGCACCAGCGGCGGCGCACTCGAACGCGCGGGCGTGTGCACTGCCGTCGGCATCGTCGCCTGCACCGGCAACGACGTCGACAATCTTTCCATCGCCGTCACCGCGCGGGAACTCAACCCCGACCTGTTCGTCATCGCGCGTCAGAACCACTACGCCAACCATGCGCTGTTCGAGGCTTTCGATTCCGACGTCACCGTGATTCCGAGCGAAATCATCGCCAACGAATGTCTCGCCCTGCTTGCCACCCCGTTGCTCGCCCCCTTCCTCGGCGAAATCAAACGCCGCGGTGAAGAATGGTGCGGCTGGGTACTGGAACGGATGACGCAGCGCTTCGGCTGGGAAGCGCCCGCCGTATGGAGCGAGCGCATCAACCTCGTCCGCACCCCCGCGCTCCACCGCCGCCTGATGCGCGGCGAACGGATCAGCATTGGCGCGGTGCTGTGTTCTCCCGCCAACCGCCACGAAGCGACCGCCTGCGAAATACTTTACATGCGCCGCGACGACGACGATGAGCCATTGCTCATCCCAGCCGCCGACACTTACCTGCAGCCGGGAGACGAACTGCTGTTCGTCGGCCATGAGCGCGCCCGCAACGACCTCGCCCTCACCCTGGCCAACGAACACACGCTCAACTACGTCCTCACCGGCAATGACCTGCCAGGCGGCATGGTCTGGGAATTTTTGGCCAGACGGCGGCATCTACGACACTGATCTCCCCCGCGCATCCTCTCTGCGCACGCCATAACCCCGACAAAGGAGACTCCCCGATGAAACTATATTACGCCACCGGCACCTGCTCCCTCTCGCCCCACATCGTGCTGCGCGAAGCCGGCGCCAATTTCACCCTCATCCAAGTCAAGCTGGCGACCAAGAAAACCGACCAGGACGAGGACTTCACCGCAATCAACCCCAAGGGCTACGTTCCCGTACTGGAGCTGGATAACGGCGAGTTCCTGACCGAAGGGCCGGCCATCGTGCAATACATCGCCGACCAATTCCCGAAAGCCGGACTCGCTCCCGCTCCCGGCACGCTGGAACGCGCGCGCCTGCAGGAATGGCTGACCTTCATCGGCACCGAGCTGCACAAATCCTTCGGCCCACTGTTCCGTTCGCAAAACGAAGAATGGCGCCAGGCGTCCATCACCAACCTGGAACGCCGCTTCGACTTCACCGCCCGCCACCTGACCAATCGGCTCTACCTGCTGGGCGAACATTTTTCCGTTGCCGATGCCTATCTGTTCACCGTGCTCAGATGGACCAAGCCGGTGAAGATCGATCTGGCCCGCTGGCCCGCGTTGTGCGCCTACCGCGACCGCATCGCCGAACGCCCTGCCGTACACGAAGCCTTGAGCGCGGAAGGGCTCAGCTGATTTTCCTTTCCGCCCCCTCTTCCACTTCCACTCCCGCCGCAACAAGAACAATCTCTTTCGTACCGAACACCACCCGCTGGCCGGGCCGCAGCTTGGCCCGCTTGCGGGATTCGGGTTGTCCATCCACCTTCACCTGCCCCGACGCCACGGCAGCATGAGCCGCTCCGCCCGAATCCACGAGTGCGGCAGCCTTGAGCAGTTGATCGAGCTGGATATAAGCGCCGCGCACGGCAAAAGAAATCGGCATACCCATACTTCTACGCTCCGGAAAATTTCCACGAAACCCGCATGAAACACCTGTAAACACCCACGCACGATGCCGGCAGCGCACGCCCCACCCGTGCCCGTGTCAAAATGGCGTAATTGTCCCTCGCGGCCCGCGCCCATGACCAGCCCATGATTCATACGCCGACCGACGCCACCGACCTGCTTGGACAACTCGACAGCCGCACCGCTTCCGCGCTCGACTGCGGTGCATTGCTCCCCATCCATACCGAACAGGCCGATATCACCGACGGCGGCATCCGTTTCACCGTGCGCTGGGTATCCTCGCTCGCGCACAAAGACGCGGCGCGCGTCGCGGCCGTCACCCGCCGCGATCCCGAATTCAACCCTTTTCTGCCGCCAGACCCGGCGCTGACCGTCACGGCACTCGGCCCCAGCCACCTTGCGGTACTGAACAAATATCCGGTGATCGAGCGCCACCTGCTGATCGTCACACGCAGCTTCGAGGCGCAGACAGCCCCGCTCACCCCTACCGATTTCGCCGCGCTGGCGCAGGTCATGTCGCGCCACGGCGGGCTCGGTTTCTACAACGGGGGCGCCGACGCCGGCGCGAGCCAGGCGCACCGTCACCTGCAATGGCTTCCCTCTCCGGCCGGGCTCGCCGCTTTCACCTCGGCACTGTCCCCCATCCGTGCCGGCGATGCCGTACGCGCACGCCTGCCGTGGGCACACAGTTTCGTTCGCCTGGATGAAGCGGCATGGGCGGACGAAACCGCCGCCGCACCGGCGCTGCACACGGCTTTCACCACCGCCTGCGCCCTGCTCGGCCTGCCCGCTACGGCCGACCCGATGCCGCCCTACAATCTGTTGATCGACCGCACCTGGCTATTGCTCGTGCCGCGCAGCCGGGAAAAATACAACGGCATCTCGGTCAACGCACTTGGCTACGCCGGCTCGCTGTTCGTAGGCGCCCCGGAGCAAATCGATGCACTATGCGGGCAAACGCACAACACCACATGCGCGTCCAATCCGCTCACCATTCTTACCGAGGTCGGTTGCCCAACTTGAACGGCACTTACCACCTCGTATCAAGACAAGGCCGGCAAACCGTGACGATGGCGGGCACGGTCACATCCCTCCTCGCCGATACCAAGCGCGGCATAAGGGGCAAAGTCACGGCAGGGTGAAGGCCGCTGCGAATAAATGCCACACATTGTCGACTGGCCAACCTCCCCTGCCAGCGCGGCACATCGTGGTGGGCAGCCATCGGTGCCGCGCATTCTGACCAGCGTCGCCGTTACAGGCACGGTCAGCGTATCCGGCACGCCGCCGGGTGTGATGCTCGCCAGTTCGGCGCGGTGGAAATCGACGCGAAAAGCCGCGCAGCAGGCACCGCAGCGGGCACAAGGGTTATCGGCCATCGCGTTGTTCCGATCACTTTCAGTCGCGATCGGCCCCGCAGCACTTCTTGAACTTCTTGCCGCTGCCACACGCGCAAAGCTCATTGCGCCCCGGCCCCGCCGCTGCCGGCACGACAGGAACGCCGACAGGCAACGGCGCGGGCGCCGGCAAACCGAGTTCGCGCCAGTAGTCGAAAATATCGAGCACGCCTTCACCAGCCATTTCCAGCCATTCCAGGCGCATTTCATCACTGGCCGCATCGGCGTCTTCCGCTGCCCACGGTGCCAGCATGTCGTCGATTTGCCCGCGCACCGCTTCGGCGGCTTCGGCGGAAACACCGCTTTCCCAATCCTGCGGCCACAATTCCAGCCCTTGCAGAAAGCCCGCCATCCACTCTTCACCGATCTTCAGCGAATCGCCGTCCGCGACGGCAAAGCAGAACGGCTCCCAGCCGTCTTCCGCGCCAAAAGTCGCCGTCAGCTCATTGTGGTACGACAGCACCAGCCGGATCGCCCGTTGCACGCCACTGCCGGAACCAAAGCCGACCTCGTCGCCATGCGCGGACCAGACCGCTGGCAGCCAACGCTCGGGGGTGATGGGTTGCGGCGAGATGAGCACGGCCGCGAGAAAGCCATCGAGCATTTCGAGATCCATGCAGTCTTCGGGCACGACATCCGAAGTCAGAATCTCTTCAAGCGCCTCGAAATCCTCGTCGCTCATCATGCCGGGGTTCGAAACATTGTCTGACATGGACAGTTCTCCAGAAAACGGGGTTGCGTTACAGGTTCAGATCCGCCACAACGCGAAACAGGGTTTGGCCGGAATCACGGTATTTTCGCTCGAATGGCGTGAGCGGAGACGTCGCCTCATACGTCTCCCAGGCCACTTCGCGCCCAATCACCAAGCCCAGCGCCACGGCGAACTCTTCAATATACACGTGCCAGTTGCTGCGACATTCGAGTATGCCACCCAGGCCAGGAATGAACGGAAAAACAGGATGTGCGTGCCAACGCCGGGCAAGGTGGCCAATCTTGGGCCATGGATTCGGGTACAAGATGTAGTGGCGCGCGAGCCGCAGTCCGGCTTCGGCGGCCAATCGCCAGAAATCGACCAGATCGGCGCGCACGAACACCAGATTGCGCGGCAGCAGCGCCTGCGGATAGGGTTTGCGCCGTTGCAGGCGTTCTTCCGACTGATCGACGCCGATCACCCAATGATCGGGATAAGCCCGGGCAAGTTGAATCGTGCTGTGGCCGACGCCGCAGCCAGCGTCCAGAATCAGCGGTGCGGCGCCATCCCAGTCTTGTAGCGCGGCCTCGAATGCAACACGGTTGTAGTCGGCAAACGGTTTGCGGAACGGCTCGGCGCAATGCTTTGCCACGCGCCGGGCGAGCGCTTCGTGAACGCTTTGCTGCGCACTCGACGGAATACGGGAATTGGCGTAGCTCACTGCGCCTGACTCATTTCATCTGGCCCCTTTTCACCCGACTCACAACGCGCACACTGCGGCAACCTCCGCCGGCGCAATACCGATTCCATGACGAACGAGCACGGCGTCGATCTCCGGCATTGCGCGCAAGGCGCGTATCTCGGCAAACAGTGCCGCCGCCTGCGGGAAGTTCAACCTCAACAGCTTCAACCATTGTTTGATGCGCCCCGGCGCATGGCGTGCTTCGACCCTGCGCAGCACGCGCACACGAAAATCGGCCAACATCGGCAGCAAACGTGCCCACTCTCCGGCGCGCACAACTTCATCGGGCACGGCCAACTGGCCGCCGCGCAGCCGCTCGACCAGAAACGGGTCTGCAACCGCGCCACGCCCCAACATGACGTCGCCAACCCCCGAAACCGCCCGGCAGCGCACCCAATCCGCCGCCGACCACACTTCGCCGTTGGCAATCACCGGCATCGCCACCACATCGGCAATCCGTCCGACCCATTCCCAATGCGCCGGAGGTCGATACGCATCGGCCTTGGTACGGGCATGCACCGCCAGTTCAGCCACCCCGGCAGCGTCAAACGCCCGTGCGCAGTCGAGCGTGCGGCCGGTATCGCTCACGCCCAGACGCATCTTCACCGTCAGTGGAATTTCCGCCGGCAGCGCATGGCGCACGGCCGCGGCAATGCGGTACAACAATTCCGGCTCATCCAGCAGCACGGCACCGCCACGATGGCGATTGACGGTCGGCGCCGGGCAGCCGAAATTCAGATCCACCGCCGATGGCGCGAGCGCAGCCAGCCGGGCGGCGTTCTCACCCATGCAAACCGGGTCGGCCCCCAGCAACTGAACCCGCACCGGCGTGCCCGCCGCCGTGCGGCTGCCGTGATCGAGTTCGGGCGCGATACGGCGGAAAAAACGCTCGGGCAGCAAGGTGCCGGAAACCCGGGCAAATTCGGTCACCGCACAATCGTAGCCCGGCACACGCGTCAGTACGGCGCGTAACGCTTCGTCAAGCAGCCCTTCCATCGGCGCGAGCAATAAGCGCACAGGCGTTCCCTTTCCGTTCTTCGCGTTTCCGCCAGTTGGAAGCGACAAAAAGCGCGATTGTAATCGCTCAAGCCACATCAAAAGCCAAACGCAGTGAATCCACGCTTGTCAGCGTGATTTTCATAAGCGATAATTGACAGCTTCACATTCGGGCGGCCACATTCACCGCCCACGGGCAACGAGGACAAATCATGAAAGCGGATATCCATCCCAAGTACGCCGACGTAAACGTGACCTGCTCCTGCGGCAACACGTTCGTCACCCGTTCCACCATCACCAAGCCCGAGCTGCACATCGAAGTCTGCTCCTCTTGCCACCCGTTCTATACCGACAAGCAGAAAATCGTCGATACCGCTGGCCGCGTCGAGCGCTTCCGCCAGAAATACGGCAACATCCAACGCGCAAGCTGATCCACGGCGCATTGGACCACCCGGCGCGGCAAGCCCGCGATGCGTGGAAAACACATGGAAAAAGGTAGCCTCGGCTACCTTTTTCCATTTTTTGCTACATCTTGCCCACCGCCACCCGGTCACACCGAGGCATCCACCGATACAATCGACTGCCGTGCCACACAAAACCCAAGAACAGTCCTAGGACTCCCAAGTTCCCAAACTTTCCAGTTCCCCGACTAGCACGCGCATGTTCAGCGACCCTCACTCGTCCCTCCCACCCCGGAACCGGCTTCGCGCCACACTGGGGCTCGCGCTGCTGGTAGGCCTCTATCTGCTTTTCGGATTGATCGGCCATGATCCCTGGCGCGGCGACGATGCCCGCTACTTTGGTCCGGTATACAGCATGCTGCGCGGCGACGGCTGGCTGTTCCCGCAGATCGCCGGCGAACCTTTCACCGACTTCCCACCGTTGTATTACTGGGTTTCGGCCATCCTTTCCTTCCTTTTCAGCGGCCTGCTGCCCCTGCACGACGGCGCGCGCCTTGCCAGCGCCTTTTTTACCGCGCTGGCGATCTACTTCATCGCCCGCACCGCCGAATATCTGCACGGACAGCCGGCGCGCATGCCCGCCGCGCTGCTCACCCTCGGCACGCTCGGGCTGGTGCTGCACGCCCACGAAACCCAGCCCGCCATCGCCCTGGTCGCCATGCTCGCGCTGACTCTCGCCGGCATCGCCCGCATACCGGCAAAGCCCCTCGCGGGCGGCCTGGTGGCCGGCATCGGCAGCGCACTCTCCTTCCTTGCCGGTGGCTTGGCGGGCGCATTGCTGACGCTGCCGCTCTTTCCCTGCGTCATGCTGCTTTGCCCCGATTGCCGTACCCCACGCGGCAGCAGCGGCCTACTCGTCGGCCTGTGCGCCGCCGCCAGTATCGGCGCGCTGTGGCCGTTGGCAGTGCATCTGGCCCAACCGGAGCTTCTCGGCATCTGGTTGCGGGACGAATGGCTAAGATTGAGCCAACCGCTTGACGCTGCCGATCTGTCCGGCTTGCTCGGACTATTCAGTTGGTTCGTGTGGCCGCTGTGGCCGCTTGCCTTATGGGGGCTGTGGCGCAGCCGGCGCAGGCTTGCCACGCTGCCTGCGCTGCTGCCGCTGCTGTCCACGCTGCTGGTCATAGGCTGGATGATCGCCAACGGCAATCTCTCGCCCACGTCGGCATTGCCGCTGATTCCCCCGATCGCCCTGCTTGCCGCCGGCGGTGCGCCGACACTGCGCCGCGGCGCGGCCAACGCCTTCGATTGGTTCGCGGTAATGAACTTCGCCGTTTTTGCGCTGCTGGTATGGATCGCATGGAGCGCCCAGGCGTTTTCCTGGCCCCCAGGGCTGGCCAAGCACGTCGACCGGGTTACCCCCGGTTTCGTACTCGAAAGCGGCCCGTTCCAGGCCGGTGCCGGTTTTGCCATCTGCGCATTGTGGCTGTTCCTGGTCTGGCGTCAGCCACGCGCGGCCACGCGCGGTCCGGCCAATTGGGCCATGGGGATGACGATGTTGTGGTGTCTGGCGGTCACGCTGCTGATGCCCTGGTTCGATTACGGCCGCAGTTATCGCCCTGTGGCGCAATCGCTCAAAATGGCCCTGGCGCGGCAACCGGCCGACTGCGTGGCGAGCACCAGCCTGTCCAGTTCGATACGTAGCGCCTTGTACTACTTCAGCGATATCCGCACGCTTCCCGCGCGCGGCGATGAAACGCCCTGCGGCTTGCTGCTGGTTTATGATGATCGCCGCGCGAATGCGCCCTCCCCCGCCCAGGAATGGGAAAAAATCTGGGAATTCCGTCGCGGCGGCGGCAAGCAGCTCGAAGTCTTCCGCCTTTATCTGCGCAACCCCTCCTGAATCCATCGTGACCGATCCATTTACCGCGCCCCACCGGCTCCCCGTCTGGCAGACTCTCGGCGCCCACGCCGAACGCCTGGCAAACACACCGCTACGGCATCACTTCACCACAGACCCTGCCCGTTTCACCACGCTATCCCGGCAATGCGGCGATCTGCTGGTGGACTTTTCCAAACAGCGCCTGGATGCCGCCGCACTGGCCGATCTGCTTCGACTGGCAGAACACCGAGGACTGCGCGCCGGCATTTCCGCGCTGTTCGCCGCCGATGCGGTCAATTTCACCGAAGCACGGCCAGCACTGCACATGGCCGCGCGCGATGGCTGCCCGCCTCCGGCCGGCACGGAGATCGATCCTCGCCCGGTCCGCCGCTTCGCCGCCGCGTTGCGTGCGGGCGAAATACACGGCAGTACGGGGATTCCGATCCGTACCGTCATCAACCTGGGTATCGGCGGTTCCGACCTGGGACCACGCATGGCCGCCGAAGCGCTGTGCACCCCACACACGCACAGCGCCGTTACAGTCCACGCCGTTACAGTCCACTTCGTTGCCAACATCGATCCACGCGAACTCGATGAAACGCTCGCCAACGCGGAACCGGCCAGCACCCTGTTCATCGTCTCGTCCAAGAGCTTTTCCACCGCAGAAACGCTTGCCAACGCGGAAGCGGCACGAACCTGGCTGGCGGACGCGGGCATCCGCGAAACATCGGCGCATTTTGCCGCGGTAAGCAACGCGACCGAGGCGGCATCGGCTTTCGGCATTGCCGCCGAGCGTGTGTTTCCGCTGCCGGAGTGGATTGGAGGCCGTTATTCGGTGTGGTCGACCATCGGCCTGCCGCTGCTCATCGCCGTGGGCGAGACGGCTTTCGACGCTTTCCTCGCCGGTGCGCGGGCAATGGACCGTCACTTCGCCGATACGCCGCTGGCAGACAATCTGCCGGTGCTGATGGGCCTCGTCGGCCTCTGGAACGCGGATTTTCTCGCCCTCGACACCCTGGCGGTACTGCCTTACGCCCACGGTCTGCGCCATTTCACCGCCTGGTTGCAGCAGTTGGAAATGGAGAGCAACGGCAAGCGGACGCTGCGCGACGGCACCACCACCGCCGTACCGACTTCGCCGGTGATCTGGGGCGGCGTCGGCACGGTCGGCCAGCACGCCTTTCACCAACTGCTCTATCAGGGCACGCATACCGTGCCGATCGACTTCATCGTTCCGGTCGGCATCGACGAGCCACGCCAGCGCGCGCTGGTGGACAACGCCCTCGCCCAATCCGCCGCGCTGATGGCCGGACGCAACCTGGACACCGCACGCGCCGCGCTGCGCCACAGAGGGCTGACGCCGGCAGAAGTGGAACGCCTCGCCCCCCACCTCGTCTGCCCCGGCAATCAACCGAGCACGACTTTATTGATGCCGAAACTCGACGCTTTCAACCTCGGTCGCCTGCTCGCGCTCTACGAACACAAGGTTTTCGTCCAGGGCTGGATCTGGGGCATCAACAGCTTCGACCAATACGGCGTGGAACTGGGCAAGGAAATGGCGCGGGCATTGGCTGCGGGCGCGGCCGGCGACCAGGACGCCTCTACCGCCGGCCTGATGGCGGCGGCGGAGACGATACGGCACGCTGCGGCGGCGGAATAAAGTCCGCCACGCCGCGAAAGCATGGCATGCCTTTACCCCAAGCGCAGGAAATTGTCGCGGTAATGGCGCAATTCAGCGATGGACTCATGGATATCCGCCAGCGCCTCGTGCTTGCCTTTCTTTTCCACCCCCTTGTACACCTCCGGCCGCCAGCGCCTGGCCAGTTCCTTGAGCGTGGACACGTCCAGATTGCGGTAGTGGAACCAAGCCTCGAACTGCGGCATGTAGCGCGCGAGAAAGCGGCGATCCTGGCAAACCGAATTGCCGCACATCGGCGACGCACGCGCCGGCAGCCATTCCTGCAGAAAGGCCAGCATTTGCGCCTCGGCCCCCGCCTCGGTAACGGTGGAAGCCTTCACGCGTTCGATCAGGCCGGATTTTCCGTGCGTGGACTTGTTCCAGTCGTCCATCGCATCGAGCACCGCGTCGGGCTGATGCACCACGATCACCGGCGCCTCGGCAACGACCTCCAAACGCTCGTCGGTAATGACTATGGCGATCTCGATGATGCGGTCGCGCTCGGGTTCGAGCCCGGTCATCTCCATATCCAGCCATATCAGGCGATTCGGGTCCTGTGCCATAATTTCCGTGCCTTTCCGAAACCTTCGGGTAAAACGATCGGGACGATCAGGGCAGGAATTGTGTCACATTTCCCTATATCCTGACCCTTGACCCCTGTTCCCGGCCTTTCCCGGCCCACCTTGCCTTCACCTTCCTGCACGCATGACCGCTTCGTTTTTCGCCACCCTGTTCGTTGCCTTCCTGCTCGCCGACATGTCGGTCAAGATCGTGCTCATGCGGCGCCAGATCCGCCATGTCCGCAATCATCGCGCAGCCGTTCCCACCGCGTTCGCCGACCGCATCGACCTGCCCGCGCACCAGCGCGCAGCCGACTACACCGGCGCGCGCATACGCCTTGCAATGCAGGAAACCGCCATTGCAGCCATTTTCACGCTCGCGCTCACGCTCGGCGGCATCCTGCAATGGCTGCATTCGATCTGGCTCCAGGTTCTGCCCACGAACAACAGCCTGATCCACGGCGTGGCCTTTCTCGCCAGTCTCACCGTGCTGAGCTGGCTGGTCGGGCTGCCGTTCGGCCTTTACCGCACTTTCGTCATCGAAAGACGATTCGGCTTCAATCGCATGACACCGGCGCTTTTTCTCGTCGATACGATCAAGGAAGCGATGCTCGCCACCTTCATCGGCCTGCCCATACTCGCTGCCGTACTGTGGCTCATGGGCACGATGGGTACGCTCTGGTGGCTGTGGGTATGGGCGTTCTGGCTCGGCCTGAACCTGCTCGTTCTGCTGATCTGGCCGACCTTTATCGCGCCGATGTTCAATGCCTTCACCCCGCTGGCCGACGAGGCACTGAAAGCGCGCGTGGAAGCCTTGCTCGCCCGCTGCGGCTTTCGCGCCAAGGGGCTGTTCGTCATGGACGGTTCGCGCCGCTCGGCCCACGGCAACGCCTACTTCACCGGTTTCGGCACCAGCAAGCGCATCGTCTTCTTCGATACCCTGCTGGAAAAACTCTCCCCACCCGAAGTCGAAGCGGTACTGGCCCACGAACTCGGCCACTTTCACCATCGCCACATCGTCAAGCGCCTGCTCGTCCTGGCGCCGGCCAGCCTCGCGCTCCTCGCCCTGCTCGGCTGGCTCGTCACGCAATCGTGGTTCTTCGCCGGGCTGGGCATGCGTACCGCCGACACCGCATCGGCGCTCGCGCTTTTCTTCATCGCCTTGCCCGTCTTCACGTTTCTGCTGGCGCCGCTGTTCAGCCACTGGTCGCGCGAGCATGAGTTCGAAGCAGACGGCTATGCGGCACGGCAAACCCGTGCGGACGATCTGGTCAGCGCGCTCGTCAAGCTGTATCAGGACAACGCGGCAACGCTGACCCCGGACCCGCTGTATTCCCGTTTTTTCGATTCCCACCCGCCCGCGGCCCTGCGCGTTGCCCACCTGCAGTCGCTGGAGCGCCCGGCATGAACATGCGGCACACGCTTCTCGCCAACCCGCAACGGCACATCACGCTCCCGTGAGTTCCCGTTCATCACACCGGAACAAACACGGCGCGACGATTCGCGGCACCGTCATTGCCGCCTTCGGCCGCCACTATGAAGTACTGACTGCGAACGGTGTGCTCCAGTGCTACCCGCGCGGCAAAAAAAGCGTCTTCGCCTGTGGCGACGAGGTCGACATCCTGCCGGGCGGAGACGGACAAGGCGCAATCGAACACCTCCACCCGCGGCGCAACCTCCTGTGGCGGTCGGACACCTTCCGAAAAAAGCTGATCGCCGCCAACCTTTCCCATGTCGTCATCGTCGTCGCCACCGAACCGGGGTTTTCCAGCCTGCTTGTTTCGCGCTGTATCGCCGCAGCCGAAAGCCAGAATCTGGTTCCCCTGATCGTCCTCAACAAGGTCGACCTGGACGAACGCCTGGCTGAAGCCCGCCGGCAACTCGCCCCCTTCGCCGCACTCGGCTACGAAACGGTCGAAACATCGGCCCAGGCCGACATCTCCCCGCTGAAGGCGCGGCTCGACGGGTACCGCAGCATCCTCGTCGGCCAATCCGGCATGGGCAAATCCACCCTGACCAATGCCTTGATTCCGGAAGCCAGGGCGGCAACGCGGGAAATCTCCACCGCGCTCGATACCGGCAAGCACACCACCACCTTCGCCCGCCTCTACCCCTTGGGCACGCAAGGCTGGCTGATCGACAGCCCCGGTTTGCAAGCCTTCGGCCTTGCACACCTGGATACGGACGAGCTTGCCCAATGCTTCGTCGAATTCCGTCCACACCTGGGTCGATGCCGCTTCCGCGATTGCCGTCACGATGCCGAGCCAGGCTGTGCGCTGCATGCGGCATTCGCCACCGGCGCCATCCTGCCTCAACGCCTCGAACACTATCGCACCATCCGCCAGGAAATCACCGAAGCGCGCCGGCTGAATCCGGGCTGGTAAGGCCATGTATAAAAAGAAAAACCCCGCCGCAGCGGGGTTTCTTCAAATGATGCGAAACGCGATTACAGCCGTTCCCAAATCGTGGTGATGCCCTGGCCGCCACCGATACACATCGTCGCCATGCCATAACGGCCGCCGACACGCTGCAGCTCATGCAGCAGCTTGACGATGATGACCCCGCCCGTGGCGCCCACCGGATGGCCGAGCGCAATCGCACCGCCGTTCGGATTCGTCTTGGCCGGATCCAGATCCAGGCCCTTGCTGACCGCCAGCGACTGCGCGGCAAAAGCCTCGTTGGACTCGATCACGTCCATCTTGTCCAGCGTCAGCCCGGCACGCTGCAAGGCTTGCTTGGAGGCGGGAATCGGCCCTTCGCCCATCACATCGTTGGGCACGCCGGCAATGGCGTAGGCCACCAGGCGTGCTATCGGCTTGTGTCCGCCCGCCGCCGCCTTGGCGGCATCGGCCAGCACAATGAAGGCCGCCGCATCGTTGATGCCCGACGCATTGCCCGCCGTCACCGTGCCGTCCTTCTTGAACGCCGGCTTCATCTTCGCCAGCGATTCCATCGTGGTCGCGCGCGGATGCTCGTCGGTATCGAACACCACCGGACCTTTGCGGGTTTCAAAAGTGATCGGCACGATCTGGCTCTTGAAACGGCCATCGGCCAACGCCGCCGCGGCGCGTTGCTGTGATTCCAGCGCGAAGGCATCCTGCGCCTCACGGCTGATGTCCCACTTCGACGCCAAATTCTCCGCGGTGATACCCATGTGCCCGACGCCAAACGGATCGGTCAGCACCGAAACCATCGCATCGATCGCCTTGGTGTCGCCCATGCGCGCACCGGAGCGCAGTGCCGGCAACAGGTAAGCGCCGCGCGACATCACCTCGACGCCGCCGCCGATCGCCACATCGGCATCGCCCAGCATGATCGCCTGCGCCGAGCTGACAACAGCCTGCTGCGCGGAACCGCACAGGCGATTCACCGCGAACGCAACCGAATCCATCGACATCCCGCCCTGAATGGTCGCAACGCGCGCCACATAGGGATAACGGGCTTCGGTCGGAATGCAGTTGCCGACCGCGGCGAAACTGACCTGCTTCGGATCGACCCCCGCGCGCGCGATCGCCTCCTTGACGACAACGCCGCCAAGCTCGGCCGGCTCCATGTCCTTCAACGAACCGTTGAACCCGCCCACGGCGGAACGCACCGCGCTCAAAACCACGATTTCACGATTTGCCATTTCAATTCTCTCCTAGGGGTTATCAGTACCTTAGTGTTCAACCCAGCCCGCGATACCGATCAGAGCCAGCATCAACAGGCACACGATCAGGGCCCGCCAGACCAGCCCTACCGTACTTTGCATGTAATCGGCGTCGGCCTCGTCGCCAAGGCCCATTTCGGGCCGCTCGACAATCTCGCCCGATTCGTGAACCGGCATTCCCAGACGCACGCCCAGCGCGCCGCCGCCGCTTGCAAGCAGTATAGCGGACGCTTTGTCGGGCCACAGCATCGACTGCGTCCGCCAGCAATAGACCGCATCCTCGAAATCGCCCACCACCGAAAACGATGCCGCCGTCAAGCGCACCGGCAACCAGTCGATGACCTCGAAAGCGCGGCGGGCGAAATCACCGAAACGGCCAAATTCGGCATCACGCCGCCGCCCCCAATCCTCGGCGAAGAATCGCGCCAGGCGATACATCAGCGCCCCGCTCGGCCCCGGCAGCACGACGAACCAGAAAGCGACGCCGAACACATTGCGATGCGAAGCGATCAACGCCTGTTCGATCGCCAGCCGCGCCACCTCGCCCGAACTTGCCTCCGCATACTGCCCGCCACGCCATTCACCGAGCAGCGCGCGGGCCCGATCCAGTTCCCCCATGCGCAAAGCCAGGTGGATATCGGTAAAAAAATGGCTTTCCTGGCGGAACCCCATCGTCAGGTACAGCACTCCGATATTGAAGGCAAATGCGATCAACGGATGCAGGTGCCATAAGAAGAAATACAGAAAAGCAGCGGCAAGCGCGAACCCGACCACGAACAGGCACCAGACCGCACGCCCATGCCGCGCCTCGCCATCATTGAACTTGTCTATCAACAACCCCGACAGGAAGTTCATGGGATCGAGAACGAATTGACGGACGGGCAGCGGTTTTAGCTGCTCGATAAGCAAACCGACGATAAGCGAAAGAAGTGTCATGCGAACCTGGCTACGAGAAAACAAAAACGTCCGCAATCACGCGAACGGCTGGCAAGTAGGACAACCCCCGGCAATCACACCCGGCCGACAAAGCGGTAAAAGGAATAAAGGATACCCGCCGTCGCGCCCCAAATATAGTAATGCCCGAAAGGCATCGCATGATAATGGCGCAGGCGACCCTGATACTCGATGCTATGCCACTGATGATTCGCCGGATCGAGGAAATGTTCGAGCGGCACCTCGAAAACCTCGGCCACCTCGAACGCATCCGGTTCGAGCGAGAACGGAGGATGTACCGCGCCCACCACGGGCGTAATCCTGAATCCCGTTCCCGTGAAATAAACCGGCAAACGTCCAAGAATTTCTATGTGCGCGGAATCGATTCCGATTTCTTCGTGCGTTTCACGCAACGCCGTCATCTCGGCGGAAAGATCCGAGGGCTCCACCCGCCCACCGGGGAACGCGATCTGCCCAGGGTGGTCGTGCAGATGGTCGGTACGGCGAGTCAGCAACACCCCGATGCCGTCGCCGTGAACAACCAGAGGCAACAATACCGACGCAGGAACCGCTCCGGCGCGTTCCGCGCCTATATCGCCAACGTATGCTTCACCGGTAAGCACCTCGGAAGCCGAATCGGCTTTGAAAAGGCCTTTTAGAAATTCGAGATCCAGACAATGCCCCCGGCTGTAAGAACACGCCAGCAGAGCATATCAGAAGCGCTTCTTCATCGTCAGCCGGCCAGTTTCGTGCTGAAGGTCCACCCGGCCAAGAAAGCTCATTCCGAGCAAGGCAAAAGGCAGGTCGCTCTCGTGCACGACGCCGTCCACGTTATTCAGCGTTATCGTGCCCACACGAACGCTGTCGAGCTTCACACGCCAGACCTGCACCCGACCATTGGCGGTTTGCGAAATGCCCGGCGTAGCCTTGGTCATGTCGATCGCCGCCCGCCGGGCATCCGCCATGCCCATCGACACCATGCTCGCCCCAGTGTCGAGCATGAACTGCAGCGGAGCGCCATTCACCGCGCCCTGCACCATATAGTGCCCCCGGCTGTCGGCTATCAGAACCTGCATCTGGGTACCGCCGGTTTCCGCCGCCGGTACGGTCGTGATCACATTGCTCCCTAGCGAGAGCCGCTGCTGCCGGCCGTCGGAGCGAACGACCACAGACTCTCCCTCGATTTCGAGCAGCTTCACCCCTTCACGCGTGGCGCTACCGACAGCGATGGTTTGCGGTGCCCCCCCATCGACAATCAGCGCCGCCTTCTTCCCAAACACGCCCGCCAGCGTTATTTCGGCGCCGGCAGCGGCAACACAGGCCATGGAACAAACCGCTGCCAGTCCATATCGAACAAGCAGGGAAAGCTGCCATTTCACCAGCATTTCGATACCGGATCGGTTCCAGTGACATCTTTCACGCCTGCATTAGTCAGAGTCAGACTACCGCAGCGATCCTTCGCCTGCTGACCATTAGGCGCCGCCATAATAATAAACGCGGTACCATCCCCTGCGACGATCGGATTAGCCACAATATTGTAAGTTATGCTATTAGCATTAGCCCCCGATGGACAAACTCCAAACCCGGCAATATTCATACTGCCGCCCTGCATATAAGAACTGGTCAATGTAAACCGCCGTTCCAACGCATTGGCGTAGCTCAACATCACTGTCTGACAATCTGCGCGGCGCGACCGCAATACGTATTGCTGATAACTCGGTACGGCAATCGACGTTAAAACCGCGATAATCACGACAACGATCATCACCTCGATCAAGGTGAAACCGGAACTGCTCCGTCTGTTCATTTTGCCGTTCCCTTCGCTGCTCCATCCTGTTCGGGTGGCGCAAAATAAGCGCGCTGCATGATAAACCCCCCCCCCTGGCCTTCATAAGCGCCAACGCCCATTCGCCAGCCCACCATGCTCTGCTTCAACTCGGAAAACGAAACCGGCTTGTCCCCCCCCATGACCCGAATCTCCGTCTCCGGGCGGAATAGATAAGTCCGCCCCCCGGCAGTCACGGTTTTCCTCACAGCGTCAATACGCTCGACCTTTTGCACGATCTCAAACGTAAGCAACGCATCTTCATTGTCATCGATCGCCCTGGCCGGCATATTCCATGCAAGCGCCGCCACGACACACGACATCATCAACGTTTTCAGTTTCATGAATATTCGCTCCATTACGAAACCATTCAAATTGCCATTGCACAAAAACACATGACGCTTCCCATTCATTTCAACAGCTACAGAAAGGCTACGTTACCGTTTTACCGTGTGCAACGCGCCTTTCCGTCCTGAAAAAACAGCATCAGTGAATATCCTGCCATGCCTGCCGCCCGAAATCCGGTTCCGGCCTGTTAGTCACGATATTCGTACCATTCGGCCCCGGATGCGCCAATATGGCCTTCGTATCTCCGTTCAAAACGGTGGGAGTGACCCCGCCAGGAAGCCTGCGGCCACTCACGGCAACCTTGGCATCGCCAGATCCTCCGAATTCAGACGTAAATTCCGACGAATTGAAAAAGCCGTCGTTATTCAGATCGAACACCGAAAATTCGGTACGCCCACCGGTAAATGGATTCAGCTCATACAACCAACCGGAACCTTCACCATCGCAGGGGTCCGCATTCGGAATGAACGAAGTGAAAACGATACGATCACTGAAATAACCATTGGGAGAGTTGATGACTCGCTCCCCCTCAACGGTTCCCGAAGGAGGCAGAAGATCAAGATAGAACCCTTTGTTACTCGCACCCATCGAATTCTGCGTGACAACGCGGATATCCTGAGCCTGTCCATCGAAATCCGCGCCTAGCTGTTCCCTCACGATTCTCTGCTGCACCAAGTTCGCACGTGCTACCTTGGCGGCCCCTGACACGGAATAGCAGGAGGCCGGGGCGGTGAACGACAAACCACACTCGTCGTACACTCCGTAAATACTTTGCCTTGCCGTAATCACCTGGTCTCCGACTTCAAAAAACTGACCCGTGCCAAAATAGACGATTGTTCCCGACCGGTATGGATTCCGACGCACCGATGGACTCGTCATGATCGGCTGCGCATTGCCGAACGCATCCACAGCCCTGAAAAGCGGCTTGGGCGTCGTGCCGGTAGCAAAAGACACCCTCCAATCGCTTACACTGCCCTTGAAATCGAACCGCCACATGTTGCCCTGCATATCGCCCGCATAGACGGCATCAACGACGCCATTGGAGTTGGTATCGACCGCAGCCGGCGCCGCAAGACCGTTCGGTTGTACCGTAGTCCCCACCTGAGTATCGATCATCCTGAGCAAACTGCCCGTTGCCAGATCGACGACAAACAGCCGTGCGGTATTCGACTGGCTGTTGTAGCCATTACCGAAAATAGCTACCCAGTTGCCATTTTCCACCTTGACGATGGATGCTTGTCCGATCGCGGTACCCAGTTCATCATGGGTAAATTCCCACAAGACGTTACTTGGACCGAAAGAGTCCGGCCTCTCCACGTCAAGCGCGAAATAGGTACGCCCGCCCGCCCCGGTCGACCCGACCAGCACTGTTTTCCACGCCGAGCCAATATACGCATCGGAAGCACTGAGCGGACCATCGACGAAATACTTGTGCGCGTAATCCTGCGCAGCAAGCGTCGCCAACTTGCCATGTGGCGCCGTCGGTATTACTTTCTCGAATGCGGTGCTTGGCACGTAGGCGAACTTTTCCACCCCCGTCAGGGCATCGAAAGCATGCAACATGCCGTCGTTGGCACCGGCATACAGCATCTTTGACCGTCCTTTGTACGTCGCGTCATTTTTTCTCGTTACATAGGCCGATTGCTCGGTGGAGTTCATCCCTGCCGCCGCGCCAAAGCCCTGATCCACCGTGCCGACATAAATCGGAGCGGAGTGGACGATATCGCCAATTTTGTTCGTGCCGCGCTTGCGGAACTTTCCAAGCCCCTCCCCTTCGTTGCTTCCATCGCCACGAAGGTAAGCGAGCAGATCCTGGGGAGTGAGCTGCGCCGCTGGCGCCGCAGCTTGCCATGTTGCCGGAATGCTCAGCAATGCTTGTTGCGCAGGGGAAAGATCGCTCCATGTAAAGGTCGTCGGCGACCAGGTTCCCCCTTCGGTCTTCGATGTGTAGATATTCCGGCTGTTGGCCGAAGGAAGAACGGCGCTCGCATCCCATGCCCAATCCACACCTTCTGTATCCGGATTATATTTATACCCCGTCAAGTCGCCAGTCCAACTGTCGCTTCTGTATTTGACTTGATAAAGCATCGTTCCCAGAACTGCACGCGTTGAACTCGCCGCCACCGACGCCGAGGATTTCGTGGCATCGCCAATCGAAGCAAGTACAGCGGAAAGCGACGTGACAAACTCATCCGGATCCGTCGCGCTGAAAAACCCCCCATGGCCATTCAGAGCAGCGTGAAGCAGATCGTCGGTTTTTCCTGGCGTCAAATTAGTGCCGGCAGGACTACCCCACTCGACGGCAAGACCATCGGCAGCACGCTGTTTGACCTCTGCAATCGAATTATACTTTCCTACCGCGCCGAGGCCGATCGTGAATACGCCCATATGCTGCCAGAATGCCGGATCGTCAGCCGTCGTGGGAACCTTGTTGTCGAGATCAGGGCGAAGATCCCGCTTCCAGTAATACATGGCCACGTCGGCCAGCGTACCGCCGAGGTCTGGGTCTGCGCTGGCAGCCGAATCAAGGTACGGCGCTACCGGCGAATAGGTGTAGGAGCCCCCCCCCGGTCCGGTAATCGTGGGGCCAGACGTTCCGTCGGTATTAGCGCGCGCAGCCGCCGTTGTAGCCGAATTGCTGTTCCAGCCACCATCGGTCATCATAATCGTGAAGCTCTTGCGGCACGCAAGATGCTTCCCTCCTGCAATACCAGGAGTTGTACTCCACGGTCCGTTCGCGTTGTCGTTCTCGTAATATTTTCCCGCGTCGTCCAATGCACGCCGCAGTGGCGTATCTCCATTGTGATTAATCTTGCTGTAATCCAAAATCCAATCGAAAAAATTCTTCCGATCTGCTCCCTGGAATTTCCGGATACCTTTTATAAGCGTACTCACCGATTTTCCATCGATTGTCTCAGCATTGCCCTTGTAGATTCTGCCGTAGCCGACACGGGCATTCTCGCCCAACGTGGCAAAAGCGCGGCTTACCCCTGCCCTCGCGGCAAATTCCCGCACACGATAATAAGAATACCAGTTGGCGAAATTCTGCTTTTGCGTTGCCTGGTCCTCAGCGGACAGAGTCACATCAGGCACCTTTACTTCCTCATAACAAGCGTCATTTGTGTTTGGAGAGTCGGCCGGGCATGATGATCCGGAAGGCTTATACCGATAATAATATGCCTGACTACCGCTTCCAGACCCGGAAATAGCCGAATTGTAGGCAGACCAGTGAGGAAGAAATTGCTTCCCTACTGAGCTCAAATCTCTTTTGTCGGAATTCCTGTTCGAAGCGTAGCCATTGACCCACGCCGCAGTGAAACTCGCGTCGCCAAGGCTGTTCCCCTCGTGATCAAGCGGCGGAGAATAGGAAACCGTCGGATTGAAGTACATCTTGTTATAGGAGGGAGATTTCGCGGCATTTCTAGCGGATACGCCCGAAATACTGTCCGGCAGATAAGCCCACTTCATCGAGCCGGAATCGTCGTGGATATACAGCAGGTTGGGCTCCAGCGCACCGCCCAGATCGATCGGAACCTGAGAGATATCGAATGGCGCCGCCTGCGCATGCATGGGCAATGCCGACAGTGCGGTACCGAACGCGAGCCCCAGCATGGAGGCCAGTGTCGTCATCCGACGACGCTGCCGCCCGTTTCGATTCGTAAATCGCTGTTTGTTCATTTCCAAACCCTCAATCAACATTCAATTCATTCTCATTTGAAATCCGCATGCGGCAATTAATCAAGGAAGGTGCACGCGAATGAATGTGCTCTGCAAAACCACCACCGTATCGTTTCTTCCGCCTACGGCATAGGTCGAAACCCGAATTGCGTCACCTTTGGGGCCCGTCGGAGCACCAGCCCCCATGTTTGCCGAGGACTGAGGAAGCCCCCCCTGTACCCCCAAATGCTCAAGCATGTAGCGCGGCGCAGCCGCAGTCCCTTGGACGGGAGCAATCGCAATACTGCCCGAGCCCGCCCATGAACTTACTGCGGAAAGGGTAAGCGGCGCTGCGGCACTAGCCGCGCCATCCAATCTGTAATGCCCTGCGCCGTCAAATGTAGTCTGATTATCCGCATCTCGTTCACCAGCGCGCAGCGCCATTTCGGCCGCTTGAAATGCGATATTCCGGTCGCGCAGATTACCGGCCATGCGTTCCTGTTGCGTCGTAACCTGCATCGCAGTCACCCCGATCATCGTTATCAACAACAACATGATCAAACCGACAATCAGCACCGCACCACGCTGCGCATTGCGCATATTGGCCAAACGGCTACCTCTATGGAACATTTTTCACACCACTCCAATTCAGTGAATTCGGTTACGCAATGCAACTGTGGTTGAAAAAACCTGCCGCATTTTTCTATCCGACGGCGTAGACGTCACCCCCGCATAGGTATAGGGTTGCGCCTGCGTCAGCACCCCTTCCTCACTGGCAACGAGCAAATCTACCCGTATGGCAATGACCTTGTCCCAGGCCATGCCCGCTGTCATCGCCTGATAGGCATCCACATTTCCATCAAGGTCATTATCGACACCATAACTTATTCGCATATCCTCGACTCCCTCGACCAACTCCACACCACTACGGAACAGAGCCCGAACCGGAACCCCCGAGCGATCATTCCGACCGGTAATGCCGACCGAATATTGATTTCGAGTGGAAGTCATAACATTGGCTTCAGGGCCAAACCTATCGGTAGTAATAGTGGACGCATCTGGAGTAATTGTCAGACCAATGACATCCCTAGTGGCCACTTTAAATACGTTGGCCGTTTTGCAGTTTGAAATCACCATGATGCTTTCTGGGGCAACCAGGCTGATATCAGACCCTGCCGCAACGGTGATCATTCCCGCGGGATTCTGGGATACAACCCGGAAACCCGATGTTCGAGTAACGGTAAGCGTATCGGTGCCAATCAAAGGGACACCAATAACGGCGGAGGGCCCAGTAGCGGCCCCTGTTCCCACGCCTCCCCCTACGGTAACGTCACTGAAATTCACATCTTTGAAAGCATTTCCGGGAAACAACTCATCCGGAACAAAAAAACCATTATCGCCACGATGAACGTAGCCTCCTACAGACCCACAACCAAAATAGCCTGTCATTCTCAAATCGGTATTCAAGACATTCGTGGCAAAACGTCCGTTTTCCTGCACACGGGACATGATTTCGTTGTAATCGTATGTTTTCCGCGTCCCGGAAAATACATAAACCACTCCCACCAAAATCAGCAAACCGAGAACCATTGAGATCATCAGTTCGATAAGCGTCACGCCTCTTTGTTGAAAAAAGAACCGGTGCAATACGACTTTTTTGATTTTCATCTCACACGCCCCACAACTGCAGTCTTGTGCGTAACGCGCCCTCTAGTAACAGTGCTACTGGAAGTAAGATCGGACTGAACCGCGTTACTGGTGCTAAGATCAGCCTCTGACCAACTGACCTCAACGACGAAAAAGCCTGTCCCAACGCCGGGGCAAGGCTCCGCCGGCACAGTCCATGTTGCAGCGTTTCTTTGACAAATCCCCCCTTTCGCCCCTGGCCCGAGAGCAACTGCCAGCTTACTTTTCCACGCGGTGACATCGGGGTTAGCACTCGTCGCGTCTATGTCAACATTGTAATTTCCCGCGTCGGCTCCGTCCGGATTACCTCTCATCTGGTCCAGAATGTCGTAGGCAAGCAGGACTGCCTGCGATCTTTGCAACGCCCCTTGGTTGACCCGCAGAGAGGCTGCCTGCAGGCCTGCCATCCCTAGCAACCCCAAAGCCAAAACAATGATGGCGACGAGAACCTCTAACAGAGTAGCCCCGTTTTGCCGCCGAAAAACTGTCATTTCATTTCCCCTGGTATCAATTTTCATGGCGGGCACTGTATGCGCTCAACTGACGGCCGACCACTCGGAATCACGGTAATCCTGCGCATACGCCAATCCCCAGGTGGGCATGATTGTGGACGCACAGTCAAAGTCACCATTGCCGCCGGTACCGTCATTTCACCAAGCCGCTCGAATACGAATCTATTCGTACCTCCCGTGACCACCACGTTCTGCATTGCAGCATGGACAAAAATCTCCGAACCAGCGACACAAGCGGCCCCAGTTCCCCCCTGTATGCACCATCCGCTCAGAAATGTGCCGCCACCGCGCGCAATCAGGCTGACCGCACCCCCAACCCGGATCGCCTCACTACGGGCAGTATTCACCGCCGCAATGAACTCATTGACTTGCGTTGTCACCCGGTTGTCTTCGATAACGCGCTGAAAACTGGGCGCGGCAATACTTATCAATACCGCCAGAACAACGATGGTAATCATCAGTTCAATGATGGTGAAACCTCGGGACGACTGCATGGCACGGCTCCGCTTTTTCTCACGTGCATCATGCCCTTCCGATCCAAAAAAGGCTTCTTCTGTGAGACATGCGGTCAACGCGGCGCGATGAACGGCATTGGACGTTCAGCATCCGTGATAAATGTCTCGCGCACGGCCACCCGTACAGATCAACGCTGATCCGACCCCCCTTATCCATAGACTCTGTTATGCCATTCATCTGCAATGTGGGCTCTGCAGGAAGCGCAGCCCGCGAGCGAAGAACTGGCCCCAACCCCCTGCTCTTGATTGAATCGTCTGCAACAAATATCGGCCCCCCGCATTACTTCACGAAAGAAACCTTTTTCTTGACGATTGTGGAGCTTTCCGAGGCCAGGGATTCGCCCGGCTTGAATCAGCACGATGGGTACCCTTCTGGAACCTGCACTAATGCACCAGGGCGGGGCGTCGATCAGCTACCTGCCCCACGGGGAGCAGGCCACCACGATGAGAGAAAGCCCGGAGCCCCCAGGGACGATGACGCACCTTCCTTCCACAAATAATATTGACCGACCGTTCGGTCAATATTATCATTTATTGATGTATATTAATATTTGATCGGTCGTTCTGTTGCAAATTCGCGCTTGGCGAATCCACGCCACCCTACAACTACGAGGACAAGGAGACGTTTCAATGGCTCACAACGAAAAGCTGGCTCAGAGCATGGAATTTCCGCCGGAAACGGCACAACCGAATGTGTACCCGCTGTCTTGGCATGCTCAGACGACGAAGATGGAGGAGGTCTGGGATGCGTCCCAGCGCGAGGTCTGGGACCCGAAGCAACTGCCGTGGGATACGCTGGATGTAGACTCCTACAGTTGGGAAGAGCGCGAGGCGATCGCTTACTGGTGGACGCTGCTGTCCGTGTTCGATGCGTCCGCGCCACCGGTTTTTGCCGAAGCCTTCATCAAGACCTACGAGGTGCACGAGGAAGACCCCGTGCGGCGGTGCTTCTTCTCCGTGACCCGCGACGAGCAGAACCACGAGCAGATGTGCGGCCTGGCGATCACGCGCTTTCTCGGCCACCCGGACCCGCTGACCTACGAACCCAGGACGGAACTGGGACTCCGCCTGCAGAAGAACGCCAAGTGGCTGTATTACAACGGCGGCCGTTACTGGACGGGTTACAAGAAGGCCGTGCCGAAATACTCGCTCGCCGTGCTGTTCAGTTCCTTCCTGATGGGCGAAATCGCCGCAGCGACGATCTTCAAGCAGATGCACGACAACAGCCGGGAACTGGTATTCAAGGAAGCGTTCCGCAACATCGGCCGCGACGAAGGACGCCACATGGCGATCTGTATGGCGCTGATGGAGCGCGACTACCCCCGCTTGCCGGCGGAAGACAAGGCGGTTGTCACCAAGCAGATCCGCGCGGGTTATCTGTTCCTGTCCGCCGTGTTGTTCGAGCCGCCGATGGAATTCTGGGATCTGCCCGAGGATTTCATCGACAACCAGCGCGAAGGCGAAGAGGTTGCGCGTACCGCCGGCTTCGGTATCCCGTCGTACGAGGCGAAAAAAGAAAACTGGCGCAACGCGATGCTCAACCTGAAAGGCGTCCTCGACCGCTACGGCATCCCCTTCCCCGCGATCCCGGAAGTTGGCATCAGCGGGCAGGAAATCTCCAGTATCGAAATGGAAGATATCATTCCCGTTTTCTGATCGATACTGCCGTCCAGTAAGCCACAAAGCGAGCCACGGCGTCCCCGTGGCTCGTTTCACCTTTCTCCAACGATTCTCACGAGAAGACAATGCAAAAAATCCGCCTCCACCCTTCCGGCCGGGAAGTCGACTGCCAAGCGGGCGATACCGTGCTCGGCGCACTGGAGCGAGCCGGTTACGCCCTACCCAACAATTGCCGCGCCGGCGCCTGTGGCGAATGCAAGGTCAAGGTGCTGGAAGGCCAGTTCGACCAGGGCATGGTGCTGGACATGGCCTTGTCTCAAGAGGACCGCAGGCAGGGCTACGGCCTCATGTGCATGGCCAAACCGCTGTCTCCCACGCTGCTCATCGAATGGGGCACGGAAGATGCGAAGCCGAAACTGTTCCCGCCGCGCGAGAATCAGCGCTTCGTGCTCATCGACCGCATCCCCCGCACCAGCCGCATCGTCGAATTTCGCTTCCGCCCCGTCGGCCAGACGATGCGCTACTGGCCGGGCCAATACGTCACGCTGGGCGACGAGCGCGCCAACGCGCCGCCACGCTGCTACTCCATCGCCAACGCACCGCGCCCCGATGGAGAAATCGTTCTGCAGGTCAGCATGGTCGACGAGGGACAGACCAGCCGCTGGATTCATGAATCCCTGAAGATCGGGGACGTAGTAAAGCTTTCCGGCCCTTACGGCACCTTCATCGGCGATCCGGCGGTCGATTCGCCGGTATTGTGCATGGCCGCGGGTTCGGGCCTGGCCCCCATTCTGTCTCTTGCCGAGGCGGCACTGCGGCGCGGTTACCGCAAACCGGTCACGCTCATGTTCTCGGCCCGCACATACGACGAGGTCTACGACCTGGGCCTGATGCGCTACTGGGAAACCCGCCACCGCAATTTCACGTTCAAACCGACGCTGACACGCGAGAATCACGACCAATGCCTGCACGGGCGCCTGCCGGAGGTGTTGCCGCAGCAATTCGAGGATTTGTCGCAACACTGTGTATTCATTGCCGGCAGCCCGGAATTTGTCGCGGCCTGCGTCGCGGCGGCGGAGGCATTGGGCGCCAGGGAGGAGATGATTCATACCGAAGGCTATTTCGGCCAGGCACAACCGGAAACGGCCCCGATTTCCCACCTCGTTTTATCCTGAGCCTGTGCCCTGAACCCGCACGCGGACAAGCTCGCAAAAATGAAAAAGGCGCATCGGTGACGCGCCTTTTTCATTTTCACTTGCTCACGATTTCAAGCGTAAACGTCGATAACGCCCCCAGCCGTGCCACCGACAGGCGCCGATGGCGGCTGCGGCAAGGCTTCAATCAACTGGAGCGCGTGGGCCGCGCTGATATCCATCGCCTTCTTCAATACCGAAATCGAGGCTTGCTGCTGCAGTTGGGCGGCGGAATTATCGCTCGCGGCCGCCGCAATCGAAGAAACGTCCATGATTTACCCCACTCTATCCATACTCAATCACGGAAGTTGCCAAATTGCAGCGGGAAATCGGCAACGTCTTTCTTCACCAACGCAATCGCTTCTTGCAGCGTGTCACGCTTGGCGCCGGAAACGCGTACTGCGTCGCCCTGGATCGCCGCTTGCACTTTCAACTTACCGTCCTTCAGTAGCTTAACGACCTTTTTCGCCAAATCTTGAGGAACTCCGACACGAACCGTAAGTTCCTGTTTGACCTTGTTGCCCCCCATTTTTTGCGGATCGCCGTGCTCAAGGCAGCGTACATCGATCTTCTTGGCGGTCATCTCGGGCAGCAAAATGTCTTTCATCTGGTCGAGCTGAAACACGCTGTCACCAAACAAGGTGAGCAACTTGTCGCTCTGCTCCACGCGTGCATCCGTGCCTTTGAAATCGTAACGGCCGGAAATCTTGCGATTCGCGACATCGACAGCGTTGCGCAGTGCAACCAGATCGACTTCGGACATGATGTCGAACGACGGCATGGCGGCTCCTCTTTATTGCCCTGGTCAGCCGAAATGGCAAATGTAGTGATAGGGTTCGCCGGCCACCTCGATATCGAAACTGGAATTGCCCGGCACCTGGAAAGATTCACCGGCGCCATACGCCTTCCAGTCCGTTTCGCCCTTCAAGCGCACGCGGCAGTTCCCCGCCACGCCTTCCATGATTTCGGGTGTGCCGGTATTGAACGTCAGCGTCGCCGGCAGGATCACGCCTATCGACTTTTTCGTACCGTCCGCAAACGAAATGCCATGGCTGACGCACCTGCCGTCGAAATAGACGTTCGCCTTGGTGATAACGGATACATCGGCAATTTTTTCGACCACGCTCATTTCGCGTCCTTTACTCGATACCCATGAATTTCTGGATCAGGCCCTTGGCGATAAAGCCGACGAAACCGAGGCCCAACGCGATGAACAGCCATACCGTTCCATACCTGCCCGCCTTCGACTCTTTCGCCAGATTGCCGATGATGAAGAGCATGTAAAGAATCAGCCCGGTAAAGCATATCTTCAAGGAAAGATCCTCGAACTCCGCGATCGTCAGGCCGAACAGCAACGGCTCCCCGTTCATTCCATCCGCTCCTAGCCCCGCTTCGCCTTGGCGTTGGCCGCAATACGCATGCGCAGCGCGTTGAGGCGGATGAAGCCGTGGGCGTCCTTCTGGTTGTAGGCGCCCTGATCGTCCTCGAAGGTGGCGATCGTGGGGTCGAACAGCGAATCGGTTTTCGAATCGCGCGCGACGACGATGACGTTGCCCTTGTACAGCTTGAGCCGCACCCAGCCATTCGCGGTCTGCTGGGTCTGGTCGATCAAGGCCTGCAACGCGCGGCGCTCGGGGCTCCACCAGTAGCCGTTGTAGATCAGGCTGGCGTAGCGCGGCATCAGATCGTCTTTCAAATGCGCCGTTTCACGGTCCAGCGTGATCGACTCGATCGCCCTGTGCGCCTTGAGCAGAATGGTGCCGCCGGGGGTTTCGTAGCAACCACGGCTCTTCATGCCGACGTAGCGGTTTTCCACCAGATCGAGCCGGCCGATGCCATGCTTGCCGCCCAGTTCGTTGAGCCTGGCGAGCAATTCGTGGGCTTTCATGCGCTTGCCACCAATCGCGACGAGGTCTCCGCGCTCGAATTCGAGGTCGATGTATTCGGCTGCGTCCGGCGCGGCTTCCGGCGACACCGTCCACCGCCACATGTCCTCTTCCGCCTCGGCCGAGGGGTTTTCCAGGTGGCGGCCTTCGAAGGAGATATGCAGCAGGTTGGCATCCATCGAGTAGGGCGAACCGCCCTGCTTGTGCTTCATCTCGATCGGGATGCCCGCCTTTTCGGCATAGTCCAGCACTTTCTCGCGCGACAGCAGATCCCATTCGCGCCACGGCGCAATCACCGTGACGTTCGGCATCAGCGCGTAATACCCAAGCTCGAAGCGAACCTGATCGTTGCCCTTGCCGGTGGCACCGTGCGAAACGGCATCGGCCTGGGTCTGGCGCGCAATCTCGATCTGCCGTTTGGCGATCAGCGGCCGCGCAATCGAGGTGCCCAGCAGGTACTCGCCTTCGTATACCGTGTTGGCGCGGAACATCGGGAAAACGAAATCGCGGACGAACTCTTCGCGCAAATCGTCGATAAAGATGTTTTCCTGCTTGATGCCGAATTTCAGCGCTTTCTGGCGCGCCGGCTCAAGCTCCTCGCCCTGGCCGAGATCGGCGGTGAAGGTCACCACCTCGCAGCGATAGGTATCCTGCAACCATTTGAGGATGACCGAGGTATCCAGCCCGCCCGAGTAGGCGAGCACCACTTTTTTCACGTCGCTCATGATTCGTCCGATCCAGTTTCTGCTTAGTTTTCACCCGCGCGCCCGAGCACGAGGTATTCCATCAATGCTTTCTGTGCATGCAGCCGGTTTTCCGCTTCGTCCCAAACCACCGACTGCGGTCCATCGATGACTTCGGCGGCCACTTCCTCGCCCCGGTGCGCCGGCAGGCAGTGCATGAACAGCGCGTCGGCACGCGCCACGCCCATCATTTCGCCATCCACGCACCAATCGGCGAAGTCTTTCATCCGCGCTTCGTTTTCCGCTTCGAACCCCATCGACGTCCACACATCGGTGGTGACGAGATCCGCATCGCGGCACGCGTCCATCGGATCGGCGAACTGCTCGAAATGTCCGGTGCCATGCAAGCCGGCACGCTCCGGTTCCACCTCGTAACCGGGCGGGGTCGATACATGAACGTTGAAATCGAGCAGTTCGGCGGCTTGCAACCATGTATTGCACATGTTGTTGGAATCGCCGATCCAGGCCACCGTCTTGCCTTTGATGCTGCCGCGATGCTCGATGTAGGTATAGATATCGGCCAGTATCTGGCAGGGATGATATTCGTTGGTCAGGCCGTTGATGACCGGCACGCGCGAATTGGCGGCAAACCGTTCGATGACGTCCTGCTCGAAGGTGCGGATCATGACGATATCGCTCATGCGCGAAATGACCTGCGCCGCATCCTCGACCGGTTCGCCGCGGCCCAGTTGCGAATCCCGCGTGTTGAGGTAAATCGCCGAGCCGCCCAGTTGCTGCATGCCCGCCTCGAACGACAGGCGCGTGCGCGTGCTGGCCTTCTCGAAGATCATGACCAGCGTGCGGTCGAACAAGGGGTGATGAGCCTCATACCGCTTGAACTTGTCTTTTATCCACCGCGTGCGTTCAAACAGATAGTTATATTCGTCGCGGGAAAAATCCTTGAATTGCAGATAGTGTTTGAGTGCGGTCATGTATTGACGCCTCCTTGACCCTGCGACAGAAAGTCGCGAATCAGCGGTGCCAACATGGCCACCAGGGCCTGCGCATCCGAAGGCGTAAACACCAGCGGCGGCAGCAGCCGCACGACACGTTCCGCCGTCACGTTGATGAGCGCGCCAGCGTCCAGCGCACGCGCCACCAATTCGCCGCACGGGCGGTCGAGCTCGATGCCGATCATCAGCCCCCGGCCACGAATCCCCACCACGCCGCTCACACCCGCGAGCGCTTCGCCCAAACCGGCACGGATCGCCTCGCCGACTCGCGCAGCGTTGTCGAGCAAGCCTTCGTCGACTATCGCATCCAGGGTTGCGAGCGCCGCGGCGCAGGCAAGCGGATTACCGCCGAACGTGCTGCCGTGATTGCCCAGGCCGAACAGGCCCGCTGCCGCGCCGGCTGCCACGCAGGCACCGATCGGCACACCGGATCCCAGCCCCTTGGCCAGCGTCATCACATCCGGACGCACACCGGCGTGCTGCCAGCCGAACCACTCGCCGGTACGGCCAAGGCCGCACTGCACCTCGTCGCAAATCAGCAACCAGCCGCGCTGATCGCACAACTGGCGCACTTCGCGCAGGAAAGACGGGTCGGCAACGTGGACGCCACCTTCGCCCTGAATCGCCTCCAGCATCACCGCGACAACGCTCTGGTTGTGCTCTGCAATCTGGCGAATCGCCGTGATATCCCTGTACGGCACGCGCAGAAATCCCGCGACCAGCGGTTCGAAACCGGCCTGCGCCTTGCGATTGCCGGTTGCCGACAGCGTTGCCAGGGTGCGGCCGTGGAAAGCGCTTTCCATCACGACGATACCCGGCTGCGTCACCCCCTTGCGGTGCCCATAAAGGCGCGCGAGCTTGATCGCGGCCTCGTTCGCTTCACAGCCGGAATTGCAGAAAAAAACCTCGTCCATTCCCGCCAGCGCGGTAATCCGCTCGGCAAGCTGCTCCTGCAACGGGATGCGGTAGAGATTGGACGTATGCAGCACCCTGGCCGCCTGCTCGGCAATCGCCCGCACCAGGCGCGGATGATTGTGCCCGAGCGTGGAAACCGCCACACCGGCCAACGCGTCGAGATAGCGTTTGCCGTTTTCGTCGTAAAGCCACACCCCGTCCCCGTGTGTAAATGCCACGGGTAGTCTGGCGTAGGTATTCATGACATGGGACATGGATGGATCCGATCGAGACGAGACAACAAAAACACAAACGGCGGCAAAAGCCACCGTGCGGGGAATGTCTGATGGTAAGCCAAATCGGCGCGAAATGGTAAGTCAAATAGGCCGGTGCGGGTAATCCACCCCCGCCGCACAACGCGCCGCCACTGGCTTTTTGCTAGAATGCGCCACTGCTCCAGCCCCACTGCGCGCGGCGACCGTCACCCTACAGTCCAATAACAAGACGGCCGGCGCTCTTAAACTCACCGTGGCATGACATATGACTCAAAAAATCGAAAGTTTTGTCATCGTCGGGATTACACAGGAAGGCAAGAAATTCCGCCCCAGCGACTGGGCGGATCGCCTGTGCGGCATCATGTCGGCCTTCGGCGCCGATAACCGGATGACCTATTCTCCCTACGTGCGTCCCGGCAACACGGACAAAGGCGAAAGGACCGTTGCCGTCAGCGCGCTGCTCTACGATATCGAGCCGCTCGCTTACCGCTTCCTGGTTCATTTTGCCGCCGACAACAATCTACGGGTGGAGAGCGCAGGCGCCGATCCGAACTGATGGCTCCGATTTCAACAACGCCACACGAGGCCGAGCAACAATGAAAAACGGCGACCCGAAGTCGCCGTTTTTTGGATTCCGGTCTGTAAAACCGCGATATCCGCTCAGCTCGCCATCGCCTTCACGGCCGAGGACAAGCGGCTCTTGTGGCGAGCAGCCTTGTTCTTATGGATGATGTTCTTGTCGGCGACGCTGTCGATGGTGCTCATCGATGTGCGGAAAACCGACTGTGCCGCTGTTTTGTCGCCACCCGCGACAGCCTTGCGCACGGCCTTGATCGCAGTACGCAGGCGCGAACGCAGGCTGGCGTTGTGTGCACGGGCCTTGGTCGCTTGACGAGCGCGCTTGCGAGCTTGTGCCGAGTTGGCCATAGATATTATTCCTGTCTGATTTGCATTGCTGGAAAGCGCGCGATTCTATCCCCTCGGATGGATAAGCGCAAGCAGCGAAGCCGTCGATTCCCATCGGCGCCCTGTGCGCCCCGCTCTCCTCCGGCTATGATGCCGCCCTTCATCCCCCTCGAACGCTCACGCCCTGCATGAACCTGTTGCGCGCATTGGTCACGGTCAGCGGTATGACACTGCTGTCCCGCATTCTCGGCTTCGTCCGGGATTTCGTCATCGCCCGCGCATTCGGCGCCGGCATGGCGACCGATGCTTTCTTTGTTGCCTTCCGCCTGCCCAACCTGTTGCGGCGCATGTTTGCCGAAGGCGCGTTTTCCCAGGCTTTCGTACCCATCCTGGCGGAATATAGAAACCGCCAGGGTATCGACGCCACACGCTATCTGGTCGACCGCGTCGCCACACTGCTCAGCCTCGTGGTGGCTGGCGTATCGCTGCTCGGCATCCTCGCCGCGCCGCTCATCATCTACGTTTCGGCGCCCGGCTTCATCGACGAACCGGACAAGTTCGCGCTCACCGTGGCGCTGACCCGCATCACCTTCCCCTACATCCTGTTCATGGCGCTGGTCGCGCTCGCTGGCGGCATTCTCAATACCTGGAGCCGTTTCGCCATTCCCGCGTTTACGCCGGTGCTGCTCAACCTGTCCTTCATCGGCATGGCGCTTTTCGCCGCGCCCTGGTTCGATCCGCCGGTGCTCGCGCTGGCCTGGGCGGTACTCATCGGCGGCGTGCTGCAACTGGCCCTGCAATTGCCGGCACTCAAGAAAATCGGCATGAACCCACGCTTCGTCGTCGATTTCCGCGATGCGGGCGTGCGCCGCGTTCTGAAACTCATGGCTCCCGCGCTGCTTGGCGTTTCGGTCAGCCAGATTTCGCTGTTGATCAACACGATTTTCGCCTCGTTCCAGCAAAGCGGCAGCGTTTCCTGGCTTTATTACGCCGACCGGTTGATGGAGTTCCCCTCCGCACTGCTCGGTGCGGCACTCGGCACGATCCTGCTGCCCAGCCTGGCCAAGCTGCACTCCGACGATCAGCCCGAAGCTTTCTCCTCGCTGCTCGACTGGGGGCTGCGCCTGACCTTATTGCTTACCCTGCCGGCGGCGCTGGCGCTGGCGCTGCTCGCGCTGCCGCTGATCGCCACGCTGTTTCATTACGGCGCCTTTTCCGCCAGCGATGCGATCCATACCCGCGATGCGCTGGTCGCCTACAGCGTCGGCCTGTGCGGACTGATCCTGGTCAAGGTGCTGGCGCCGGGTTTCTACGCCCGCCAGGACATCCGCACGCCGGTCAAGATCGCCATCGTCACTCTGTGCGCCACCCAGTTGATGAACCTCGTTTTCACGATAGTCTTTTCGTTGGGCCACGCCGGGCTGGCGCTGTCGATCTCCCTTGCCGCCTGCCTCAATGCCACATTGCTCTACCGTGGCCTGCGCCTGCGCGAAATTTATCGCCCGCAACCGGGCTGGGTTCTGTTCGGCGTCAAACTGGCCGTCGCGCTCGCAGTCATGGGCGCGGTGTTGTGGTTCGCCACCGGAACGGAAAGCAGTTGGCTCACCGAAGGCGGCGCCACGCGGGTGCTCAAGCTGTCGGCTATCGTCGTTGCCGGCGCCGCCAGTTACTTTGCCACGCTTTTCGCCCTCGGGTTTCGCCCCCGCGACTTCCGCCGCCAAGCCGCCAGTTGATCGCACACCCATCGCGCCCTATTTCCGCCCCGCCTCCGCTTTGCCCCGCTTTGCCCGTATCCCGTCTGCGTTCCCCGGTAAAATACCCGCTCCAGCGAACGCATATACATAGGAGACCGGTGGCATGATCCTTACCAGCCAAAGCTTCGCCGATAGCACCCGCATTCCCGGCGATTTCGCTTTCTGCATCCCTGCGGCCGAAGGTCACGTCTGCCTCGGCGGCAACCGCAACCCGCATCTGGCGTGGTCCGACGTGCCGGCCGGCACGCGCTCTTTCGTGCTGATCTGCCACGATCCCGACGTTCCCAGCCGTGGCGACGACGTAAACCAGGAAGGCCGCAGCGTACCCGCCAGCCTGCCGCGCGTGGATTTCTTCCATTGGGTATTGGTCGACCTGCCCGCCGAATTGCGTGGAATAACGGCTGGCAGCTTCTCCACGGAAGTCACCCCCAACGGCAAATCCGGCCCTGACGCGCCGTTCGGCGCCCGCCACGGCATCAACGACTACACCGCCTGGTTTGCCGGCGACGAGAACATGCGCGGCGACTACCATGGCTACGACGGCCCCTGCCCGCCGTGGAACGACGAGCTACGCCACCGCTACGTTTTCACGCTGTACGCGCTGGACGTGGCACGTTGCGCGGTGGAGGGCCGCTTCGCCGGCGCCGACGTGCGCCAGGCTATCGCCGGCCATATCCTGGCCGAGGCCAAATTCACCGGCATCTATAGCCTGAACCCGAATATCGTGCCCTGAGCCGGCTCGCCACTCGCCAACGCCAACTTCAGTACCCCGCCGCCTCGCCCTCTCGGCGAGGGTCGGCGGCGCCAACCCAGCCGCCCTCGCCGGCGCGCACGATCAAAGCGGTGCCGCTGGTGAAATCGCGCAGCACGGCTTCGTGCCCGAACAGCGCCAGGCCTTGCGCGAGGCGCTCGCCGGCGGGTGTCGCTTCCACGGCCAGCATGTCGTTACGGCTGCTCACGTGCGTGCGTGCGAGCAAAACCTCTGGCCGCATGCGCCAATCGATCAACCTCACCAGCGCGGCGGCGACGTAATCGACGATGGCGCCGCCCCCCGATGAACCGAGCACGGCATACAGGCGGCCATCGGGCGAGAACACCAGCGTCGGTGTCATCGCGCTGCGCGGCCGCTTGCCGCCGCCGACCCGATTGGGATGGCCCTCGGGCGCGCCCGCCGCGCCATCCGGGCGAAAGGAAAAATCGGTCAGTTGGTTGTTGAGCAGAAAGCCGCGCACCATGCGCCGGCTGCCGAAGGCATTCTCGATCGACGCGGTCAGCGCCACGGCGTTGCCGTCCGCATCGATAATCGAAATATGCGTGGTTGCCGGCCGCTCCGGGCTTGTCGAAGGCACGGCGGGCAATGCCGACGGCTGCCCCGGCTCCGCCCGGCGCATGCTCGTGCCGGGTTCGATCAGCGCCGAACGCGCGGCAAGATAAGCCGGTGCGAGCAAGCGCTCGGGCGGTATGGGCATACTTTGCGGATCGCCGTACCACGCCTCGCGGTCGGCCTGCGCCAGCCGGCCTGCTTCGGCGAAAAGATGAAGCGAAAACGCGGAATCAACAGCCAGTTCGCCCAACGGGAAGCGTTCCAGCATGCCCAGCAAGGCCAACATCGACGCTCCTCCGGCACTGGGCGGCGGCATACCGCAAATGCGCCAGCCACGATATGCACCGCACAAGGGCGGGCGCTCGACGACCCGGTAGGCGGCCAGATCCTGTACCGCCAGCCTGCCGGGCGAAGGTTCCGCACGTACCGAAACGGCAATGTCGGCAGCCAACTCACCGCGATAGAACGCCGCCGCGCCTTGCTCCGCAAGCGTCCGCAATGTAGCCGCCAACGCGGGATTGCGCAGCCACGCACCGGCAGCCAACGGTTCTCCATCCGCATCGAAAAACAATTCGCGTGCCTGCGCATCCTGGCCGAGGAAACGGTCGCGCGCAATCAACGCCGCCAGCCGTGGCGACACCGCGAAACCTTCTTCCGCCAAGTGGATCGCGGGTTCGAACAAGCGTGCCCACGGCAAGCGGCCATGCCGCTCGTGCACGGCAGCCAGCAGCGCGGGCATTCCCGGCACGCCGGCCGCACGCGCGCCGATGGCGGCGGAGTAAAAATCCATCGGCGTTCCGTCCGCCTTCAGGAACAATCGCTCATCCACCGCGGCGGGCGCGGTTTCGCGCCCATCCCAAGTGGAAACGTGACCGCTCCGTGAATCGTAGTGCAGCAAGAAGCCGCCACCGCCGATACCGGACGATTGAGGCTCCACTACGTTCAACACCAGCGCGGCGGCAATGGCAGCATCGGCGGCACTGCCGCCGTCGCGCAACACCGTCAGCGCCGCCGTGCTGGCGTGAGCGTTGGCGGTGACGACCATCGCCCGTGGCGCCGTCAGCGCCGGACTTGGCGCAAACCCGGTGGCCGCTTCAGGCTGTGCCGGAACCTGGGCATGACCCGGCGGAATGCACGCGAGCATCCACGCCGAAACGGCAAGCGACAGGCATCGAATCGCCCGGGATACGCCGCGCACGCGGTTTCTCACCCCGCTCTCACCCCGGATAGGGCGGCAGCCGCCGCGCCAGGGGCTGCCATTCGATGCTGCCATAAACCGGCAGCCCGCCCTCGTCGCTGCTCACCGCCACATCGCCCTGGATCAACGGCCGCAGGTAGCGGCACGCTTCGGCGCTGACGTGCAGGCCATCGGCGCGGATGAAGGCTGGCGGCACCGGGCGTTCCAGATTGGCGATAGCCGCCGCATCCACCGGAACGACATCCCAGCGGTAAGGATCGTCGGCCAACCGGCGAATGGCGGGCATGACGCCATCACGCCCGGCAAGCGCGTAATCGATCGCGGCGGCGCCAACCGCTTCCGCCTGGGCCAGATCGGTGGCCGAGCGCCAATGGCCGGCGGCGCGCTGAAGATAATCAGGTATCGCCCAATGGCATAGATAGCCGAAGCGCTCTTCGATCAAATGGGCAACGTGCAGACCCGCGCCGCCGAGCTGAACGTAAGCGCCCGTTGCGCCCCGAGCCAGAACCGGACTGCCATCGGCACGACGAATGCCTTCGGCCACGGTAATGGCGCAATAGCCGAGCCGTTCGACGGTGGCTCGAACGCAATCAATGAATGCAGTTTCATTGAACGGCACTTCGGGCAGGAGCACGATATGCGGCGGCGAATCGTCATTGCCACGCGTGGCGAGCGCGGTTGCGGCGGCCAGCCAGCCGGTATTGCGGCCCATCACTTCCATGATGAAAACCCGACCGCGGCGGCCGGACATCGCAACCAGATCGAGCCCGGCCTCCAGCATCGAGATCGCGAGATATTTCCCCGCCGACGCGAAACCGGGCGAGCAATCCGTGCCCTCGATATCGTTATCCACCGTTTTCGGCACGCCGATGCAGCATAGCGGGAACCCACGTTCGCGCGCCGCGGCCGACAGCTTGACCACGGTCTCCATCGAACCGTTGCCGCCGTTGTAGAGCAACACACCGATGCGGTGGGCGGCAAACACATCGAACAGGCGATCGTACTGGGCAGGATCATCCTGCGGTGCGCGAAGATCGAAACGGCAGGAGCCGAAAGCACCACCAGGCGTCAGCGCCAGACGGCCGAGATCGGTTTCCGACAGTTGCGCGGTATCGACCAGATCTTCGCTCAGCATCCCGAGCACGCCGTGGCGGGCGCCGAACACATTGCCGATGCGCTGCGATTGCGCCCGCGCCGCGCGAATCACCGCCGCCGCCGTGGCGTTGATGACGGCGGTAACGCCGCCGGATTGGGCATAGAGCACGTTGACGGGCTTCATCGGAAGGTTTCGAAAGCACCCCGAAAACAAACGCGGCCGGCGCCGAATCCGGCACCGGCCGCGTCGATCTGCCGAACTGTCGGCCTCGTTACCGGCGCAATTACTTGAGCGCGTCGAGCACGCGCGACGTAATTTCGTCGACCGATCCCAGCCCGGATATTTTCCGCACCTTCGGCGCTTTCGCGTCGCCCGATGCCGCCCAACTGGTGTAGTAATCGACCAGGGGCTTGGTTTGCGAGTGATACACCTCCAGACGCTTGCGCACGGTTTCCTCGCGGTCGTCGTCGCGCTGAATCAATTCCTCACCGGTCAGATCGTCCTTGCCGGCGACTTTCGGCGGATTGTATTTGACGTGGTAGGTGCGCCCGGACGTGGCATGCACGCGGCGCCCGCTCATGCGCTCGATGATCTCGCCGTCGGGCACATCGATTTCGAGCACGATGTCGATCGCCACGGCGGCGTCCTTCATCGCATCGGCCTGCGGAATGGTGCGCGGGAAGCCGTCGAACATATAGCCGCCCTGGCAGTCGTTTTCGCGCAGGCGATCCTTCACCAGGCCGATGATGATGTCGTCGGAAACCAGGCCGCCGGCATCCATCACCTTCTTCGCCTCGACACCCAGCGGCGTGCCGGCCTTTACCGCGGCGCGCAGCATGTCGCCGGTGGCTATCTGCGGAATGCCGAACTTCTCCTTGATGAAGGTCGCCTGGGTACCCTTGCCCGCACCCGGCGGTCCCAACAGAATCAATTTCATCATCTCCTCCCTCTATATACGTGCCCCCAATGGGCCGCCGTTTCATGAATTGGGAAAGGCCGAACTCAACCGACAAATCCAACCCGGTCAGAATAACGAAAAAACACGACAGACTCCCGGCCCGAGGCACGCCCCGGCACCGATTTCGCATACTTGCATCACAAGCGTTCGGCGGCGAACACCGCGCGTACCCGCTCCAGATCATCAACCGTATCGACGCCGGCAGGCGGCGCGCCGTCCAACACCAGGACGCTGATGCCATAACCGTGCCACAAGGCACGCAACTGTTCCAGCGCCTCCCATTGCTCGATGGGCGACGGTGCGAGCGTAGCATAGCGCTTGAGGAAACCCACCCGGTAAGCGTACAGGCCGACATGGCGCAATACAGGCAGGCCCGCCGGCAGTTGCGGCATGTTTCCTGGCGCCCGATCCGCCCACGCGTCGCGTGCCCAGGGAATCGGCGCACGCGAGAAATACATCGCCCGCCCGCGCTCATCGCATACTACCTTGACCACGTTCGGGTTGAATACATCGGCGGCGTCATGCAGCGCATGGGCGGCGGTGGCGATTGCCGCGTCCGGGTCGGCGGCCAGCGCCCGCGCCACCGCGGCGATGACTTCGGGATCGATGAGCGGCTCGTCGCCCTGGACGTTGACAACGATGTCCTCGTCCGCCCAACCCAGGCGCCTCACCACCTCCCCCAGGCGATCCGTGCCGCTGGGATGGTCGGCTTGCGTCATCAACGCCTGGCCGCCAGCGGCCTCGACCGCGACAACAACGCGCGCATCGTCGGTCGCCACCCACACGTCCGCCGCGCCGGCCGATTTCGCCCGCTCCAGTACGCGCACGATCATCGGCTGCCCGCCGATATCGGCCAGCGGCTTACCGGGCAGGCGGGTGGACGCGTAGCGCGCCGGAATGACCACGCGGAACATGTTCAGGGCGCCCCGTGCGGTTAACGCAGCGCGTCGGTTTCTTCGGCCGTCAGCGCGCGCGCTTCGTCGTCGAGCATCACCGGGATGCCGTCGCGTATGGGATAAGCCAGACGGTCGGCTTTGCACACGAGTTCCTGCTTGTCCTTGAGATAATCCAGCGGCCCCTTGCACAGCGGGCAAACAAGAATCTCAAGCAGTCTGGCGTCCATGATTCAGCTTCTCCAGGATTCGTTCGATGGCGCCGGACCCGATCCGGGCCTGTACCGGCCACTCCCACGCTTCGGCGGGCGCGAAAGCCGCGCATTTTACCGCATCCTTGCTCGTCATCAGCTTCGGCTCGCCGGGCGCAAAGGCAAGATCGGCGGCAACGTAGGCATGATGATCGGCAAAGGCGTGCGGCACGACCTCCAAGCCCATTGCCATGAGCATTTCAAAGAAACGCTCGGGCCGGCCGATGCCCGCTACCGCATGCACGCGCCGGCCACGAAACGCGGCTGCGTCGCAAACCGTTTCCGGGTCGCGCAGCGAGCGGAACGCCGTACCGGCCAGCACCATCGGGAAAACCGGCACGCCAGCCGGCAACGGGACACCGACAGGCTCGCCATGCGCAACGATCAGATCGACCTTGCTCAAACGCGACAAAGGCTCGCGCAGCGGCCCTGCCGGCAACAGCCAGCCGTTACCGAGCACGGCCGCATCCACCACGGCGATTTCGATGTCGCGCGACAAACGGTAGTGCTGCAAGCCGTCGTCGGCGATCAGCACATCGCACTCGGGGTGGCAACGCAGCAGTTCCGCCGCCACCGCGGGCCGGTCGCGGCCGACGGCAACCGGGCAACCCGTCAGGCGTGCAAGCAGTACCGGTTCGTCTCCATAGCGGGCGGGCTCGCCGTCCGGCGGCACCAGTTCCGCACCGGAAACCTGTCCGCCATAACCACGGCTGATAATGCCGGGCTTGCGCCCCGCGGCCTGCAGATGGGCCGCCAGCCACTCCACCACGGGTGTCTTGCCGCTGCCGCCGACGGCAATGTTTCCGACGATGATGACCGGCACCGGCGAGCGCACGACACGCAGGGAACCGGCGCGATACAAGGCCCGGCGCGCACCGGCAAGCAGGCCGAACAGGCAGGATAAAGGCAGCAGCGCCACCGCGACGAAACCGCGGTGACGCCAGAATGCGGGCGCTGTCGCCGCCACGGCAAACCCTTAGTGGGCCGGCGCCTGCACCGCGAAAGTAACGTGCGGCAAACCCGCGCGCTGCGCTGCCTGCATGACGTCGATCACGTGCTGGTGCGCCGCTTTCGCATCGGCGTTGACGATCACGACCGGCTCGCCGCCACCGGGCGGCACCGCCTTGCCCAATGCTGCGGCAATCGCGTCGATCCCTTGACTGCCGACCGGCTGCCGGTTCACCAGCACCTCGCCGGAGGCGGTGACGACCACCACGATTTCGTTGATGGCGGTATCCGCCTCTTCGGACTCGCCGGTGGGCAAGCTGATTTCCAGGCCGGAAAATTTCGAGAACGAGGTCGTCAACATCAGAAAGATGACGATCACGAGCATCACGTCGATCAACGGAATCAGGTTGATCTCCGGCTCTTCGCGGCGGCTGACACGGCGGAATTTCATCGTCGCCGCGCCCGTCAGCCCCGGCGTTCGCCGTGAGCCACTTCGACCAGCTTGACCGCCTGTTGCTCCATGTCGACGACGAAATCATCGATCAGGCGGCGAAAATGGCGCCAGAAAATCATCGACGGAATGGCAATGACCAAGCCCATCCCCGTGGCGTAAAGCGCGGTCGCAATACCTTGCGCGAGCTGTACCGGATTGGCCCCGCTGACGCCCTGCGCGGCAAAGATCTCGATCATGCCCACGACGGTGCCGAACAAACCGAGCAAGGGACTGATCGCGGCGATCGTTCCCAATGTGGTCAGAAAGCGTTCGAGTTCGTGCATGACCGCCTGCCCGGTTTCCTCGATCGATTCCTTCATGATCTCGCGCGAACTGCCGATATTGCGCAAACCCGACGCCAGTACGCGGCCCAGCGGCGAATGGCCATCGATACGTTCGATCATCTCGTTGGAAACGCCGCCCCTGCGAAAATCGGCCAGCACGTTATCGAGCAGGCCCGCGGGCACGACCCGGGAACGGCGCAATGAAATGGAACGCTCGATAATCAGCGCCACCGCAATAACGGACGTCAGCAAAAGCGGCCACATCGGCCAACCAACGTCCTTGACGATCGAAAACACGCGTACGCACTCCAGACGGCAAAGCCGGAACTCTAGCGCCACCGGCCATCGACGGCAAGCGCCAGCCATGCCGCCACCATCCTTTTGTCATCCAACGTATCCACATGCCGACGCATGCCCGTGCGGCGCGTTAGAGGTCAGTGCCACGGCTCACGTGCCGACATGAAAACACCCTGGCCCTTTGTGCCTCCTTTCATTCAAGGAGAAAAGCGCGCCATCGAAATCTGAAATCAAGCACCGGCAAGGCATGCGACTACCCTGAGCGCCCAAGGATGCGCCGCGCTTCATCGGCATGACTGGAACAGATACATCGTGCCAGATAGAATGCCGCACTTTTTTCAAAAGGCTGGCGCGATATTTTCCGGGCAGCCTCCCCCACACTGACAAGCGCGTGCAGACGCACCCTGAAACAAGGAAGCAAAATGAAAAAAACCACCTTGGCTATTGCCGTTCCTCTTGCCGTCGTGGGCGTTGCCATCGCGGGCGCGTGGTACACCGGCACGCGCGTCGAGGAAGAGGTCACCCGCGACATCGGCGAGATCAACGCCAGCATCCAGCAGACCGGGTTACCCGTGAGCCTTACGCTGCTGGGTATCGAGCGGGGCGTATTTTCCAGCACCGCCCGTTACCAAGTGAGTATTACAGGCGGGACTATTGCAGAGAAAGCGGGCGATGAAGCCAAAACGCTGGTTTTCTCCGACCACATAGAGCACGGCCCTTTTCCGCTGTCGCGTCTGACTTCCGGCAAACTGATGCCGGTGATGGCACAAAGCAATTTCGCTTTGGAGCAAACACCCATTATCGCGCCGCTGTTCGAGGCTGCTGGCGGCAAGGCGCCGTTTACCGGCACGGTAGCCATTCACTATGGGCAAAGCCGGGATACCGTTCTGGAAACCGCTGCGCTGCAGTTTACCCAGAGCGATAGCAGCCTACGCGTATCGCCCGGCAAATTGTCGATATTTACGTCCGGGTCCGCAATGCGTTCGGAAGGCCATCTGGCTGAGGTCGACGCCACCTTTATTCAAGCACCGACCGGCTTGCCGGTGCGCTTCGCACTGCGCGACCTGCGCCTGGATGGCGACCAAAAAATAGATGCCGACGGCTTTACCACCGGCCCCAGTTCCATGAGTATCGAAAGCGTGCAGGGCGGCGTCAAAGACGGTGCGGAGATATTCGCAATGCGCAAAATCGTCGGCGAAAGCGTGCTGAAACGGAGTGAAAAGGGGCTGCTGGATCAAACGGCAAATTATCGCATTGGCACAATCGCCATGAAAGGCAAGGAGCTTGGCAGCCTGAAGCTAGGCATCAGCGCGCACAATCTCGATGGCGCGGTTATCAAGACCTTGGCCGATGCGTACAGGAAAATCACGTTCGCTGGCTTCAAGGATGACGACGACGCCAAGGCGTTGATTGCCGAACAAATCGACGTGCTCCAGAGCCAGGCCCTGAGCCTGCTGGACAATTCGCCGACGCTGGCGCTGGATGAATTGTCTCTACAGACGGCACATGGTTCGGCGCGCGTGTCGCTGACGGTGGATTTGTGCAAACCCGATCTCAACGCCGGCGCACCGGCTGCCATCGTTCAAAGCGCGCTCGCGGGATTGAAGGCGGATGTGAAGGTCGACAAGGCGCTCATCGGCGATTTGGCAGCGAGCGCCGGCATGGGCGGCCGGCACGGAAGCGAAAAAACCGATCCGGCCGCGTTGAAGCAAGCGAGTGACGCCACCGCCGAGATGTTCAGCGGCATGGCCCTGCGCTCGAACTGGGTGCGCCTGGAGGGCGACAGCCTGACCAGTTCGTTGAGCTACGCCAATAGTCAGATTACCTTCAACGGCCAGGCCATGAGCATCGAGCAGTTCGCCGACACCGTCGGCCTGCCTATGGGCGGCGCGATGGATGAGGAGTACGAAGAAGAGTTCGAAGAGGAAGAGTGAGCCTGACGGCAGCGACTCGGGTCACTCAATGCGGGGCTGGATGAAAACAGCCGGACCCGCCCAAGAAAAACGCCACGGTTTTATCTGTGGCGTTTTTTTTGGCAGGCTTTTTCGCGTCATCCGGAGCGCGGGCTATGTCACCCGGCTGTGAGAGGGCAACCTCGCGGTCAGATACGCCATCTGATCCTCCAGGATACGGCGCCCGGTCAGGATGAAGTGTTCGAACCTGCAAGGCTCGTAGGGCACGTACAGCAACGGCATGCGAGCCTCGTCCGGCGTCCGGCACGCCTTGCGCGTATTGCACGCGCGGCAGGCCGTCACCACGTTGGTCCAGATATTCCTGCCCCCACGGGCGCGTGGAACGATGTGGTCGCGGGTCAGGCGCTTGCGGTCGAAATGCTCGCCGCAGTAGGCGCAGACGTCCCGGTCGCGGCGGAACAGTCGTGCGTTGTCGTGCCCCAGGGGCAAAGGCTGCAGATGACGAATCATGGCCTCGCTCCGGGCCAGGGCGATCACCGGGCGGAGAGCGACGACACTACGTTCTCCAGTCCGGCGAACGCCGCCGCGAAAGACGAATTCACCGTCGCCGATTTCCCAGGCCACCTTGCCACAGGCGGCATAGGAAATCGCCTGTTCGATTTCGAGCCAGCGAAAAGGGTTGCCCGCAACGTCGAGCGCCAGAATACGAGTCATGATCACACACCTGATGATGTCCCTCGGACAATCCGGGAATGGGGTCTGGCCTGCCCGGCTGGACTCGAACCAGCGGCCTTCGGTTTCGGAAACCGGCGCTCTTCCAACTGAGCTACGGGCAGGAAAAACGGTGACCGCCACAGGCGGTCACCCCTTGATGCAAAGAACTTGCCTCAATGTATGGCGAACTTCCACCAGATCGGCCTGGGCCGCCATCACCGCGTCGATATCCTTATAGGCTGCGGGGATCTCGTCGATCACGGCCGAATCCTTCCGGCATTCGATGCCGGCGGTCTGGTGAAGCAGATCGTCGATCGAGTACTGCTGCTTGGCGGCTCCACGCGACAGGCGACGACCGGCGCCGTGACTGCAGGAGCAGTACGACTCGGGATTGCCCTTGCCGGCAACGATGAAAGAGCGTGCGCCCATGCTGCCCGGGATGATGCCCAACTGGCCATCACGGGCTTGCACGGCCCCCTTGCGGGTCACCCAGACCTTTTCCCCGAAGTGTTCTTCGATCGAAGAAAAGTTGTGATGGCAATTGACGACTTCGCTCGTGACCTTGAACCGGTTCCCCCAGGATTTTTCCATCACTTTCAGGATCAGATGGAGCATCAAGTCCCGGTTGAGAGCGGCGTAGTCCTGAGCCCAGGTCATCGCCGCCACATAGGCGTCGAATTCGGCCGTGCCTTCGTCCAGCCAGGCGAGATCCCGATCCGGAAGCGCGTAGCCCTTGGCTCTTGCGTGGACCTTGGCCATTCCGACGGCGGTTTCACCGATGACCTTGCCGACATTGCGGCTGCCCGAATGCAGCATGATCCAGACGCGATCGCGCTCGTCCAGGCAGAGTTCGATGAAATGGTTGCCGCCGCCCAGGGTACCGACCTGATTCCAGACCTTGCCCGGCTGGTTCAGGCGACCGACGCGCTCCATGATCGCCAGTCCATCGAACCGTTCCCGCAGCGCCTTGGTGCGGCGATGGAGCGCAATGCCATTGAGTCCGTCGCCAAAGGTACCGACCGGTTTTCTGTGGGCATCGAAACCCACCGGAACCAGCGCCTCGATGGTGGCACGCACAGCCGCAAGCGAATCCGGCAGATCCTCTGCCGTCAGCAACGTCTCGACCGCCAGCATGCCACAGCCGATATCCACTCCGACGGCGGCCGGGATGATCGCCTGGCGGGTCGGGATCACCGAACCTACCGTGGCACCCTTTCCCAAGTGGACGTCGGGCATGACCGCAACGTGGCCAGCCACGATCGGCAGGGAGGCGATATCGCGCAACTGCGCCATGGCGTCCTGTTCGACCGGAACGCCCTCGGTCCACATGCGAATCTCACGCATCATGTTCTCCTGAAGACTGGGGTGACCGACCGGGTTTGAACCGGCGACCTCGCGGGTCACAACCGCGCGCTCTGCCTGCTGAGCTACGGCCACCGTTGGTTTTGGGCTTGTTTGCGGGAAAGGGCGGCTGGAGTCGAACCAGCAACCTGCGGAATCAAAATCCGTTGCTCTACCATTTGAGCTACACCCCTGTTGTATGGACGTGCGGGCGGGAGTCTCACCCGCCTGGGCCGGTTTTGCAGACCGGTGCATCGATGCTCTGCCACCGCACGAGAAATGGAGCCGGGAGAAGACGCCGGTGACTCGAACCCACAAGGGATTGCTCCGCCTGCTTACAAGGCAGGTGCTGTCGCCGCCGAGCCAACCCGGCATCCGTGGTCCTACGGCGTGGAGTCGAACCACGACCTGGGGGTTATCTGCCCAAAACGCTTATAAGGCGTCCTGCTCTGCCGAGAGCTGCCGTAGGTGGGAAAACGTGTCGAGACGGGTGGAATCGAACCACCGCCATCCTGCGTATGAAACAGGCGTTCTGGCCGCTGAACGACGTCTCGGAACTGACCGTGGAACTGACCGTGGAACTGGCCCCGCCGGAAGGACTCGAACCCTCGCGGCAACGGTTTAGAAGACCGGCCGGCACTCCGGGGTGCGACGGGGCGAGATCGATCGGGTCGGACGGGCGAGAGTCGAACTCGCATCCCTGGCGGGCTCATCGGGTTTAAGCCGAGGGCGTCTACCGGTTGCGCCACCGTCCGGGTCTGGTGCGAAGCCCCGGATTCGAACCGGGAAGCGCCGAGGTTTGAGCTCGGCAGGTATGCCCATTCCCTTCAGCTTCGCAAGGATGGTGCCTTCCCCGGGATTCGAACCCGGAACACCTGGCATCTGAAGCCAGTGCGTCTACCTATTGCGCCAGGAAGGCGTGGTCTGGTGCCGACCCCCGGACTCGAACCGGGAAGCCCTTGCTTCTAAGGCAAGGAGGTATGCCAATTCCCGTCAGGTCGGCGATGGATTGTTGATTGGTGCCCGGAGCGGGAGTCGAACCCGCAGAACCATGCCTCTCAGACATGTACGTATGCCTGTTCCGTCACCCGGGCAGTTACCGAAAAACTGGCGCCTCGTAGGGGATTCGAACCCCTGGCTTCCCGCTAGACAGGCGGGCACTCTGGCCGCTGAGTTAACGAGGCGGTGGCGGAGGATCAAGGATTCGAACCCTGGTGCCCGGTTTTCGCCGGACTCTCCCTTAGAGCCTGTTCACGATCATGTGGATGTCGTAGACTGAGGCATGAGAAAGAGCTACCCCAGCGATATCAAGAGAGAATCGTTCGAACAGATCAGGCCGTTGCTGGAAAGCGTGCGCAAGCAGACGAAGCCGCGCACCGTTGATTTATATGAAGTGTTCTGCGCCGTGCTGTATCTGCTCAAAAGCGGCTGCCAGTGGCGAATGCTGCCCAGC
>JAVBSY010000086.1:0-17960 GCA_031556475.1 Azoarcus sp.
CTTCATGCGGGCGGAAAAAATTCGCTGAAACTGTTTAATAGATACGGGATTGACGGCTGAAATGAATATTGCCGATGCGCAAATCGAGTTCCGGAATTTCAACTTTTATTACGGCAAATTCCATGCGCTGAAAAACATCAACTTCAAGATGGCCCGCCATGCGGTAACGGCCTTTATCGGCCCATCCGGTTGTGGGAAATCGACGTTGCTGCGAACGATCAATCGCATGTACGACCTTTACCCTGATCAAAGGGCGGAAGGCGAACTGATTTTCGATGGCAAGAACCTGCTGGCGGACGATGTCGATGTCAGCGTCCTGCGCGCCAGGATCGGCATGGTTTTCCAGAAGCCGACGCCATTCCCGATGTCGATTTACGACAACATCGCCTTCGGTGTGCGGCTGCACGAAAGATTGTCGGTCGACGAAATGGACGAACGTGTCGAATGGGCGTTGCGCAAGGCCGCTTTGTGGGATGAGGTCAAGGACAAAATCAAACAAAGCGGCATGAGTCTGTCGGGCGGGCAGCAGCAGCGCCTCTGTATCGCACGCGGCATCGCGGTGAAGCCGCGGGTATTGCTGCTCGATGAGCCGACATCGGCGCTCGACCCCATTTCCACGTCGCGGATCGAGGAACTGGTGGATGAACTCAAGAGCGAATTCACCATCGTCATCGTGACCCACAACATGCAGCAGGCGGCGCGTATTTCCGACTATACCGCCTACATGTACCTCGGCGAGATGGTCGAATTCGGTGTGACCGACGAACTGTTCCTGAAGCCGAAGAAAAAGGAAACCGAGGACTATATAACCGGACGCTTCGGCTGAGTCTTGCCGGCGGGGAAGAGTATCTGGTTCGCATCGAGCGGCGTATACGGGTTTGCGCCTGTCCATGCTGCCGCCTATAATCAGCTGTTTCGCTGAGCTGGCTGTGGATGTGGCTAAGAAACTGGTCGTCGGCAACTGGAAGATGAATGGCAGCATGGCGGCCAATGCCGCGCTGCTGGGCGCGATGGCGGCCTCCGATGTGCCGGCCGTCGAGCGGGTTGTCTGCGTTCCTTATCCATATCTGGCACAGGCCCGGCAGGCATTGGCGGCAAGCCGGGTCGCTCTCGGTGCGCAGGACGTCAGCGAGTTCGAAACCGGGGCCTATACAGGCGAAATCAGCGCTGCGATGCTTGCCGAGTTTGGATGCACCTATGTGATTGTCGGCCACTCCGAACGGCGTGCGCTGTTCGGTGAAAGCGACGCTGTAGCCGGCCGCAAGGCGGCGGCGGCGCTGAAAACGGGGCTTGTGCCCATCGTCTGCGTTGGCGAAACGCTCGCCGAGCGAGACGCCGGGCAGGAAGAGGCTGTTATCGCCCGGCAGCTTCAAGCGCTGCTGGATGTGCTTGGCAGCGAGCGGGCGGCGGGTGTCGTGATTGCCTATGAGCCCGTGTGGGCTATTGGCACAGGGCGTTCGGCCAGCGTGGCGCAAGTCGGCCAGATGCACGCAAGCATCCGGGCCTGGCTGCGGCAGCACTGCAAATCGGGTGCGGTAACGAGAATTTTGTATGGCGGCAGCGTGAAGCCGGACAATGCAGCCGAATTGTTCGCCATTGCGAATGTCGATGGCGGTTTGATTGGCGGAGCATCGCTGGTTGCCGAAGATTTCATGGTTATTTGCCGTGCTGCGGCTGAATTTTGATATTTCTTAAAGATTAATATGGATAATTTTCTTTTTTCCCTGATGCTGACTGTTCACGTACTTGTCGGAATTTCTGTCATCGGATTGGTGTTGATGCAGCACGGCAAGGGGGCCGATATGGGTGCTGCCTTTGGCAGTGGTGCCTCCGGCAGTTTGTTCGGGTCCTCCGGATCGGCGAATTTCCTGAGCCGGACGACAGCGGCTTTGGCTACGATGTTTTTCATAACCAGCCTTGGATTGAGCTATCTCGCGGGCAGCAAGCCGGCTGCGCCGTCGAGCGTCATGGAGGGGGTCGTGCAAACGGCACCGGCCGAGACACCGTCCAAATCCGAGGGTGCTGCGCCGGCTGGCGATTCCAAGACGCAGGAAATTCCGAAATAAAAGTCGAAAAGTGTCTTTGCACGTTATGCGGATAATCGTATAATCGTCTGGATGTAGCGAGCCGACGTGGTGAAATTGGTAGACACGCCATCTTGAGGGGGTGGTGGCGAAAGCCGTGTGAGTTCGAGTCTCACCGTCGGCACCAGAATATGGATGGAGGCGCCCGCGAATGCGGGCGTTTCCATGCGGAAAGTACAAAAAAGCATGACGACGGCCAATAATTGCCGTTCGTTAACTTAGAGGTCAGCGAGCCATGCTGGAAAACTATTTTCCCGTCTTGATGTTCATTCTCGTTGGTCTGGCTTTTGGCGTGGTGCCTATTGTACTCGGGCGCCTTATAGGGCCTCATCGCCCGAATAGCGAAAAGCTCTCCCCTTATGAGTGCGGATTCGAAGCGTTTGAAGATGCGCGAATGAAATTCGACGTCCGCTATTATCTCATTGCAATTCTTTTCATTCTTTTCGATCTCGAAATCGCGTTCCTTTTCCCGTGGGCGACGGTTTTTCAGGAATTCATTGCGGCGGGTGAATTGGCATGGTTCGTTTTCGGTTCGGTCATGATATTTCTCGCCGTTTTGGTTATCGGTTATGTTGTCGAATGGAAAAACGGGGCTCTCGACTGGGAGTAATGTATGAGCATTGAGGGCGTTTTCCGCGAAGGTTTCGTCACGACTTCGCTTGATGCGGTCATTAATTGGACGCGGACGGGATCCCTGTGGCCGGTGACTTTTGGCTTGGCCTGTTGTGCGGTCGAAATGATCCATGCGGGCTGTGCTCGCTATGACCTGGACCGTTTTGGCGTCATGTTCAGGCCAAGTCCTCGCCAGTCCGATCTGATGATCGTCGCCGGGACGCTGTGCAACAAGATGGCGCCTGCACTGCGCAAGGTGTACGACCAGATGTCCGAGCCGCGCTGGGTGATCTCGATGGGCTCCTGTGCCAATGGCGGCGGTTACTACCATTATTCCTATTCGGTTGTGCGCGGCTGTGATCGCATCGTTCCCGTGGATGTTTATGTTCCGGGGTGCCCGCCGACACCTGAAGCCTTGATTTACGGCATTCTCCAACTGCAGAACAAAATCAAGCGAACCAATACCATTGCGCGCTGACAGATAGGTCCCGGGTCATGAGTAACAAGCTCGAACGCTTAAGTGAAAAGCTCCATGATGTTTTTGGGGATGTGCTCCAGTCGCTTGTCGTCGCCTGTGGCGAGGTGACTATCGAGGTTCTGTCGAAGGATTATCTGCAAGTTGCCAGAACCCTGCGCGATTCGGCCGATTTGCGCTTTCAGCAACTGATCGATATTTCGGGTCTGGATTATTCGGCATATAGCAGGCCGGTACGAAGCGGAAAGCGTTTCGCTTCCGCTGCGCATCTCCTGTCCATCGAGCATAACTGGCGCCTGCGTTTGCGGACCTTCGCGGATGACGACGCTTTCCCCGTCATCGATTCCGTTGCCGAGGTGTGGTCGAGTGCCAATTGGTATGAGCGTGAAGCTTTCGATCTTTACGGCATCATGTATTCAGGTCACCCGGATTTACGCCGTATCCTGACCGATTATGGCTTTGTCGGTCATCCGTTCCGTAAGGATTTCCCGGTTTCCGGATATGTTGAAATGCGCTATGACCCGGAGCAGGGGCGGGTAGTGTATCAGCCGGTCACTATCGAACCGCGCGAAAATACGCCACGTATCGTGCGCGAAGATCACTACGGGGATGTGGGTCATGGCTGAAATTCGCAATTACACGATCAATTTCGGCCCTCAGCATCCGGCGGCGCATGGTGTGCTGCGCTTGGTGCTGGAGCTGGACGGTGAGGTCGTCGAACGTGCCGATCCGCATATCGGCCTGCTTCATCGTGGTACCGAGAAGCTTGCGGAGACGCGTACATGGGTGCAGTCCGTGCCATACATGGACCGCCTCGACTACGTGTCGATGATGTGCAACGAACATGCCTATTGTCTGGCTATCGAACGTCTGCTTGGGCTGGAAGTGCCCTTGCGCGCCCAGTACATCCGCGTGATGTTCGACGAAGTGACCCGTATTCTGAATCATCTTATGAATATCGGCACGCACGCGCTCGATATCGGCGCGATGACGATGGTGTTGTACACCTTCCGCGAGCGCGAAGATCTGATGGACGTCTATGAGGCTGTTTCCGGTGCTCGCATGCACGCAGCCTATTACCGGCCCGGTGGCGTGTATCGTGATTTGCCCGATCGCATGCCGCAATATCAGCAGAATAAATTCAAGAACGCGAAAACAGTAGAGGAACTGAACGCCAATCGGCAGGGTTCGCTGCTGGATTTTCTCGAAGACTTTACCGAACGTTTTCCGAAATATTGCGACGAGTATGAAACGCTGCTGACCGATAATCGTATCTGGAAGCAGCGTACCGTCGGCATCGGTGTCGTTTCGCCCGAGCAGGCGCTCGATTGGGGCTTTTCAGGCCCCATGCTGCGGGGTTCCGGCATTGCTTGGGATGTGCGCAAAAAGCAGCCCTATGCAGCGTACGATCGAGTCGATTTCGATGTTCCCGTCGGCAGAAACGGGGATTGTTACGATCGTTACCTGTGCCGCATGGAAGAGATGCGGCAGTCGAACAGCATCCTGCGGCAGTGTATCGACTGGTTGCGCAAAAACCCCGGTCTGGTGATTACCGACAACCATAAGGTTGCGCCGCCCGCGCGTGAAAAGATGAAATCCAATATGGAAGAGCTGATTCATCACTTCAAGCTCTTTTCCGAAGGGATTCATGTGCCGCAGGGTGAGGCATATGCGGCCATCGAACACCCCAAAGGGGAGTTCGGCGTTTATGCCGTATCCGATGGCGCGAACAAGCCTTATCGCGTCAAGCTGCGTGCGCCGGGATTCGCGCATCTGGCGGCAATGGATGGAATCGCCCGTGGTCACATGATTGCCGACGTCGTTGCGATCATTGGCACGATGGACGTGGTGTTCGGCGAAATCGACAGATGAATTTGGTGCCGGAAGGCACGATACGAATGAGTCAGCAGGCAACCCGAAGATGAGTACGACATGCTGAGCCAGGAATCGCTACAACAGATCGATCGAGAAATTGCCAAGTACCCTGAGGGACAACAGCAGTCCGCCGTCATGGCCGCGCTGCGTATTGCCCAGGTCGAACGTGGCTGGTTATCGAAGGAAACCATAGGCTTCGTTGCGAATTACCTCGGGATGCCAGCAATTGCGGCCTACGAGGTGGCGAGTTTCTACAACATGTACGACCTCGAACCGGTTGGGCAGCACAAGATCACGGTATGCACCAATTTGCCGTGCGCCTTGTCTGGAGGGGTGCATGCGGCCGATTACGTAAAGGAAAAGCTTGGTATCGATTTCAACGAGACGACCCCGGACGGCAAATTCACGCTGAAGGAAGGGGAGTGCATGGGCGCTTGCGGCGATGCGCCCGTGTTGCTGGTGAATAATCACCATATGTGCAGTTGGATGACCAAGGAAAAGATCGATCTGCTATTGGCCGACCTGGATAAAAAATGAGTGCGCACGGACTGATTCTTGCTGGCCTTGACGGCGACCGCACCTGGCGGCTGCAGGATTATGTGGCGCGGGGTGGTTACTCGGCGTTGAAGAGGATCATTGCGGAGAAAACGCCAGCCGAGACGATCATCGCCGAGCTTAAGACTTCGGTATTGCGTGGTCGGGGCGGGGCGGGTTTTCCCACTGGCCTGAAATGGAGTTTCATGCCTCGCGCTTTTGCGGGCGACAAGTATCTGGCCTGCAACTCGGATGAGGGCGAGCCAGGCACCTTCAAAGACCGGGATATCCTTCGTTACAACCCGCATACCGTCATCGAAGGGATGATCATCGCTGCTTACGCGATGGGGTGCGCGCGAGGCTACAACTACATTCACGGTGAAATCTTCGAACTCTACCGGCGTTTCGAAGAAGCGCTGGCGGAGGCCCGAGCGGCCAACCTGCTCGGGGAAAGTATTCTCGGCAGCGATTTTTCATTCGACCTGTTCGCGCACCACGGGTATGGCGCCTACATCTGTGGCGAGGAAACCGCGTTGCTCGAATCGATCGAAGGCAAAAAGGGGCAGCCGCGCTTCAAACCGCCGTTCCCGGCAAGCTACGGCCTTTATGGCAAGCCGACGACGATCAATAACACCGAAACGTTCGCATCGGTTCCGTTCATCATGAACATGGGCGGCGAAGGCTTTTTGAGCCTTGGCAAGCCGAATAATGGCGGGGTAAAGCTGTTTTCGGTGTCGGGGCATGTGAATCGCCCGGGTAACTACGAGGTGACGCTGGGCACGCCGTTCGCCGAACTGCTCGAAATGGCGGGCGGCATGCGCGGGGGGCGCAAGCTCAAGGGCGTCATTCCCGGCGGTTCGTCGGCGCCGGTGCTGCCTGCCGAAATCGTGATGGACTGTACGATGGATTATGATTCCATCTCCAAGGCAGGTTCCATGCTTGGTTCCGGCGCGGTCATCGTCATGGATGAGACGACCTGTATGGTCAAGGCGCTGGAGCGCTTGTCCTATTTTTATTTTGAAGAATCCTGTGGTCAATGTACGCCTTGCCGGGAAGGGACCGGCTGGCTGTACCGGGTGGTCCACCGCATCGAAAATGGCCTCGGCCGCCCGGATGATCTGGATCTTTTGAATTCCGTGACGGGCAACATCATGGGACGCACGATCTGTGCGCTCGGCGATGCCGCCGCCATGCCAGTGCAGAGTTTCGTCAAGCACTTTGGCGCGGAATTCGAATACCACATTGAAAACAAAAAATGCCTCGTGCCACCGGAAGTTCAGCACGCAGGCAGCCAAATCTACGTGAGCCCCTCATGCTAGAGATCGAAATCGACGGTCAGCAGGTAACGGTTCCGGACGGCAGCACCGTAATGGATGCGGCCGTTCAGGCGGGCGCCTATATTCCGCACTTCTGCTATCACAAGAAGCTATCCATCGCGGCGAGTTGCCGGATGTGCCTCGTCCAGGTCGAGAAGGCGCCCAAGCCCTTGCCCGCGTGCGCTACGCCGGTTACCAATGGCATGAAGGTGTGGACGCGCTCCGAGCAGGCTGTGAAGGCTCAGAAGGGGGTGATGGAGTTTCTGCTCGTCAATCACCCGCTGGACTGTCCGATCTGCGACCAGGGCGGCGAATGCCAGCTACAGGATCTGGCGGTGGGCTATGGTGCCGGCCAGTCCCGTTACCAAGAAGAAAAGCGGGTTGTATTCAACAAGAATCTGGGTGCGTTGGTTTCGACCGACATGACTCGGTGTATCAACTGTACCCGTTGCGTGCGTTTCACGGCTGAAATCGCCGGTGAAATGGAGTTGGGTCAGGCGTTTCGCGGCGAACATGCGGAAATCATGCCTTTCATCGAGAAAACGGTGGATTCCGAGCTGTCCGGAAATATCATTGATCTCTGCCCCGTCGGTGCGCTGACGTCGAAGCCGTTCCGTTTCGCTGCGCGAACCTGGGAACTGTCGCGGCGCAAATCCATTTCCCCGCACGATTCCCTCGGGGCCAATCTGATCGTCCAAACGAAGCACGACGTCGTCAAACGGGTGCTGCCGTTGGAGAATGAAGCGGTCAACGAGTGCTGGCTGACGGACAAGGACCGTTTTTCCTACGAAGGCCTGAACAGCGACGAGCGTCTTGTCGCCCCTCAGATCAAGCAAGGCGATCAGTGGCGGCAGGTGGATTGGCAGACGGCGTTGGAGTTCGCCGCCAACGGGTTGCGCAATGTCATTGGCGATCACGGTGCATCGTCGGTGGGTGCGTTGTTGTCGCCGCACGCTACGGTGGAAGAACTGTTCCTGGCGCAGAAAGCCTTGCGTGGCCTGGGTTCGGACAATATCGATTTCCGCCTGCGTCAATGGGATTTCAGTGCCGACGGCAAGCGTGCGGGCGCGCCCTGGCTGGGCATGCCGATTGCCGCCGTGGGCGAATTGGATCGCTTGCTCGTTGTCGGTAGCTTCCTGCGCAAGGATGTGCCGCTGCTGGCTCAACGCGTGCGCCAGGCAGCCAAGCGTGGCCTGCATGTAAGCGCGCTTGGCGCGACGGCGGAAGAATGGTTGATTCCGGTGCGTCATCGTGCGTTGGTCGCACCCTCGCAGATGGTCGACATGCTTGCACAAGTCGCTGTCGTGCTTGCTGCGGAAAAAGGCACCGCAGTCGATCCGGCGTTTGCAGGCGATTTGCCTGAAACGATTTCCGAGCAGGCCAGGGCGATCGCCTCGAGTCTCGCGAGCGGACAGAAAGTCGCTGTCTGGCTCGGTAATTTCGCCGTCCAGCATGCACAGGCCGCGCAATTGGAAGCATTGGCGCAGGAAATCGCTCGTTTGGCCGGCGGCACCGCTGGCACGATTGGTGAAGCGGCCAACAGTGTCGGTGCTCATCTTACCGGTGCGACTCCCCGCAATGGCGGTCTCAATGCGCGGCAAATGCTTGAAACGCCGCGTCGCGCCTACGTGCTGCTGGGCGTTGAGCCCGACCTCGATTTTGCATATCCTGCGATGACGATGGCCGCACTGTCCGGCGCGCAACTGGTTGTGGCCCTGTCGGCTTTCGATAGCCCGTCCCTGCGTGCCGTGGCCGACGTATTGCTGCCGATTTCGCCGTTCTCGGAAACATCGGGCAGCTTTGTCAATTGCGAGGGGCGGGTACAGAGTTTCAACGCGGTTGCACAGCCGAAGGGCGAAAGTCGTCCTGGGTGGAAAGTGCTGCGAGTTCTGGGCAACCTGCTTGACGTAAATGGTTTCGCCTATGAAAGTTCGGAAGCGATCCGCGATGAGGCGTTGTCCGGTGATTGCGCCAAGCATTTGAACAATGGTGTTTCCGGCATCGATATGAGTCCTGTCGCTGTTGCGGAAGATGGCCTTGAGCGCGTTGCCGATGTGCCGATCCACTTTTCCGATCCCTTGGTTCGGCGTGCGTCGGCGCTGCAGCGTACGAAGGATGCGGAGACTCCGTCCGCTCGTATCAGCGCCGCGACGCTCGGGCGTCTTGGTTTGAGTGCCGGTGACCGGGTTCGTGTCGCCCGCAACGGAGCGGGAATGGAGTTTGCGGTGATTGCCGACGATACGGTTGCCGCAGGTTGTGTTCGTCTTGCCGCCGCCCATGCTTCGACGGCGGAGGTTGGGCCGATGTACGGAAAATTCAGCGTGGAGCGTGCCTGATGGAAGCGATGCTGCAACCGGTTGCAGAGCTGCTCGGTCCCGCATGGCCGGTGCTGTGGACCTTGGTGAAGATTGTCGCCATCATCGCGCCGCTGATGGTCTGTGTGGCTTATATGACCTATGCCGAGCGCAAGGTGATCGGCTTCATGCAGGTCCGGATCGGCCCCAACCGGGTTGGGCCCCTGGGCTTGCTGCAGCCGATCGCGGATGGCGTGAAGCTGCTGCTGAAGGAAATCATCGTTCCGTCCGGAGCGAGCAAAGGGTTGTTCATCGTCGGCCCCATCCTGGCGATTGCCCCGTCGTTGGCGGCTTGGGCCGTCATTCCTTTCGGCGATGGTCTCGTGTTGGCAAACGTCAATGCCGGGCTGCTGTTCTTGCTCGCCATCACATCGATGGAAGTGTATGGCGTCATCATTGCCGGTTGGGCCTCCAACTCCAAGTATCCTTTCCTGGGTTCGATGCGTGCCGCGGCCCAGATGGTGTCCTACGAGGTGTCGATGGGATTCGCGCTGATCTGCGTGCTGCTCATTTCGGCCAGCCTCAACTTGACCGACATCGTCATGTCGCAGGGGACAGGTCGCTTTGCCGACATGGGACTGGGCTTCCTGTCGTGGAATTGGCTGCCTTTGCTGCCGATGTTCGTGGTATATGTGATTTCCGGCATCGCCGAAACCAATCGTGCGCCGTTCGACGTCGTCGAAGGTGAGGCGGAGGTGGTGGCGGGCCACATGGTCGAGTATTCGGGCATGGCGTTCGCGCTGTTTTTCCTGGCCGAATACGCCAATATGATCCTGGTGTCGATTCTGACATCGGTCCTGTTTCTGGGCGGATGGTTGTCGCCGGTCGGTTTCCTGCCCGACGGTTTTCATTGGCTGGCGTTGAAAACAGCGACGATCCTTTTCCTGTTCTTGTGGACGCGCGCGACTTTCCCGCGTTTCCGCTACGACCACATCATGCGCCTGGGTTGGAAGGTATTCATTCCAGTTACACTGGTCTGGGTGATCGTAGTCGCTGTATGGATAATGTCACCATTGTCGATCTGGGGAAGGGGCTGAGATGGGAGCCAAGGAATACATTGGTAGCCTGTTCCTGAAGGAACTGCTCAAGGGGATGGCGGTAACGGGGCGCCATCTGTTCGCACGCAAGATCACGATCCAGTTCCCGGAAGAAAAAACACCGCTGAGCCCTCGTTTTCGCGGCTTGCATGCCTTGCGCCGGTACCCCAATGGCGAGGAACGGTGCATCGCCTGCAAACTGTGCGAGGCGATATGCCCGGCGATGGCGATCACGATCGAGTCGGAGCAGCGCGAGGATGGCTCCCGCCGTACCAGTCGCTATGACATCGATTTGACCAAGTGCATCTTCTGTGGCTTTTGCGAAGAGGCCTGTCCTGTCGATGCCATCGTCGAGACGCGCGAGCTGGAGTATCACGGTGAGCAGCGGGGCGATCTTTACTACACCAAGCAGATGTTGCTGGCTGTAGGGGAACGCCACGAAGCGCAGATTGCGTCCGACCGTGAGCAGGAAGCCAAGTACCGCTAAAAGAGGAGGGGCGCGTTAGTACGCGTCGCCAGAAAAGAGTATGGAATTTAAGACTTTCGTCTTTTATTTTCTCGCCGTGATCCTTGTTTTCGCGGCGCTGAGAGTAATTACCGCGCGCAACCCGGTACATGCGGCATTGTTTCTGGTTCTGGCCTTTTTCAATGCTAGTGGGATATGGCTGCTGTTGAATGCCGAGTTTCTCGCGATCACGCTCGTGATGGTCTACGTCGGTGCGGTCATGGTGCTGTTCCTGTTCGTGGTGATGATGCTCGACATCAATCTCGACCGCATTCGCCAGGGATTTTGGCGGCATTTGCCGATAGGCGCGGCGATCGGCATTTTGATGGCCGTCGAAATGATCATGGTGCTTGGCGGCCCCTATTTCGGTTTGGAAAGGATGCCCGCGCCACCGCCGGCGCCGGCGAGTTACAGCAACGTGCATGACCTTGGTCGTGTGTTGTATACGGATTACGTCTATCCGTTCGAACTTGCTTCACTGGTGTTGCTTGTGGCAATGGTGGGGGCGGTGATGCTGACTTTGCGCAAGCGCAAAGGGATCAAGTACATCAATCCGGCGGAACAGATTGCGGTCGAGCGCGAGGGGCGCGTCGATCTGGTGAAAATGCCGGCCGAGAAGAACTGACAGGCACGAATGAAATTCGCGGCGGCCCGTTGGCCGGCGCGCTAGGGAGTCAAGGATGCTTTCGCTTTCCCATTACCTCATTCTGGGCGCGATCTTGTTCGCGATCAGCGTGGTTGGGATCTTCCTCAACAGGAAGAACCTCATCGTGCTCTTGATGGCTGTCGAGCTGATGCTGCTCGCGGTCAATATGAATTTCATCGCCTTTTCTCATTTCCTGGGCGATTTGGCCGGGCAAGTTTTCGTTTTCTTCATCCTTACCGTTGCGGCAGCCGAGTCGGCGATCGGGCTTGCCATTCTGGTCGTGCTGTTCCGCAATTTGCGGAGCATCCACGTGGATGATCTGGACAGCCTCAAAGGTTAAGGAAGCATGGCAATGACGGATATGCAGAAGCTTTATCTACTCGTGCCACTGGCGCCGCTTGCCGGAGCGCTGCTTGCCGGGCTGTTCGGCAAGATGATCGGCCGTGCCGGCGCGCATATCGTGACCATTCTCGGCGTTGCCGTGGCGTTTGTCGCCTCGGTCGTGATTTTCGGCGACGTGCAGGCGGGCAATACCTTCAATGGCACCGTCTATACCTGGATGGAGAGCGGCGGACTCCGTTTCGAAGTCGGTTTCATGATCGACTCGTTGACGGTCATGATGATGCTGGTAGTCAGCTTCGTATCGCTGATGGTGCATATCTATACCATCGGGTACATGCGCGAAGATCCCGGCTATCAGCGCTTTTTCAGCTACATCTCGCTGTTCACGTTTTCGATGCTGATGCTGGTGATGTCCAACAACTTCCTGCAGCTTTTCTTCGGCTGGGAAGCGGTGGGACTCGTTTCTTACCTGTTGATCGGCTTCTGGTACGACCGCCCGACGGCGATCTATGCCAATCTGAAAGCATTCCTGGTCAACCGCGTGGGCGATTTCGGTTTCCTGCTCGGCATTGGCCTGATCGCCGCCTATGCTGGCAGCCTCAACTATGTCGAAGTATTTGCCCAGGCGAACGAGCTTGCTGCGCAGGACATGGCCGTGACGGGTTGGCCGTTGATTACGGCGATCTGTATCTGCCTGTTCATCGGCGCGATGGGCAAATCGGCTCAGGTGCCGCTGCACGTCTGGCTGCCGGATTCGATGGAAGGTCCGACGCCGATTTCCGCGCTGATCCACGCGGCGACCATGGTGACGGCGGGCATTTTCATGGTCGCGCGTATGTCACCCTTGTTCGAACTGTCGGATACGGCGCTTTCCTTTGTGCTCGTCATCGGCGCTACCACCGCACTGTTCATGGGTTTCCTGGGCATCGTGCAAAACGACGTGAAGCGCGTGGTGGCTTACTCGACCTTGTCCCAGCTTGGATACATGACCGTCGCCCTGGGTGTTTCGGCCTATTCCGCGGCCGTGTTCCACCTGATGACGCATGCCTTCTTCAAAGCTCTGCTGTTCCTTGGCGCCGGTTCGGTCATCATCGGCATGCATCACGACCAGGACATGCGCAACATGGGCGGTTTGTGGAAATATATGCCGATCACATGGTTTACCTCGCTGCTCGGCTCGCTGGCGCTGATCGGTTTCCCGTTTTTCGCCGGCTTTTATTCCAAGGATTCGATCATCGAGGCGGTGCATGCCTCGCACCTCCCCGGTGCGGGTTACGCAGCGTTTTGCGTCGTCGTGGGCGTTTTTGTCACCGCGTTCTACTCCTTCCGGATGTACTTCATGGTTTTCCACGGCAAGGAGCGTTTCGGCCAGTCACATGATCACCATGAGCACGAAGACCATGCGTCCGGAGATCATCATCATGGTCTGGCGCCGGGGCAGAAGCCGCATGAATCTCCGTGGGTGGTCACATTGCCGCTCGTGTTGCTGGCCATTCCGTCCGTGTTGATCGGTTTTTTCACCATCGAGCCGATGCTGTTCGGCGAGTGGTTCAAGGGGGCGATCGTCGTCGGCGACAACCATGCCGGCCTCAAGGAACTGGCCGAGCAGTTTCACGGGGCATTGGCGATGGGTCTGCACAGCCTGACGACTGCTCCCTTGTGGCTGGCGCTCGGCGGTGTGGTGGTTGCCTGGATCTTCTATATCGTCAAACCGGGTATTCCGGCGGCGATCCAACGCACCTTCCAGCCGCTGTATACCCTGCTCGACAACAAGTATTACTTTGACCGCTTCAACGAGATCTTCTTCGCGGGAGGGGCTCGCTTGCTCGGCAAGGGATTGTGGAAGGGGGGCGATCAAGGCTTGATCGATGGTGTTGCGATCAACGGTACGGCCCGGATGGTGGGCTGGATCTCCCAGATTTCGCGCCTGTTCCAGACAGGTCACCTTTATCAGTACGCCTTTGCGATGATCATCGGCGTATTCATTCTGCTGACCTTCTGGCTCAAGTTCAATCTTGGATGAACACGGTCGGACACGGTAAGCAGCGAACAGCTACCAAACATAATAGACACGTCGCATACGACGTACAGAACGGAAAGCAACGATGACGGACATTCCCTTCCTCAGCCTTGCCATCTGGGTGCCGATCCTGGGAGGGCTGCTGGTGTTGGCAACCGGGTCGGACCGTAATGCCCCCCTGGCGCGAATGATCGCGTTGATGGTGGCTATCGCGGGTTTCTTCGTGACGATTCCGTTGTATCTGCATTTCGATACGGCGACCAGCATGATGCAGTTCGTCGAACTGAGGGACTGGATTCCACGCTTCGGCATCAACTATCACCTCGGCGTCGATGGCATTTCGGTGCTGTTCGTGCTGCTCAACGCCTTCATTACCATCATGGTGGTGATCGCGGGCTGGCAGGTGATCGAGGAGAAGGTGGCGCAATACATGGCCGCTTTCCTGATCATGTCGGGGCTGATGAACGGCATCTTCTCGGCGCTCGACGGCGTATTGTTCTACGTCTTTTTCGAAGCGTCGCTCATTCCGCTGTATCTCGTCATCGGCATCTGGGGCGGGGCGAACAGGGTTTATGCCGCCATCAAGTTCTTCCTTTATACCCTGCTCGGCTCCTTGCTGATGCTGATTGCGCTGCTTTATCTGTATACACAGTCTGGCAGCTTCAGTATTCTCGAATGGCATCAGCTGAAAATCGGTATCGAAGCGCAGACCCTGATTTTCCTGGCCTTCCTTGTTGCCTTCGGGGTCAAGGTGCCGATGTGGCCGGTGCATACCTGGCTGCCCGACGCCCACGTCGAAGCGCCCACGGGGGGATCGGTGGTGCTGGCGGCCATCGCATTGAAGCTTGGCGCTTACGGCTTTCTCCGTTTCTCGTTGCCGATCGTGCCGGATGCTGCACAGCAGTTGGCGCCCATCGTCATCGCCCTGTCGCTGATCGCGGTGGTCTACATCGGTTTCGTCGCCTTGGTGCAGACGGACATGAAGAAGCTCGTCGCCTATTCGTCGATCTCGCACATGGGGTTCGTCACGCTCGGTTTCTTCATGTTTAACCCGCTGGCGATCGAAGGCGCGCTGGTGCAGATGATTTCCCACGGCTTCGTTTCCGGTGCCATGTTCCTTTGTATCGGTGTGCTGTACGACCGCATGCATTCGCGCCAGATCGCCGATTACGGCGGCGTCGTTCACACCATGCCGAAATTCGCCGCATTCTTCATGCTATTTGCGATGGCGAACGCCGGTTTGCCGGCAACGAGCGGATTCGTTGGCGAGTTCATGATTGTCCTGGGCGCGGTGCAATTCAATTTCTGGGTTGCCTTCGCTGCCGCGACCACGTTGATCCTGGGTGCAGCCTATACATTGTGGATGTACAAACGCGTCGTATTCGGGGCGGTGGCCAACCAGCATGTCGCCGAACTGAAAGACATCGGCGCGAGAGAATTTGCTTTTCTTGCCATTCTTGCCGTGTGCGTGCTGGCGATGGGCTTGTATCCCTTCCCCGTTACCGAGGTGATGCACACCTCGGTCAATGAACTTCTCCGTCACATTGCCGTGAGCAAGCTGTAAGCGCAGGCGAAACACTTAACCGGATTGGTCAGAAGATGAACTTCGTCGTCCCCGACTTTTACCCTGCAGCGGCCGAAATCTTCGTTGCCATCATGGCGCTCGTGGTCATGCTGGCGGGGGCTTTCTTCCGCCGTATTCGTACGTTGGCTTATGTGCTGACCCAGATCACGCTCGCCGCCGCGTTGTGCATCACCGTTGCCACGGCGCAGGGCGGTGTGATCTATACCTTCAGCAATCTCTTCGTCGGTGATTTGCTGGGTACGGTTCTGAAGCTGCCGATCTATTTCTCGATGTTCATTGCACTGGCCTACGGTCGCGTGTATCTGGCCGATCGCAACATCGACAAACCCGAGTATTACCTGCTCGCGTTGTTGATGACGCTCGGCATGATGGTGATGGTCACTTCCAATCACATGTTGTCGATGTACATGGGACTGGAAATGATGTCGCTGGCGCTCTATGCGATGGTTGCCGTCGATCGCGATTCGGCGCGTTCAAGCGAAGCTGCGATGAAATATTTCGTGCTCGGCGCGCTCGCTTCCGGCTTGTTGCTCTATGGCATGTCGATGATTTATGGCGCAACCGGTACGTTGGAATTTTCCTCCATCGCCAATCTGACCAGCTCGGTCCACCAGATGGACAACAAGGCCGTGCTGCTGTTCGGCGTCGTTTTCCTGGTTGCCGGTATTTCGTTCAAACTCGGTGTGGTGCCGTTCCACATGTGGGTGCCCGACGTCTATCACGGCGCGCCTTCCGCGGTGACCCTGATCATTGCGACCGCACCCAAGGTGGCTGCGTTTGCGATGGCGGTGCGTCTGCTGGTCTGGGGCTTGCCCGGTGTCGCCGAACAGTGGCAGAGCATGCTGATGTTCGTGGCCGTGCTGTCGATCATTCTTGGCAACCTGGCTGCGATCGCGCAGACCAATCTCAAGCGCATGCTGGCTTATTCGGGCATCTCCCATATGGGCTTCATGCTGCTGGGGTTGCTCTCCGGCGTCGTGGAGGGCGATATTCGCTTCTCCTTTGAAGCATATAGCTCGGCGATGTTCTACACCATCTCGTATGTCATCATGAGCCTGGCCTCTTTTGGCATGATCATTCTGTTGTCACGCGCGGGTTTCGAAGCCGAAAACATCGATGACTTCAAAGGATTGAACAAACGCAGCCCGTGGTTTGCCGCGATGATGATGTTCATCATGTTCTCGATGGCCGGCATTCCGTTCTTTGTCGGCTTCTTCGCCAAGCTTGCGGTGTTGAAGGCGGTCGTTGCCGCGGGTTATCTCTGGATTGCGGTCATTGCCGTGCTGATGTCCGTGGTGGGCGCCTTCTACTATCTGCGCGTGGTCAAGGTCATGTACTTCGATGCGCCGACGGATACGTCGCCGATCCGTGCGCCGCTCGAATTGCGCGTACTGTTGTCCGCCAACGGTTTGGCGGTGGCGCTGTTCGGCATATTCCCGGAAACCTTGCTGTTGCTGTGCTTCAATTCTTTGTCGGTTTCGCTTTGCGGCGTATGGGGGTGTGAGATCTTTACCCCTTCCATGCTGCACTGAAGCCAATAGCAGTTTTCCAGGCTGGCGCTGTTGTTCCGGGCATTTTGTTGGGTGATGTGTTCCTGTTTTGCGCCGATACGACGCATTGGCCCGGAAAGACGAGGGATGGATGAGCCGGAATGAAACACCGCATGATCCGCTGGAAGAGCTCGGGTTAACGAGCGAATCCGTTCTGGATGGCGTGCTTCTGAAAGTTTTCCGTGACCGTGTGCGCCTGCCGAATGGCAGTGAAGGGGTGCGTGAGTATGTCCGCCACCCCGGCGCGGTCGTCGTCGTGGCGCAAATGGCGGATGGACGCTTATTGTTCGAGCATCAGTTTCGCTACCCGCTGCGTCGTACATTTCTTGAACTCCCCGCAGGGAAAATCGATCCGGGTGAAGACATCCTGGAGTGCGCGCGCCGCGAATTGCGCGAAGAAACCGGCTACGAAGCGGCGCAGTGGCGCTATCTGGGGGTGATGCATCCGTGCATAGGCTACTCGGACGAGCGCATCGAGATATTCCTGGCGAGCGGGCTGCAGTACGTCGGACAGCGTCTCGACGAGGGCGAATTCATCGAGGTACTGACCTTATCTCTGGATGAAGCGGAAAGTGCCGTGCATGAGGGGCGCATTACCGATGGAAAAACCATCGCCGCCTTGTTTCGCGCGCGGCCTATGCTGGTTTCCGCGCCCTGAGGCACCATGTTTAAACCCTCGCGGTTTTTCCCGCCGGATAGATTGCCACCTATGGAAAGCTTTCGAAATCTGGCGAGATATTCCTTTTCTTGGTCCGGCGCTGGCCTAGGGTGTGTATGCGGTATGTTGATTACGGGCGTAGCACTGCTAGTTCTTAGAGCCTGTTCACGATCATGTGGATGTCGTAGACTGAGGCATGAGAAAGAGCTACCCCAGCGATATCAATAGAGAATCGTTCGAACAGATCAGGCCGTTGCTGGAAAGCGTGCGCAAGCAGACGAAGCCGCGCACCGTTGATTTATATGAAGTGTTCTGCGCCGTGCTGTATCTGCTCAAAAGCGGCTGCCAGTGGCGAATGCTGCCCAGC
>JAVBSY010000133.1:0-4720 GCA_031556475.1 Azoarcus sp.
CCGCACCGGGTGGCCGTTTTCGCCGAACACGTCCCAGAACACCGCCGTATTGGCGCGCGGCGTGTAATCGTCGATACCGATCGCGGCGAGCCGTTCGAGCAGCTTCGGATTCGCGCTGCCGGCCGCGCCGATGCCGGACAGATCGCCCTTGACGTCGGCAAGGAAGGCCGGCACGCCGATGGCGGCAAAGCTCTCCGCCATCTTCTGCAGCGTCACCGTCTTGCCGGTACCGGTCGCGCCGGTGATCAGGCCGTGGCGGTTGGCCAAGCGTGGCAGCAGGGAAAGCGATTTGTCGGCGGTTTTTGCGATCAGCATCGGTTCGGCCATGGCGGCACCTCGAAAAAAATGGTTTTCTTGGAGTGTAGCAGTGCTCGCGCCCCGTCTCGCACTCTGCCTGCTCTGTATAATGGCGCGCTTCTAAATCGCTTACGGCTGCATCGAGGAACTCATGGCAGGTCATTCCAAATGGGCCAACATCCAGCACCGCACAGGGCGCCAGGACGCCAGGCGGGGCAAGATCTTCACCAAGCTGATCAAGGAAATCACCGTTGCGGCACGCATGGGCGGCGGCGACCCCAACTTCAACCCGCGCCTGCGGCTGGCCGTCGACAAGGCCAAGGCGGAAAACATGCCGGGTGAAAACATCGACCGCGCGATCAAGCGCGGCACCGGCGAACTCGAAGGCGTGACTTACGAGGAATCGCGCTACGAAGGCTACGGCATTGGCGGTGCGGCGGTGATGGTGGACTGCCTCACCGACAACAAGACCCGCACCGTCGCCGACGTGCGCCACGCCTTCTCCAAGTACGGCGGCAACATGGGCACCGACGGTTGCGTGGCCTACCAGTTCAAGCATTGCGGCCAGTTGCTGTTTGCCCCCGGCACCAATGAGGACGCGCTGATGGAAGCGGCGCTGGAAGCCGGTGCCGAGGATGTCGTCGCCAACGACGACGGCTCCATCGAAGTCGTTACCGGCCCGTGGGAGTTCACTGCGGTCAGGGCCGCGCTGGAAAAAGCCGGCTTCGCCGCCGAATTTGGCGAGGTGACGATGAAGGCGCAGAACGAAACGGAGCTTTCGGGCGACGACGCGGCACGCATGCAGAAACTACTCGATGCACTTGAGGTGCTTGACGACGTGCAGGAAGTCTATACTTCAGCGGTGCTCGACGAGTAAACCGGACGGGCCGACGCTTCTCCATCGACGCTTCCCCTCGATTTTCCCCCGATTTTCCCCTAATACGAAGCGGCGTTTTGCGCCGCTTTTTTATTCGCCCGGGAGAACGACATGGCCAGCTCCACCTTCGTTCAGCGTGTCGCCCCATTGTTGTTCGTCGTGCTGTGGAGCACCGGCTTCATCGGCGCCAAATATGGCCTGCCTTACGCTGCGCCGCTGACTTTCCTGTCCGTCCGGTATGTCCTTGTCGTCGTGGCGATGGCGATGCTCGCGTTGGCGATGCGCTCGCCGTGGCCCAGGAACGCGCGTGAAGCGTTCCACATCGGCCTCAGCGGCATCTTCGTCCATGCGCTCTATCTCGGTGGTGTTTTTGTCGCCATCGATCGTGGCCTGCCGGCCGGTATCACCGCCCTGGTCGTCGGCATGCAACCGTTGCTCACCGCACTCGGTGCCGGCCTGCTGCTCGGCGAGCGCGTATCGGTCCGCCAGTGGGTGGGGCTTGTGCTCGGCTTCGCCGGCGTGACGATGGTGGTGAGCGGCAAGGTCGCCGCCGGCGTTCCGGCCGTGGGGCTTGGTCACATGCTGTTGCCGGCGCTCGTCGCGCTCGTCAGCATTACCATCGGTACGCTGTACCAGAAACGCTTTTGCCCTTGTTTCGACCTGCGTACCGGCGCGGTGATCCAGTTCGTGCCGACGCTCATCGTTTCCGCATGGGCCGCGAGCCAGACGGAGACAATGGAAATCGTCTGGAACAACGAATTCGTCTTTGCCCTGTTGTGGTTGGTGCTGGTCCTGTCGATCGGCGCCATCAGCCTGCTCAATCTGCTGATCCGCAGCGGCAGCGCGGTGAACGTGGCAAGCCTGTTCTACCTGACCCCGCCCACCACCGCGCTGATCGCCTGGATGGTGTTCGGCGAAACGCTGGGCGCCCTGGGTCTGTTCGGCATGGCGATCGCCGTGGCCGGAGTCTGGCTCGCGCGCAAGATTCAGAATCCGGCAAATTCATGACAAGGTTCTTTCGGTACAATTTTGAGCGTCGGTTCGCAGGCCGAAAACGAACGTCATCATGGGAAGGGGTGTGTCAATGGACAATACAATGAAGGTTCTGGATCTGATGAAAAAAGCCGGCAAGCCCGTATCGGCAGGCGACATCGAGAAAAATGCGGATCTCGACCGCAAGGCGGTCGATAAAGCCTTCAAGGAACTGAAAGACAAAGGGCTGATCGTCTCCCCTGTTCGCTGCAAGTGGGAACCGGCAGAGAAATAGATTCGGCAATGCCATGCCACGGTTGAAAGCATCCAGTTGCACAGGAACGCACATGGCGCCTGATTCCGGCTGACCGATATTCAGGAAGAGGGTTGCAGACATTGACGCCCAAATTCGCGCTGTTCATAAAAAATCTTCTTGTCTTTTGCACAAGCGTCATTGCCGCGAATTGGCTTCTTTGGTGGATCGCCCTTCCCGTCATTTTCTGGAGCAAAGGGCATGGGTTGGATGTGTTCATGGAAAAAACATACTCACCCGTGGATTTGTCCATTTATGTTCTTGCGACCGTTTTCCCGCCGGTATTGGCAATAGGGCTGCTTTATGCCGCCTTTCGCAGCAGCCCCAGATGGTTAAGGGCAAGGTTCGTTGGAAGCCTCGTCGGGTCGGCAACATCGATATGGCTGTTCATGATCGCCATGCAGCTTTCGTCCTACGGATTGAACAGCCGTAGCCATCTGCCCATATCCGATTATTGCTACCTGGGCGATGGTGATTTCTGCTCACTTGTGCCAATAACGGCGACGGCGCTTGCCGTAATTGTTCTTGCCGCATTGTCGGGCGCCGTATTCTCGCTGATTCGATCGAATGTTATTCATCGCACCGCATACAGATCGAGATAATTTTCAATTCAGGCAAGGGATGCCGCCCCCGGCGTTTCAGACACGCGAGAACATATCCAGTCCAAGAGGCCGGTCAATGAGTTTTTGTGGAATCCGAATGGCTTCTTTGTTCCGTATGGGTATCTTCCTGCCGGTGATTATTACCAGGATGCCCGCGTGGGCGGTCGATGCGCCGATGCCTCCTTTCGCCGGCGTATGGCACGGCGTTATCGGCAACAGCAAGGTTCAGGTCTGCTTCAACGGCTCCTACTCGCAATACTATTATCTGAAACATTTACGCGGCATCGGCTTGGTTGCCGATGACGATGTTGCCGATTTTTCCGCATGGAACGAAAAAATCTTCGATGGATTTGGGTGGGATGCGGTTGCCAAGACGAGCGGAAAGTGGAAAATCGCCGAAACGGAAAAGGGCGTCCTGCAAGGCACGTGGACGAGTCCCGGCGGAGACAAATCCCTCGAAATAAAACTGTCGAAAGCCGCCGAGCTCAACGAGCAGGGCACACTGCCTTGTGGCCCGGCATTCTATCGTCCCATCGAAAGCGCAATGCGCTACACGCGCAAGCCGGCCCGATTCCAAGGCATTGCCTACGAGGAAATAAAAACCGAAACCGGTGACGCGTTCGAACTGCCGGCCACCCTGGCCGGAGCGCCGGAATTCAATGCTTTTGTGCACTCCTGGCTGCGGGAGCAAGCTGCCAATGCGTTCGATTGCAGAGTGAATGGAGGCAGAGACTGGGGCAGGGCTCTGGCACCGTTGATCTGGACGGGCAGGTTTCTGGTCGTTGCCGATAATTTGCCCGCTACCTTTTGTGGGGGCACGCAGGGCGATTGGTCGCATGAAAGCCTCGTATTCGATCTGCAGACCGGGAAGAGAATAAATACCTGGAATTGGATCAAAGGAGGCGAGGGCAGCGTTGCCGATTTGGACAAAAGCGAAAAGAAGCCGCGTTTACGCGCACTGATCGAAAAGCTCAACCCCAGCCCTCAGAAAACGCCTGGCTGCGAGGAGGAGAAAGATCGTTTCTCCGTCTCGCAACCATATCCGACGGAACGTGGATGGGATTGAGGTCTGGAGAATACGGCGGCAGGTAAAGCAATGTGGCACCCACCGCTTCGATGGCTTGCCGAACACCGGCCACTTTGTGAGCGCTCAGATTGTCGGCAATGACCACATCACCGGGGCGCAAAGTCGGGCACAGGAACTTACTCACATAGGCCAGAAACAGTGAGCCGTTCATCGCGCCATCGATCACCATCGGGGCGGTGATGGCATCACAGCGCAGGGCGGCAATGAATGTGGTCGTCTTCCAGTGCCCATGAGGGACTGCGCCCAAGCATCGCTGACCACGCGGGGCGCGTCCCCGAGTACGGGCCATGCAGGTGCTGGCCCACGTTTCATCCAGAAAGACCAATCGGTTTGAATTCATTGCGGCTGTTGCTCAATCCACGCTTGGCGCGCCTGCTGTACGTCCTCGCGCTCTTGCTCGCTGGCGTGCAGCGTTTTTTTTGAAGCTCAAGCCCCACTTTTTGAGTTGGTGGCACAACGCTGAAGCCTTGATCTGGACGCCATGCCCAGCCAGGCGCTCACACAGTTGTGCCAAAGTCAGATCTGGCTCGGCCTCGATCCAAGCGTGCAACTCAGCTTGGAGCGGTTCAACA
>JAVBSY010000117.1:0-5220 GCA_031556475.1 Azoarcus sp.
GGGGTCTTCCCAGTTCGGGTCGATCGACGGGCACTGGTTGGCCGGCGCGGTGAAGCGGGCGTTCGGGTGCGCGGCCTTGCGTCCGGTCTCCTTGGCGATCTCGGGCGTCCAGTCCTTGCCTTGCCAGTCGATGAGGTGCGCGGGCGCTTCCTTGCACATGCCTTCCCACCACACGTCGCCATCGTCGGTAAGCGCGCAGTTGGTGAAGATGATGTTTTCCTTCAACGTCGCCATGGCGTTGAAGTTGGTTTTTTCCGACGTGCCGGGCGCAACGCCGAAATAACCGGATTCGGGGTTGATGGCGTAGAACTTGCCATCCTTGCCCGGCTTGATCCAGGCAATGTCGTCGCCGACGGTGTAGATCTTCCAGCCGTTGAAGCTCTTGGGCGGGATCAGCATGGCGAAGTTGGTCTTGCCGCAGGCGGAAGGGAATGCGGCCGCAACGTAGGTTTTTTCCCCGTCGGGCGATTCCACGCCGAGAATCAGCATGTGCTCGGCCAGCCAGCCTTCGTCGCGCGCCATGGTGGAGGCGATGCGCAGCGCGAAGCACTTCTTGCCGAGCAGCGCGTTGCCGCCGTAGCCGGAGCCGTAGGACCAGATTTCGCGCGTTTCCGGGTAATGGACGATGTACTTGGTGGTCGGATTGCACGGCCAGCGGCTGTCTTTTTCACCGTGGGCCAGCGACGCGCCGACGCTATGCACGCAGGGAACGAATTCGCCGTTGGTGCCGAGCACGTCGTACACCGCACGGCCCATGCGCGTCATCGTGCGCATGTTCGCCACCACGTAGGGGCTGTCGGAAATCTCCACGCCGATGTGGGCGATGGGGCTGCCGAGCGGACCCATGGAGAAGGGGATGACGTACATCGTGCGCCCGCGCATGCAGCCCTTGAACAGGCCGTCCAGCGTCTTGCGCATGACTGCCGGGTCTTCCCAGTTGTTGGTCGGGCCGGCGTCGGCGGCGTTCTGCGAGCAAATGAAGGTGCGATCCTCGACACGGGCGACGTCGGACGGATCGGACCACGCGAGATAGGAGTTCTTGCGCTTTTCCGGGTTGAGCTTGATGAGCATGCCGGAGGCGACCATTTCGGTGCACAGCCGGTTGTACTCTTCCTCGGAACCGTCGCACCAAACTACCCGGTCGGGCTCGGTGAGCACGGCGATTTCCGCAACCCACTTCTTCAAACCTTCATGGCGGACATAGCCGGGAGCGGCGGCAATCGCCGCGTCGGAAAAACGTTGATTCATGGCGCAAAGCTCTCCAGATTACGGATGCAAAACCCTATCCCCACCGGCACGGCACCAACGGACTCGAAGGCCGCAACCCAGCCCCCTGCCTGCCGCGCCGATCGCAAAAGTGGCAGGGAGATAATAGGAACATCCCCGAGCAACTCATTGCCGGCGAAAGCTGAACATTATGCCACGCTCACAGGGCCGGCGAAAATGCCGGCCCGCCCGTTGCCAACTCATTGCCAACTTTCGCACGCTGCGAAGTTTCTGCACGATATTGCCTTTTACACGACACGATGTATCGAAAGCGCCGCGTGGTGGTACCTTAATACCGCGCCCCGGCCACGGCCCGACAAGCCGCATCGCGCCGGGCACAACCACAACTAGATCGCACAACGAACATACGGAACCCGCCATGGATGAACGGATACACGCCGCCGCACTCGACTATCACCGCTATCCTCACCCCGGCAAGATTTCGGTCACGCCCACCAAGGCACTGACCAACCAGCGCGATCTTTCGCTGGCGTATTCGCCGGGCGTCGCCGCCGCCTGCAATGCCATCGTAGACGACCCGGCCGAGGCGGCAAGCCTGACCGCGCGCTCCAACCTCATCGGCGTCGTCACCAACGGCACGGCGGTGCTCGGTTTGGGCAACATCGGCCCGCTCGCGGCCAAGCCGGTGATGGAAGGCAAGGGGGTGCTGTTCAAGAAATTCGCCGGCATCGACGTGTTCGACCTCGAAATCAACGAGCCGGACGCGGACAAGCTGATCGACATGATCGCTGCGCTGGAGCCGACCTTCGGCGGCATCAACCTCGAAGACATCAAGGCGCCGGAATGCTTTTACATCGAAAGCAAACTGCGCGAACGCATGCACATCCCGGTGTTCCACGACGATCAGCACGGCACCGCCATCGTGGTCGGCGCGGCGGTGCTCAACGGCTTGAAGTTGCAGGGCAAGGACCCGAAAAAGATCAAACTCGTCACCTCCGGCGCCGGCGCCGCCGCGCTGGCCTGCCTCGACCTGCTGACGATGCTCGGCATCCCGGTGGAGAACATCTGGGTCAGCGACATCGAAGGCGTGGTGTACGAAGGCCGCACCGTGTTGATGGATCCGATCAAGGCGCGCTACGCGAAACAGACGCCGGCGCGCAGGCTGGACGAGATCATCGAGGGCGCGGACGTTTTCCTCGGCCTTTCCGCCGGCGGCGTGCTCAAGCCCGGGATGGTGGCGAAGATGGCAGCCAACCCGCTGATCCTCGCGCTGGCCAACCCCACGCCGGAAATTCTCCCCAGCGAGGTCAAGTCGGTACGCAACGACGCCATCATTGCCACCGGACGTTCGGATTATCCGAACCAGGTCAATAACGTGCTGTGCTTTCCCTTCATCTTCCGCGGCGCGCTCGATGTGGGTGCGACCACGATCACCGACGAGATGAAGCTTGCCGCCGTGCGCGCCATCGCCGATCTGGCGCAGGTGGAGCAAAGCGAGGTGGTCGCGGCCGCCTACGGCGAGAAGATCACCGGTTTCGGACCTGAGTACATCATTCCGCGCCCCTTCGATCCACGCCTCATCGTCAAGATCGCACCGGCGGTGGCCGCGGCGGCCGAAGCCTCGGGCGTGGCGACACGGCCGATCCGCGACTGGGACGCCTACCGGTCGCAACTGAACAACTTCGTCTGGCAGTCCGGCCTGATCATGAAGCCGGTTTTCGCCGCGGCGAAAAAGAATCCGAAACGCATCATCTTCGCCGAAGGCGAATCGGAGCGCGTGCTGCGCGCGGTGCAAGCCGTGCTGGACGAAGGGCTGGCGCACCCGATCCTGCTCGGCCGCGAACAGATCGTCCGCGACAACATCGCCCGCTTCGGCCTGCGCATAGACGCCGGGCGCGATTTCGAGTTGATCGACCCGGCCATCGATCCGCGCGTCGCCGAGCTGTGGTCCGATTACCACGCGCTGATGGAACGGCGCGGCGTATCGGTCGAGTACGCCAAGCGCGAAGTGCGCCGCCGCGCCACGCTCGCTGCCGCGCTGCTGCTCAAGGCCGGCCACGGCGACGGGCTGATCTGCGGCACCACCGGCATCCACCGCCTGCACCTGGAGTTCATCGAAAACGTGCTCGGCCGCCGCCCTGGGGTCAAGCACTGCTACGCGCTGAACCTGCTGAACGTGCCGGGACGCACGCTGTTCCTTGCCGATACTTACGTCAACTACGACCCCACGCCGGAACAGATCGTCGAAATGACGCTGCTCGCCGCCGAGGAAATGCAGCGCTTCGGCATCGCGCCGCGCGTCGCGCTGCTGTCCCACTCGTCTTTCGGCTCGGCCGACTCTCCCACTGCGGAGAAGATGCGCGCCGCGCTGCGCCTGCTGCACGAGAACCACCCGGAACTGCAGGTGGAAGGCGAAATGCACGGCGACTCGGCGCTCGACGCCCGGCTGCGCACGCAGATCTTCCCCAACGCGCGCATGCGCGAAGACGCCAATCTGCTGATCTTCCCGACACTGGACGCGGCCAATATCGCCTTCAACCTGCTCAAAACGGCCGCCGGCGAAGGCATGACGGTGGGGCCGATCCTGCTCGGCACGGCCAAGCCCGTGAATGTTCTTACACCGTCGGCCTCGGCGCGCCGGATCATGAACATGACCGCGCTCACCGTCGTCGATGCGGGACAGGCCGAAAACTAGGCGAAAAAGCGCACGCTGATCGTGCCGGCAGGCTGTTAAACTCTGCCACGCCGGCACGACCGAGGCGGGATTGAGGTGGATATAGGTGGATATGCGCGCCATGTCGTACATGCCCCGTGTGGCGTAAGATACGTTCTATTCTCGAAAAAACTTTAAAAAGACTTGATATCTTCTTATTTTTGTTGAGAATTAAAAACAACGAGACTTGCTCAGCCGCCACCGATGATCTCACGCGCCCTTTTCATCATCCTGCTCGGTCTGTCGTTTGCACAGCCGGGCTGGAACACAGCCGCCGCGGCTTCATCCACCCCGGCCTCCTCCAAGTCCACCGCCAAGACCGGCAAGGCCACCGCCAAACCGGCAGCCAGGAAATCCGCGACGACCGCCAGCAAAGCGGCCCCCAGACCGGCGGTGAAAACAGCGGCCAAGCCTGCCGTGAAAAAAGTGTCGCTCAAACGCTCGCTGCGGGATGCGGATGATGACGACGACGGCGCACTCGCCCTCGACATCCACGGCAACCCGCAACTGCGCTCCGCCGCGTTCTATGTTGCCAACCAGGCCACCGGCCAGGTCCTGCTCGAACGCAACAGCGCCTCGATACTGCCGATCGCCTCGATCACCAAGCTGATGACCGCGATGGTCGTGCTCGAAGCCGGGCAAAGCCTGAAAGAGGAACTGACCGTTACCGAAGCCGACGTCGACATGCTCAAGGGCACCGGCTCGCGGCTCACCATCGGCACCCGGCTGAGCCGCGAGGAAATGCTGCATCTGGCGCTGATGTCGTCGGAAAACCGCGCCGCCTCGGCGCTGGCGCGCCATTATCCCGGCGGCCTTGCCGCCTTCGTCGAAGCGATGAACGTGAAGTCCCGCCTGCTCGAATTGTCCGACACGCGCTTTCACGACAGTACCGGATTGAATCCCAACAACGTTTCCAGCCCGCGCGACCTGGCGCGGATGGTAACCGCCGCTGCAACCTATCCGCTGATCCGCGAGTTCTCCACCACATCCGAACGCGAAGTGGAGATTGGCAGCCGCACGCTGCACTTCAAGAACACGAATGCCCTGGTGGGCAATCCGGATTGGGAAATCAGCGTATCCAAAACCGGCTACATCAGCGAAGCGGGCCGCTGCCTCGTGATGCAGGCATGGATGCACCGGCAACCGATGGTGATCGTGCTGATGGATTCGAACGGCCGCTACACCCGCACGGCCGACGCCCAGCGCGTGCGCAAATGGCTCGAAACGGCCATCAACCAGCGCATAGCGGCAACAGCGAAACTGCATGCCAGTTGAAGAAA
>JAVBSY010000043.1:0-10686 GCA_031556475.1 Azoarcus sp.
TTGGTCTTGCGCTTCTTCCCGGCTTCGGCCAGCGTCGCAAAGGTGATCTGTTTCATATCTGTCAGGAAATCCAGGCTTCGCAATACTGCGTATTTTATACTATGTGAATATATTCATATCGCTTAATCAGAGATTCCTTAGCGGAACCAGTAGCACTCTCTCTGCGCGAAGTCGCCAGTTGGCAGTTTCCTTTTCTGACCGACGGCCAATCCGAATGTTCACCGAAAATCCTCGCAGGTTTGCCATCCCTCCAGCGCGGCGCGGTCTGGAAACCCAACCAGATCGAATTGCTTTGGGATTCGATTCTGCGCGGTTTTCCAATCGGTTCGCTGGTTGTATGCGACCTGCTGAAGACCCAGAACACTCGTAAGGGCATCCATTCGGAAAGCAACCCGGAAACCGGTACTTGCAAGGAGAAAAAACGCAACTATACCCATCATCTACTGGATGGGCAGCAGCGCGCCAATGCGATTGCACTGGGCTATCTGGACCCCTTTCGGGTAGAGGAACAAGGCGCACCATTGGATCCAGATACCCTGCTATGGCTCGACCTTACTCCCAGCCCTGAACGTTTTCACTCAACATCAACGCGTACCTACCTCTTGCGCGTTACTACTACCGCTCATCCCTGGGGGTTTCGCATCGGCGAAGAAAAGGAGCCCAAAAAGCTTCAAGCTGGAGATGCGCGCGATGCGATTGAGGCATTTCAAGCTTGGGCAGGCTCAACCTCGAACTCCGCAAAGAGATCGAGACCTGTCAATGGCTGCCCTTGGGATGCGGATGCCCCGATTCCGCTGGCCTGGGCGCTAGAAGCAAGCAAAGGTCTGAAAGACACGGAAACGGAGAGCGCCCGCTCCGTTATCCAGGCACTCCGCGACCGCTGCGAAGAATTCATCACGACACGTAACCTGTATGAAAAGCCCGGGACAAAAACGCACTGGGCGATACACGCGCGCAGCAAATTGGATGAATGGCTGGCTCGTGATCCAGCCTCTTCAAGGCCACATTGCAAAGAGCTGATAACCGCGCTTTTCCGGGTGCAGCATGCGCGTATCGTGGCCCTGCCTGTTCCGCATGACGCACTGACACAGCCCAGCCACTGGGAGCAGGAACACGAAACAGTACAAAATGCAGAAGAACGCATCGCAAATGTGGAGCACCTTTTTCAACGCCTCAATAGCGGTGGAACGGAACTGCGCGGCGACGATCTGGCCTACTCCATGATCAAGGCTTACTGGCCTGGAATCGAGCACGCCATTCAGGAAATAAAAATCAGACCACCTGAAACCCAAGTTGCCCTGCTGGGTGCGCGGCTCGCACTGGGGGGGCAAAACCAGGAACTGCCTCCAGGGATAAATATTTCCCAGCTAAGATCAATTTCCTTGGTACATCAACAGGAAGAAAAAGCGGAAAACTGGAGTGCATCTGGGAAAAGAAATGACGAACGACTCATCAGAAAGAAAAATATCGAATATATGTTCGGACTAGGCCACGAGGCGAGCACCGAAGCTCCACGAATTTCGAAAGCCCTGGGCAAGTTGGACGAATGGTTCCTGTACAAAAAAGAAAGCTGCGACTGGGGCTTACCGCCCGTGCTCCGCTCTCGCCTGGCGGATCAGGCACCGGAGGTTTTCCTTTTTTTACTTCATCCGGCAGACCATGCCGCTCAAAACTCCGCTGCCACATGTAACGATGAAGTCCGAAAAAAACTCCTGGGACTTGCCACGGCACTTCACTGGTTTGGACTGGATCGCCAGCGCGCCGTGCGATGGCTCTGGAAACTGGCCACTCCTGATGAATGGCTGAACGGCACCACGTTCGATAAAGAAAAATACCTGCTATCCAAGCTTTCTGAACGCCCTGATGATGACTCCGAATGGGAACATCATCGAACTATCGCACGAATTCTAAATCCCAAAGATCTTGACGAGGTTTACTTCGCCAAAGAATTTTTCCAGAAAGAAAGCATTGAGCACTGGGGTTGGCGGAAAAATTTAGTCCCATCGGCCTCTCGCATCAACCCGAAAACAAAAATACAGGAAACCCCGGATCAATACTGGGATCGATATGGCGAGTTCATCAAAATGCTCAGCAATCAGAATTACACGGGACTGAACAGCCTGCTTCTGATGTACGCCCAACGCACGCAGATGGCACACTACTTCGGCGATTACGATCCTTCACGCATTGGTTATTGGGACGCGCACAACGTCCCGTGGGATTTTGATCATATATTGCCGCAGAGCGAGTTCTATAACCTCAAAGGCGCCAATACTTTTCTCGAAGTATGCAAGCAACGGGGTGGCACCATCGGCAATCTACATTTGTGGCCTTTCGAAAAAAATCGAAGCCGGCAGGATGGCAGTTTCTCCAAAGAAAAAATCGAACAAGATGAACTTGAACGCATGCTGCTATGGGACGACAACAACGAACAGGGCGAAAAAGATCGCAGGGGAAAATTCTCACTGACGAAAGAGCAGATCAAGAACGACGAAAAAAACGGGGAGATTAATCCAGCCAATCGGAAGCAGGTTCACGCATTCGTGCTCGAAACCCGTTCGCGGTTGATCCGCATTTACACAAGCTGGTTTGATGCGCTGGAGATCAAAAATCTGATCTCCGAACCCTAATCGCCGAGGTAGGAAAACACGGAGCAGCCCCCCGCCCCTTTTCATTGACGAGGGGCGAGGAGCTATAGATAACGTCTTTTCAGCCGATACGTCCCAGACCAAGCAAAAACTGGGGCCTCAGCTTTCGAGCACGTAAGTACCCGGTGCCGGCGCCAATGACGGAAATGCCTTCGTTGCCGCAGGACGGGCATCGACCAGCTCACCCGCGCGCGGCTTGAGCCATGCCATCCAGTCCTCCCACCAACTGCCGGCCATCTCTTTGGCCTGCTCGTGCCAGGCTTCGGCCGTGTGGGAACGATGTACGTCGGAAACCCGGTATTTGCGCTTGGGCGGATTCACTACCGGATTGACGATACCGAGGATGTGGCCGGAACTGGACAGCACGTAACGCTTCGGCCCGGCGACAAAATTGTTCACACGGAAAGTCTGCATCCAGGGCGCGATATGGTCGTCCTCGGCAGCTACCGTATAGACGGGTTGGACGATGCGGGCAAGGGACAGCGGCTCGCCGGCCACGGTCAGCGCGTCCGGACGAATCAGCTTGTTGTGCAGGTAAAGCTCGCGCAGATACCAGGAATGCATTGCGGCGGGCATGCGCGTGGTATCCATGTTCCAGAACAGGACATCGAACGGCGGGGGTGTTTCGCCATACAGCCAGCCATGCACGACGTAATGCCAGATGAGGCTGTTGGAACGCAGCAAGCGGAAAGCGGTCGCCATTTCCTTGCCATCGAGAAACCCTTTCTGCTCCATCTGTCCGATAAGGTAATTGATGCTCGCCTTGTCGATGAACACTTCGATGTCGCCGGGCTTGCGGAAATCGACCAGCGTCGTGAACAAAGTCCAATCGACCACCGGTATGTCGTCGGCCTTGAAATGTTTGTTCGCCCAGGCCATGTAGATCGACAACGCCGTGCCACCGATGCAGTAGCCGGCAGCGTGCACCTTGCTTTCCCCGGTGAAGCGGCGCGCGGCATCGATCGCCGCATGCACGCCATCGGTCACGTAGTCGTCGAAACTCACGTCGCGCATCGACGCATCCGGGTTTTTCCAGCTCGTGATGAACACATCCAGCCCCTGGTCCAGCAAAAAGCGGATCATGCTCTTCTTCGGCACGAGATCCAGGACGTAGAACTTATTGATCCACGGCGTAATGATCACGACTGGCTGGGCATGCACCTTTGCCTGCGTCGGCGCGTAATGGATCACTTCGAGCAACTGGTTGCGGAATATCACGGCGCCCGGCGTGGTGGCCAGATTCTCGCCGACAGTAAAGTCTTTCGGATCGGTCATCCGCACGTTGCCGGCCTTCATGTCGTCGAGGAAGTTGCGGTAGCCCAGCCGCAAACTCTCGCCGCGCGTTTCCACAGCCTTGCGCAGCGCCACCGGATTGGTCAGCAGAAAGTTGGTCGGCGCTACCATGTTGAGCCATTTCCGCCACCAGAATGCCGCCTGGCGACGCTCCTGACTCGCCAGTCCCGGCGTGTCGTAAAGCATGTCCTGCATGGCACGCGTGAAAGCCAGATACCACTCCTTGACCAAATCCCAGACCGGCGACTCGGTCCACACCGGATCGGCGAACCGCGTGTCGTCGGCATGCGGCTGGATTGGATCCTCGCTTTCCACGCCCGCCATGCGGCGCAAGGAATGCCATTGAAGCGTCCATAGGGAAGATGACAAATGCAGAAGCCGCTCGGACAATTCCTGCGGATGAGAAAGCCACGCCAACTGCGCATGTACGATGGGCGCTGTCATGCCGAGGGGGTCGACCGACCCTTCGAATGCCTCGTGCAATTGCTCTATCGCGCGGCGAGCGGCCTCCCCCGGCTTGAAGTCCTCGATGCGTTTTGCTGCCCCATGCGTCCCTTTTGCCGCTCCGGGCATCCCCCCATTGGCGCGTTGATTCGAGCGATCGGATTGAGCGGTTTTTGCCATGGTATTGCTGTCCTTCTTGAAATCCTCGAGGGTCTAGCGGAACCTACCCCGTCAGAGTGGAAAAAACAGGCGGCACGCCACCGTAAGCATTGATCCTTTCACGGCTATGGTTCGGCATGACATGTTGATTGTAACAAAACCACCTCGGCGACCTGGGTAGCGCACCATTAGTAAATCAAATTGACCCATACCGACAATTCATCACCAACAGGCTCTTTTGCCTGTCAGCAGGACTTCATCAGCCAGTCGGCCCGCTCCGCGACCAAATGAGGTATTCACCATCATCTCGCCACGAATACCGTGGCAGCACACGGACGCAACCCACCCCCGAGCGTTATACTGCGAACAGTAAAACGATAGTCAAACCACGGAGTACAGGTGGTGCTGAAATCACGTAAATCCTTGGATCGTTCCTCGCTTCGGGTAGAAAGTCCCCCTTCGGCCCGCCCTCTCGCCTGGTTTATCCAAAACGATCGATAAACCAGCGCCACCGATAATCACGATCGCTCACGACTGCATTTTCACTGACGGGAGTTTCACTATGTTCAAACACATCCTCGTACCCACGGACGGCTCGCCTTTATCGGAAAGCACGGTTGCCCGCGCCGTTTCCTTTGCCAAGGACGCGGGTGCAAGCATTACTTTTTTTTACGCTCAACCGGATTTTCCGATGCCGATCTATGGTGAAGGCGCCTTGATCGATCCGACGACACCGGAGCAGTTCGCTCAATCGGCAACGCAGGAAGCCGACCGCATTCTCGAAAAGGCCAAGAGCACCGCGGCCGCCGCCGGGGTGCAGGCGGATGGGGATACCGAAGTAAACGAAATTCCCTACGAAGCCATCATCGGCGCCGCTGACCGGCACAACTGCGATCTGATCTTCATGGCCTCTCATGGACGGCGCGGCATCGCTGGCCTGTTGCTTGGCAGCGAAACGCAAAAAGTACTGACCCACAGCAAGACGCCCGTACTCGTCTATCGCTGAATCTGCCACCTGCCGCCGCGCATTTTGGTCCGCTACCGCGCGGCGGCGGCCCTCACAGCACCTCGGCGGCGTAATCGGCCAGGCGCGAACGTTCGCCACGCTGTAGCGTGATGTGGCCCGAATGCGGCCACCCCTTGAAACGATCCCCGGCAAAGGGAAGGCCGGAACTGCCTTCGGTAAGGTAATGCGTGTCGATCTGGGCGATATTTCCCAGGCACACCACCTTGGTGCCAGGGCCGGCACGGGTAATCAGCGTTTTCATCTGCTTGGGCGTGAGGTTTTGCGCCTCGTCGATGATGAGAAATTTGCTGATGAAGGTACGCCCGCGCATGAAGTTGAGGCTTTTGATCTTGATCCGGCTTCGGATCAAATCGCGGGTGGCGGCACGCCCCCAGTCACCGCCTTCGCCGGAAGTGCCATTGAGCACGTCGAGGTTGTCTTCCAGCGCCCCCATCCATGGCGCCATCTTCTCCTCCTCGGTGCCGGGCAGAAACCCGATGTCCTCGCCGACCGGCACGGTCACGCGGGTCATGATGATCTCCGCGTAGCGTTTGGTATCCAGCACCTGCGTAAGCGCTGCGGCGAGCGTCAGCAAAGTTTTGCCGGTTCCGGCCTGCCCAAGCAGGGTGACGAAATCGATTTCCGGATTCATCAGCAGATTGAGGGCGAAATTCTGCTCACGATTGCGCGAGGTAATACCCCACACGTTGTTCTTGTGGTGGCTGTAATCCACCAGTGTTTCAAGCACGGCAGCACGGCCATCGCACTCCTTGACCCAGGCCTCGAACGGTTGGGTGCCGTTCTGGTAAAGGAATTCATTGACCAACAGTTCCGGCGCCAACGGCCCCTTCAGACGATAGAGGGTGCGACCCTCGTTTTTCCACGACTCCATGCCCTTGCCATGGCTGTCCCAGAAATTGTCCGACAATTCACGGCTGCCGGTGTAAAGGAGGTCGGTATCCTCCAGCACCTTGTCGTTGAAATAGTCCTGCGCCTCCAAGCCCAGCGTGCGGGCCTTGATGCGCATGTTGATGTCCTTGGAGACAAGAATCACCGGCCGCTCGGGGAAGCGTTCGGCGAGGAACATCACCACGGCGAGGATCTGATTGTCGCCTTTGGCGGTAGGCAACACCGCCGGCAGCGTGATGTTGATCGCCTCGGTCTGGAAGAACAGCCGGCCCGTGGCCAACTCGCGCGAAGGGCCGGCAAGCGCAATGCCGGCTTCGATCCCGTCCGACGCGGAGGAGACGATTTCGTCCATCATCCTGCTCGCCTGGCGAGCGTTGCGAGCGACTTCGGACATGCCTTTCTTGTTGTCGTCGAGTTCCTCCAGCGTCATGATCGGCACGTAAATGTCGTGCTCTTCAAAGCGGTAAAGGCTGGTGGGATCGTGCATGAGCACATTGGTGTCGAGCACGAAGAGTTTTTTCTGCGTTGCGCGGGAAGTACGCCGGGAACGGGAAACGGTCGTTTTTTTTGCTGGCGCGGCTGCGGGCATGGAACGGTCTCGGGTTGGGATTGGGCGGATTGAGGCGAGAGTAAAGAAAAATCAAAGCGAACGGATAAAAGCGAGCACTTCTTCCACATGGCCGGGAACCTTGACCCCGCGCCATTCCTTGACGATCGATCCGTTACTGTCGACAACGAAGGTGGAGCGCTCGATTCCCCGAACCTGCTTGCCATACATGTTTTTCATCTTGATGACGGCAAATGCGCTGCAAGCCGCTTCATCCGGATCGGAGATCAGCTCGAAAGGCAGCGACAGCTTCGCTTTGAAATTCTCGTGCGACTTGAGGCTGTCGCGCGAAATACCGAACACCTCGCAGCCGGCAGCGGCGAAGGCGGCATACTGAGCGCCGAAATCGATGGTCTCGTTGGTGCAGCCCGGCGTGTTGTCCTTGGGGTAGAAATACAGCACAAGCTTGCGCCCGCGCAAGGCGGAAAGCGTGACGGTTCTGCCGCTGGTGGCGGCGAGGGTGAAATCGGGCGCGGATCGAGCGGTCATGTTGCCTCCTGTTCGCTGGCATGGTCGCAGCGTAATGGACAAAGACGGACGCTGACAATTTCACCGGCATGCCCGATCTTACAGGCATGGTGGCGCGGCTTCAGCCAGCCTGGTCGAACAGCAATGCCGCGGCAACGGCGCGACCTTCGCCGGCCAGGATGTTGAAAGTGCGGCAAGCGGCAGGCAGATCCATGATCTCGAAGCCGATGCCTGCATCGATCAACGGCCGCAACAAGGCCGGCGCAGGAAAGCGCTGGCGGGAGCCCGTACCGACCAGCACGATGCCCATGCCCAGATCGCGCACAGCGGCAAAGTCGTCGGCTTTGAGCGCATCGAACCCGTCGGGCGCCCAGCCGGGAACGATACGGTCGGCAGTCAGCAAAAGATTGCCGTTGTGGCGCACTTTGTTTATGAGCACGTGATCGGCGCCATAGCCGGTCACGATATGGATGGTGGCGTTTTGATCGAGGTGGAGTTTCATCGCAGAAAGTTGTGACGGGGCATCGTTCCGGCGGGAAACGGGTGTGCCCCAGGGTCAAATTGCCGCACTGCAGCGACGAAGCTAAGATAGCATCTTTTTCTTCCGTCCCCAGGAAAACGGCCAAAACAGCAGAGCAGCGACTTTCACCACCAGCGTCAGGCACGAACATTACCATCACCCTATCAACGGAATCCATTCATCATGAACGCGGCAAAAACACCGAACTCGACGGCACCCACGGAAACAACGGTCAAGGCGAAGGCCGAAGCCGCCGCCGCCGCGCCGCGTCCCGTGCGCCAGTCGTCCAAGCTCGCCAACGTCTGCTACGAGATTCGCGGCCCGGTGTTGGCGCGTGCCAGACAGATGGAAGACGAAGGCCACCGCATCATCAAGCTGAACATCGGCAATCTGGCCACTTTCGGCTTCGACGCGCCGGAAGAAATCCAGCTCGACATGATCCACAACATGCCGAATGCGGCCGGCTACTCCGATTCCAAAGGAATTTTCCCGGCGCGCAAGGCAGTGATGCACTACACCCAGCAAAAGCACATCAAGGGTGTGACGCTGGAAGACATCTACATCGGTAACGGCATTTCCGAACTGATCGTCATGGCGATGAACGCCCTGCTCGACTCCGGCGACGAAGTGTTGGTGCCCATGCCCGACTACCCATTGTGGACGGCGGCAGTCAGCCTGTCCGGCGGCACACCGGTGCACTACCTGTGCGACGAAGCCAGCGGCTGGCAGCCCGATCTGGACGATATCCGGAGCAAGATCACGCCCAGAACGCGCGCGCTCGTCATCATCAACCCGAACAATCCCACCGGCGCGCTGTACCCGGAAGAAACCTTGCGCGGCATCGTCGCCATCGCGCGCGAATTCGGCCTCATCCTGTACGCCGACGAGATCTACGACAAGGTGTTGTACGACGGCGCCACGCATACCTCGCTCGCCGCGGTTTCGGAAGAAGTGCTGACCATCATCTTCAACGGCCTGTCGAAAAACTACCGTTCCTGCGGCTACCGCGCCGGCTGGATGGTGGTCTGCGGCGACAAGCGCCACGCCCAGGATTACATCGAAGGGCTCGACGTTCTCGCCTCGATGCGCCTGTGCTCGAACGTACCCGGCCAATATGCGATCCAGACCGCGCTTGGCGGCTACCAAAGCATCGACGATCTGGTCGCGCCCGGTGGCCGCCTGCGCCGCCAGCGCGACCTCGCTCACGAATTGATCACCGCGATTCCTGGCGTTTCCTGTGTCAAACCCACGGCAACGCTGTATATGTTCCCTCGCCTCGATCCGAAGATCTACCCGATCGAGAACGACCAGACCTTCATTGCCGAACTGCTCGAAGCCGAACGCGTGCTGCTCGTGCAGGGCACCGGCTTCAACTGGCCGCGCCCCGATCACTTCCGCCTCGTCTTCCTGCCGCACGAAGACGATCTACGCGAGGCCATAGCCCGCTTCGCCCGCTTTCTCGATAACTACCGCAAGCGGCACGGTACCTGAAGGAGTTGATGATGGAACTAGTGGCAGTTACCGATCTCGCGGGCGCTATCGTCGAACCCGAATGGCTGCGGCGTGCCGAAACGGTGCATCGCCAATTGCGTCCGCAACTGCCGGCCGACTATGTCGGCCGCCTGGGCGTCGTGTTCGCCAACGGCGGACGCATGCTGGTGGCGACGGAAGGCGACACGGTGCGTGGCGTGGCGCTGTGGCGCCTGATCGAAAACACATACGAGGGCCGGCGCCTGTACGTCGACGATCTCGTCACCGACGAACATTGCCGCTCACAAGGCGTCGGCAACCGCCTGCTCGGCTGGCTGCACGCCATGGCGCAGGCGCGCGACTGCGACATCCTGGCGCTCGATTCAGGCGTACAGCGGCAACAGGCACACAAATTTTATTTTCGCGAGGGGCTGACCATCTCCTCGTTCTGCTTCGGGAAAAAAGTCAAATGATGAAACCGATCAACGTTGGCCTGCTGGGCATCGGAACCGTCGGCGGCGGCACCTTCACCGTCCTCAAACGCAACGAGGAGGAAATCACCCGCCGCGCCGGGCGTCCGATCCGCATCACCACGGTGGCGGATAAAAATCTCGAACTTGCCCGCAGCATTGCCGGCGACGGCGTCAAGCTCACCGACGATGCCTTTGCCGTGGTAGCCGACCCCAGCGTGGACATCGTCGTCGAACTCATCGGCGGCTACGGCGTGGCCCGTGATCTGGTACTCAAGGCCATCGACAACGGCAAGCACGTCGTCACCGCGAACAAGGCCCTGCTCGCGGTGCACGGCAACGAAATCTTCGCCGCGGCGCGCGCTCGCGGCGTCATGGTCGCCTTCGAAGCGGCGGTGGCTGGTGGCATTCCCATCATCAAGGCCTTGCGCGAAGGGCTTTCCGCCAACCGCATTCAATGGCTGGCCGGCATCATCAACGGCACCACGAACTTCATCCTGTCGGAAATGCGCGACAAGGGCCTGCCCTTCGCCGACGTGCTGAAGCAGGCACAGGCGCTCGGCTATGCAGAGGCCGACCCGACCTTCGACATCGAAGGCATCGACGCCGCGCACAAGGCGACGATCATGAGCGCGATCGCTTTCGGCATCCCGATGCAGTTCGACAGAGCCTATGTCGAAGGCATCTCCAGA
>JAVBSY010000163.1:0-8345 GCA_031556475.1 Azoarcus sp.
GCCGTGCATCACGCGGCCGGCGACGCTGTAGGGACGGCCGAGCAGGCGTGCGGCATGGGCCATGTCGCCTTCGGCCAGCGCCGCGCGCACGGCGGAACTGGAAACGCGTTCGCCGTCGACATCGAGCGTTGCCATCGATTCAACGGTGAAACCCTTGTCCTGCCCGGCGGCTTGCAGCATGGCGAAATTGCCCCGCCGCCCGGTGCCGAAGCAGAAATCGTCGCCGATATAGAGGTGGCGCGTGTTCAGGCCGCGCACCAGGATATCGTCGATGAAGGCTTCGGCGGACAGCGCGGCCAGACGTGCATCGAAGCGGCAGACATGCACGCGGTCGATGCCCGCGGCGGCGAGCAGCAGGAGTTTTTCGCGCATCGACGACAGGCGGGCGGGCGCGTCGGCGGGGGAAAAATATTCGCGCGGGTGTGGCTCGAACGTGAACACGACCGCCGGCAGGCCGAGCGAGCGTGCCTTGTCGGTGAGAAGCCGTAGAAGTGCCTGGTGGCCCCGGTGGATGCCGTCGAAATTACCGATGGTGAGCACCGAGGGCTGGCCAGCGTGCCGGGGAAGCCCGCGAAGAACCTGCATGACCGACTGGAAAAAGGGTCGATTATAGCGATAAAGCGGGTGCGCGATTGCGCCGCCGTTCAGTCCAGCTGCGCAATGCGGGCACGGGAAACCGGAGGGTTGTCCTCGAAGTAGCGGCGGATGCCGCGCAGGATGGCATCGGCCATTTTGTCCTGGTAGGCATTGTCGTTGAGCCGGCGCTCTTCTTCCGGGTTGCTGATGAAGGCGCTTTCGACCAGGATCGAGGGAATGTCCGGCGCCTTGAGCACGGCGAAGCCGGCCTGTTCCACCTGTGCCTTGTGCAACTCGTTGATGTCGCCCAGTTCGGAGAGCACCGCCTTGCCCAGTTTGAGGCTGTCGTTGATCGCCGCCGTCTGCGACAGATCGAGCAGCGTGCGGGCCAGATGGCCGTCCTGCTTGGCCAGATTGACGCCGCCGATGAGGTCGGCGTCGTTTTCCTTCTGCGCCAGCCAGCGTGCCGCCGAACTGGTGGCGCCGCTTTCCGACAGCACGAACACCGAGCTGCCGCGCGCTTCCGGGCGGGTAAAGGCGTCGGCGTGGATGGAAACGAACAAGTCCGCCTGCACCCGTCGCGCACGCGCCACACGATGATACAGGGGGACGAAATAGTCGCCGTCGCGGGTCAGCATCGCGCGCATGCTCGGGTCTGCGTCGATCTTGCGCTTGAGCCGGCGGGCAATGCTCAGGGTGACGTTTTTCTCCTGGCTGCCACGGCGGCCGATCGCGCCGGGGTCTTCGCCGCCGTGCCCGGGGTCGAGCGCCACAGTGAAGATGCGATTCACCTTCTGCCCGTCGCGCCGGGGGGGCGTTTGCGACGGAGGTGGCGTGTCGTTCAGGCGGACTGCTTCCCTGGTGGCCTGGGTGCCGCTGTCGGCGACAGTCGGTGCGCTGTCCGCGCCCGCCGCCGCGTCCATCGGCGAGGATTTCTGGATCAGTGCGAGCAGCGGGTCGACAGGTTCGGTCGGGTACAGGTCGAGCACCAGGCGGTGTTTGTAGCTGCCGATGGGCTTCAGCGTGAATACCTGGGGGTTGATGACCTCTTTCAGTTCCACGACTACCCGCACCACGCCCGGCCGGTTCTGCCCGGCGCGGATCAGGCGGATATAGGGATCGTTTTCGAGCACCTTGGAGGGCAGCGAGCCCAGCACGCTGTTCAGCTCCACGCCTTCGAGATCGACGACGAGCCGTTCCGGGTCTTTGACCAATTGATGCGTGTAGCGGAGTTCGTCCGAGCCTTCCAGCGTGATGCGCGTGTATTCCTCCGCCGGCCAGACGCGGACGGCCAGCAGGCTGCTGCTGGCGGCACGCCCCGCGGGGCTGACGAGCAGGGCGAGCGAGGCGCCCGCGAGCTTGAGCAGATCGCGTCGCCGCAGTCCGCCCGCAAGGCGTCCGTTCACGGATTGTTCGCTTGCGGATTGCCCTGGCGCCTGCGCAACGTCTCGATCAGTTTGTTCAAACATGTTCGCCCCGCTTCGGTTGCCGCCACGGCTTCGAGCCGCCTTCCCACGCCGTCCGGGGCGAGATGGAATTCCAGATCCGGCTGCGCAAGGTGGGGCAGGGCCTTCTCCGGCCATTCCACAAGGCAGATTCCAGATTCGGAAAAGTACTCGTCAAGTCCCGCATCCAGGTATTCGTCCGGCGAGTTGAAACGATAAAAATCAAAGTGATATAAGTTTAATCTAGAAATTACATAAGGTTCAATCAATGTGTATGTTGGACTTTTCACTTTTCCGGCATAGCCGAGCCCTCTCAATACGCCTCGTGTAAGGGTCGTCTTGCCGCAACCGAGGTTGCCGCGCAGCCAGATTTTCAGGCCAGGCTGCAGCGCTTTGGCCAGCAGTGCGCCGGCGTCAAGCGTGTCCTGTTCCGCCGCCAGGTGCAGGGCGATCCGGGCGTCGCTATCATCGGGCGTATGAGTAGTTCCAGTCATGAAAATCTCTCGAAGGTAAACACGGCTGCCGATGCGGCCACCGATGCCACGGCTGTCGACGCATCCGACGCGGCGCTTGCGCCATTGGTTGCACGCATACGACAGTGGGGGGCCGAACTGGGTTTCGACGCTGTTGCCGTTGCCGGTATCGATCTCGCCGAAGCCGAAAACGGCCTCGAACAATGGCTGGCGGCCGGTATGCAGGGCGACATGGATTATATGGGGCGGCACGGCACGAAACGGACGCGTCCGGCCGAACTGGTGCCGGGTACCGTGCGGGTCATCAGCGCGCGCATGAATTATTGGCCGAACGCCGTGTCGGCCGAACATGTCTTGTATGCGCGCGACCGCGCCTATATATCCCGTTATGCATTGGGGCGCGATTATCACAAAGTTCTGCGCCAGCGGCTGCAAAAGCTGGCCGAGCGCATCGCCGAGGCCGTACCACACGGCTACCGCGTGTTCGTCGATTCCGCGCCGGTCATGGAAGCGGCGTTGGCGGCCAAAAGCGGGTTGGGTTGGCGCGGCAAGCACACCTTGTTGCTGGATCGCACGGCAGGCTCGTATTTTTTTCTTGGCGAGATCTATACCGATCTGCCGCTGCCGGTCGATGCGCCGGCTACGCCGCATTGCGGTTCCTGCAGGGCCTGTATCGACGCCTGCCCGACCGGGGCCATCGTCGCGCCCTTCCGCGTCGATGCGCGGCGCTGTATTTCCTACCTGACCATCGAATTGAAGGGCGCGATTCCCGAGCCCTTGCGGCCCTTGATCGGCAACCGCATCTACGGCTGCGACGATTGCCAACTGGTCTGTCCGTGGAACCGCTTTGCCCGCACCAGTACCGAGCCGGATTTCGCGCCGCGCCACGGCCTCGACGCCGCGCGTTTGTGCGATCTGTTCGCATGGAGCGAGGCCGAATTCGCCGCGCGCACCGCCGGCAGCCCGATTTACCGCATCGGCTACGAACGCTGGTTGAGAAATCTCGCTGTTGCGCTCGGCAATGCGCCGACTTCCGACGACGTCATCGCCGCCTTGCGTGCGCGCAGCGACGATGGTTCCGCGCTGGTTCGGGAGCATGTCGCCTGGGCTCTGCACCGCCATTCGGCTTGAATCGGCTGGAATAGCGCACTGTGCAAAAAGTTTTTCTCCATTCGGCTTCTTTTCTCCATTCATCGATCCACGGAATTTTCTATGCCCATCGTGCCAGCCAGTCTTGGCGTCTCCCCGGAAGGCGTGCCTTACTCCGATGTTTATGACGACATCTATCACTCCAGCGACGGCGGTCTGGCGCAGAGCCGGCATGTATTCCTGGCCGGCAACGATTTGCCGGCGCGCTGGCAGGGGCGGCGCCAGTTCGTCGTCGTGGAAACCGGCTTCGGGCTGGGGTTGAATTTTCTCGCCACCTGGGCGGCGTGGCGGCACGATGCGCAACGTTGCACACGGCTGCACTTCATTTCGTGCGAACTGCATCCGTTCGAGCGCGACGATCTGGCCCGCCTGCATCGAAGCTGGCCTGAGCTGGCGCCCCTTGCCGCCGAACTCCATGCCCGTTGGCCTGTGCTCGTGCCGGGTTTGCACCGGCTTCATTTCGACGATGAACAGGTAACGCTGAGCCTGTATCTGGGCGATGCCGCCGACGGGCTCGACCGCATCGGTGCGCGTGCCGACGTGTTCTATCTGGACGGCTTCGCGCCGGCAAAGAACCCGCGCCTGTGGTCCGCGCGTGTTTTCCATCTGCTCGCGCGCCTCGCCGCCGCCGATGCCACGCTGGCGACGTGGTCGGTGGCGGGGGAGGTGCGCGAGGGGCTGCGCCGCGCTGGGTTCGAGACTGACAAGGCGCCGGGTTTCGGCGCCAAGCGGGAAATGCTGCGCGGGCGCTATGCCGGGCGTCTGTCGCCGCCGCTGGCCGCTGCGGCTGAGCGCCGGGCGTTGGTGCTTGGTGCCGGTGCCGCTGGCACGTCGATCACCGAGCGATTGGCCGCGCGGGGCTGGACGGTGGAATTGATCGATGCCGCCGACGGCCCAGGGTTGGGCGCATCCGGCAACCACGCGGGGGCGTTCCGCCCGCTGCCCAATATCCACGAAAACCGCATGACGCGCCTGACCCGCGCCGGCGTGCTATACGGCCTGCGGCACATCGAACGTCTGGCCGCGCTCGGTCAGGCGGTGCGCTGGGCGCCCAGCGGCGTTTTGCATTTGGCGCGCGATACCGCGCAGCAGGCAACGATGCGCGACGCGGTCGAACGCCACCAGCCGCCGTCCGCCTATCTGCGTTTCGTCGATGCCGATGAAGCCAGCCGCATTGCAGGCTGGCCGGTTCCGCTCGGCGGCTGGTGGTTTCCTTCCAGCGGCTGGATTCAACCGCCGAGCCTGTGCGCGGCCAATGTGGTGGCGCATGCGGAGCGTGTGCGCGGCCATTTCGGCCGTCGGGCCGAGCGTCTGGAATATGCCGATGGCGAGTGGCGCGCTATCGGCGAGCATGACAGTCTGATCGCCGCCGCGCCGGTGGCGATTGTCGCAGGCGGCGTCGGCAGCCGCGCTTTCCCCCAACTGGCTGCACTGCCGATCGTGTCGGCGCGCGGGCAGGTAAGCCTGCTCGCGGCGGGAGAGGGAGGTGAAGGTGGCACCCAGGGTGGTGGCGCACCGGAAGTCGTCGTCTGCCGCATGGGCTACGTCACCCCGGCAGTGGATGGTGTGCGCTGTGCCGGCGCCACATTCGCCGTCGATGATGACGATACCGAACTGCGCGCGGCGGACCACGCTGAAAACCTCGCCAAACTGGATGCCATGTTGCCGGGGTATCCGGCAACGTTGGCGGTGCCGTCCGGGCGGGTCGGTTTTCGCCCCGCTTCGCCCGATCGGCTGCCGATGGTCGGCGCGGTGCCGATGGCGCCGCCGTCCGGCGAGCGTTTCGATTCACATACGCCGCTCGAAAAAATCCCGCGCTATCCGGGGCTGTATGCCGTCTCCGGCTTTGGTGCGCGTGGCCTCGTCTGGGCCAGCCTGATGGGAGAGGCGCTGGCCTCCGTGCTCGATGGCGACCCGTTACCGCTGGAGCGCGATCTATGGGCGGCGGTCGATCCTGCCCGCTATCTGCTGCGGCCGGTGCGTGGGTTGAAGGATGGAGAGGAGTAAGTGAACATGGCGGCGAGCATCCAGGCCCCGCCGTTGGCGCTCTGGTTTATTGATCCGGCCCTCAAACAGCCTCATGCATCGCCGATTGCTATTTCTATTGCTTTATAAGTCATTGGGGAGTAATTGTTTTTCTCCTGCCAAGTATCAGATATGAACCAATGATGAATAGGCAGCAGGGAATGCCAATAAGAGCGACAAGCCGCCCCTTGTGTACCGTGACCTCCGGTTTGATTTTCCCTTGGTGAGCCCTTTTCAAAAAGAGTTGAGCTCTGCTTTCGATGACCGTACAGCGCAGGGCTTGTCCGCTATACCGAAATGGAGTGATATCTTTGCGCGAAAGTCTGTCCTGCCAGCGCACGACTTGGAGGTGCAGGCGTGGGTCGATGCCTTGAAGTGTGCGCTCGATAGGCTCCGCAAGGGGGATTAGGAACAGACCACAAGGAGCTTCTGCAGCAGCCTCAAACGAAGGCGCATGCGCGACTGCGTTGATTACTAGGCCAATAATCAGGGCCGACCAGACTCCAGAGAGCCATCTAGCGACTCGCAACCAAGTAGGACGATTACTCGTCAGATACGTCTTCATGCGACCTAAGGAACCTCTGATTCGTTGAAACTTTAGGCTGGTGCACCCTTATTTATCATTTTCTGTCGACGCCGTTTATGGCTGTTTATGGCTGTTTATGGCCGTTTATGGCCGTTTATGGCCGTTTCGCCCCGAGCGCCCGTTTGCGGGCACGGTGGGCGGATTGCGCTCATCAACTCGTCAACGCTTGCCTGACTTGATCAGAGATTCCGTTAGTCGAGATACCGGTTAAGACGCGCCAGAACCCGCTCGCGCCCCAGTACTTCGAGTACCGCATCGATGGAAGGCGTTTGCGCAACGCCCAGCACGGCGACGCGCAGCGGAATGGCGACCTGCGGCATTTTCAGGCCGTGCTCGGCCATCGTGTCCTTGATCGTCTGGCTGAGTGCCGTTTTTTCCCACGTCGCCGTTTGCAGGCGTTGACGCAGGCTTGCCAGCGCCGCGCAGGCGGGTGGGGTAAGGTGTTGTTCGAGCAGTTCGGGTGCCGCGCTGGCGTCGACGTAAAACAGCGTGGCGGCGTCAGCCAGTTCGTTCAGATCGCCGGCCCGGTCCTTGTACAGCGCCACGACCTTTTCCAGTGGCGTGCCTTCATCCGGCGTTATGCCGAGGCGTGCCAGCCGTTTTTCCGTTTCGGCGGCGAGGCGGGCATCGTCGGCCTGTTTGATGTAATGGGCGTTGAGCCAGTTCAACTTGTTGGTGTCGAACTGTGCCGCCGACGGGGTGATGTGGTCCAGGTCGAACCAGGAAACGAATTGTTCGCGCGAAAAAATCTCGTCGTCACCGTGGCTCCAGCCCAGGCGGCCGAGGTAGTTGACCACCGCTTCCGGCAGATAGCCGTCGTCTTCGTACTGGGTAACGCTGACCGCGCCGTGGCGCTTGGAGAGCTTCTGCCCGTCGTCGCCCAGGATCATCGACAGGTGCGCGAATACGGGCACTGGCGCGCCCAGCGCTTCGAAGATGTTGATCTGGCGGCAGGTGTTGTTGACGTGATCGTCGCCGCGGATGACATGGGTGATGCGCATGTCCCAATCGTCGACGACGACGCAGAAATTGTACGTGGGCGTGCCGTCCGGCCGGGCGATGATGAGATCGTCCAGTTCAGCGTTGGAAAACTCGATCCGGCCTTTCACCGCATCGTCCCACGCCACCGTGCCCGTGGTGGGGTTGCGGAAACGTACCACCGGCTTCATGTCCGCCGGCACTTGCGGCAACACCTTGCCCGGCTCCGGCCGCCAGCGTCCGTCGTAGCGCGGTTTTTCGCCGCGCGCGCGCTGGGCTTCGCGCAGCGCGTCGAGTTCTTCGGTCGTGGTGTAGCAGTGGTAGGCCGTGCCGGCGGCGAGCATCTGTGCGACCACTTCCTTGTAGCGGTCCATGCGCTGCATCTGGTAGAACGGCCCTTCATCCCAGTCCAGGCCCAGCCAATTCATGCTTTCGAGGATGGCATCCACCGCCTCCTGTGTGGAGCGCGCCACGTCGGTATCCTCGATGCGCAGGATGAACGTGCCGCCGTGCCGCCGGGCATAAGCCCAGGAAAACAGGGCGGTGCGTGCGCCGCCGATATGGAGGAAGCCGGTCGGGCTGGGGGCAAAACGGGTACGGACGGGAGTGGCAGACATGGCGCGGGCAGATCCTGAAAGCGATGGAAAGAACACAATTTTAGTCGAGCCGGCGCCATAACCGCGTTCTACCGTGCTGTATCGCAGGGTGGCGCAGGATGTTCGCCGTCATGCGGTCATCACGCGCGCAACATGAACCGCTTCGGTACGTCCGTTCATTCCAGCAGGCTTTCCGGGGGGATATAGAGAGCGACTCGATCTTTTTCCTGATGAAAATAATTGATGAGAATCGATATCATTCGTATAATCGTTTCTATTTGAAGCCGCCTCGGGCAACCAACAAGGCGATTTTTCGTTTTCAGGCCAATCGATGTCACCAAGCAACAAAGTCTCATTCTCTCCCGCACGTATCGCACCGCTTCTTTCCCTGATTACACTGTTTGCGTTTCCACCGCTGGCCGGCGCGCAGGATGCCGAATCGCCTGCCCAGGACGCCACCGAGGGCGAGGTGAAAACGCTGGGAACTGTAACCGTCAATGCCTATCAGGCGACCCGA
>JAVBSY010000028.1:0-7225 GCA_031556475.1 Azoarcus sp.
CTTCTTACCTTTCCCAGCAAGGCCATGGTGATCACTCCATTTCCCCCGCCTAAAATATAGGCAGGATAGGTTGAACACCCTGGTCACTTTTAAACGCGCATCACTCTACAAAAATGGTCAAATTTCGGCGAGCGTACACAAGCCTGCAGCAGATCGAAGAACAGTACCAAGGCAAATACCATGTAAAGACCTTGGCCTTGGGAACCATCATCAAGACGGATAAATAACCGCGAAATCGTAGGCACAAGGTTTGTACCCGGCGGCGAACAGCTGTTTCGCCGCGCCGGGCATCCTTCGGGGGACATGGCCTGGGCCGGATCGCCATGGCGGCGGTGCCTTGCGTCGCCATCGTTCCCGTTTCTTTGTGCGTCGGCCGCTGGGCGCTGGTGGTGCCGCGCTGATTTACGTGTTTGCTGCGTTCGGCGCCCTGTTCAAGTGGTACGGCGTCGTCGGTCTGGATTTTGCAATTACGGTGTTCGCCATCGGATTGGCGCTGTTGCCGCCGTCAACTTTCCAGCCTGCGCAAACCCGAACCGTTCGCCGGCTGCTTTATCCCCGCGCCGGTACTTCCTCCGCCAGCCGGCCTCCGCTCATGCGCAGCACACGGCTGCAGCGCCGTGCCAGCGCTTCGTCGTGCGTGACCAGGACGAGGGTGGTGCCGGCTTCGCGGTTGAGCTTGAACATCAGGTCGATCACGGCCTGGCCGGTTTCGGCGTCGAGGTGGCCGGTGGGTTCGTCGGCCAGCAGCAGGCCGGGGTTTGGCGCGAAGGCGCGCGCCAGGGCCACGCGTTGCTGTTCGCCGCCGGAGAGGTGCTTGGGGTAGTGCCCCAGCCGGCCGCCCAGGCCGACGCGCGACAGCCAGTGGGTGGCGGTGGCGCGGGCATCGGCGGTGCCGGCCAGTTCCAGCGGCAGCATGACGTTTTCCAGCGCGGTCAGCGCCGGCAGCAGTTGGAAGGATTGAAAAACGAAACCAATCTTTTCGCCGCGCAACGCCGCGCGGGCGTCTTCGTCGAGCGTGAACAGTTCGTTGCCCTGGATGCGAACCGTGCCGGCGCTGGGAACGTCGAGCCCGGCGAGCAGGCCGAGCAGCGTCGATTTGCCCGAGCCGGAGGCGCCGACGATGGCTACCGATTCGCCCGCGCCGACGGTAAAGTCGATATTCTGCAGAATATGCAGTTCGCCCCGGCCGTCGGTGGACGGCACCCATTTACCGAGGCCGGCGGCCTCGACGACCGGAATGGAAGAACCTATGCCGCTACGATCCATTTTTACCTTCCTGCCCCTTTTGTTCGTGCTGTGCTCCGGCGTCGCGCAGGCGGCGACGATCCTGGTGTGGGGCGACAGCCTTTCCGCCGGTTACGGCCTGAAGCCCGCCGAGGCGTGGCCCACATTATTGCAGACGCGCCTGGAGGCCGAGGGGTTCCGCCACACGGTGGTGAATGGTAGCGTTTCCGGCGAAACTTCCGCTGGCGGTCTTTCGCGCCTGCCCGCCGCGCTGAAACAGCACAAGCCGGATATCCTCATCCTCGAACTCGGCGCCAACGACGGCCTGCGCGGCCTCAAGACGGCGTTGCTTGCCGACAACCTGAAGGCGATGGTGGGCGCTGCCCGCACCGCTGGCGCCCGCGTGCTGCTGGTGGGCATGCGCATGCCGCCCAACTATGGTCCAGCCTACACGAGCAGCTTCGAGCAGAGTTTTACCGAGGTGGCAACGGCGGACAAGGTGCCGCTGGTGCCCTTTCTGTTCGACGGTTTCGCCGACAAACCGGATCTTTTCCAGGCCGATGGCATTCACCCGACTGCGGCGGCGCAGCCCTTGATTCTCGATACCGTGTGGAAGGGGCTGGCGCCGTTGCTGAAACAGTGAGGCGGTTGCCACGGCGGCTGCCCCCGAACGCATTTCAGCCGATCTCGACCCGCGCCGCGCCCGTGGCCATCCGCCCGATGACGTGGCCTTCGGTTCCCTGTGCCGCGGCAATCGTGTTTTGCACGTCGGCCAGCGCCTGCGGAGCGCAGGCGATGAGCAGCCCGCCGGAGGTTTGCGGGTCCGTCGCCAGCGCGCGCTGCCACGGCGCGAGCGTGGCGGCCAGCGTTACCGCTTCGCCATAGCTTGCCCAGTTGCGCGCGGAAGCGCCGGTGGCGATGCCGTCGCGTGCGAGGTGGGCGGCTTCGTCGATCAGCGGCAGGTCGTCGAAGCGCAGTTGCGCGGTCAGGTTCGCGCCACGGCACATTTCCAGCAGGTGGCCGGCAAGGCCGAAGCCGGTAACGTCGGTCATCGCGTGTACGCCGTCGATGGCGGCGAGGTTCGCGCCGGCGCGATTGAGCAGGGTGGTCCAGCGCAGCATGTCGGCGTAGCCGGCGGGCGACAGCCGTTCCTTTTTCAGCCCGGCGGACAGGATGCCGATGCCCAGCGGCTTGGTCAGCACCAGGATGTCGCCATCGCGTGCGCCGGCGTTGGTGCGCACCCGCGCCGGATCGACGACGCCGACGCCGACGAGGCCGTAGATCGGTTCCAGCACGTCGATGGAATGGCCGCCGGCAATCGGGATGCCGGCTTCACGGCACACCGACGCACCGCCTTCCAGGATGCGGCCGATGACTTCCGGCGGCAGCTTGTCCAGCGGCATGCCGACCAGCGCCAGCGCCAGGATCGGCGTGCCGCCCATCGCATAGACGTCGGATAGCGCGTTGGTTGCGGCGATGCGGCCGAAGTCGCGCGGATCGTCGACAATCGGCGTGAAAAAATCGGTGGTGACGACGACCGCCTGACGGTCGTTGAGGCGATACACCGCCGCGTCGTCGGAGGTATCCGTGCCCACGAGCAGATCGGCCGGTACGATGCCCGCCGGTACGCGCGCGAGCAGTTCGGACAGCACGGCGGGCGCGATTTTGCAGCCGCATCCGCCGCCGTGGGAAAATCGTGTGAGTTTGATCGTATCCATCGTTACCTGGAGAAACGGAGCGGAAGGGGGAGCGCCCCGGAAGTGGTCCGGAAAACATGCCTTCCGAAAACATGCGCAGGGGCGCTGCGACCGTAGCACAGCTGGAAATCTTTGACGAGATCATCGACGCGCGCACGCCGGCCGAGTTCGCCGCCGACCATATTCCGGGCGCCTGCAACCTGCCGGTGCTCGACGACGGCCAGCGTATCGTTGTCGGCACCACCTACAAGCAGCAGTCCGCCTTCGAGGCGCGGCGCATCGGCGGGGCGATGGTGGCGGACAACATCGCCCGCCATCTTGCCGGCCATTTTCATGACAAACCCAAACAATGGCGGCCGTTGGTCTATTGCTGGCGCGGCGGCATGCGCAGCGGCGCCTTCGTTACCTGGCTGCGCATGGTCGGCTGGGATGCACGGCAGCTCGCAGGCGGCTACAAGAACTTTCGCAACCACGTCATCGGTGAATTGGACCGGCTCGCCGCAGACCTTTCCTTCTGCGTGCTGTGCGGTCCCACTGGCAGCGGCAAGACGCGCGTGCTCGAAGCGCTGGCCGCGCATGGCGCGCAAGTGCTCGACTTGGAGGCGCTGGCGGCCCATCGCGGTTCGGTGCTGGGTGCCATGCCCGACCGCCCCCAGCCGACGCAAAAAGCCTTTGAAACCCTGCTCTACGATGGTCTGCGCCGGTTCGATCCCGCCCGGCCCGTGTTCGTCGAAGCGGAAAGCCGCAGGATAGGCCGCCTGAACCTGCCCGATGCGCTGCTGGCGGCCATGCGCGCGGCCCCTTGTGCCGCCATCGATGCCACGCGCGACGCCCGCCTTGCTTTCCTTCTGCGCGACTACGCCTGGCTGGGCGACGACCGTTCCACGCTACGCGACAACCTGGACCGGCTCCAGGGCCTGCAGAGCAACGAAACCATCGCTCGCTGGCAGACCTGGGCCGGTACCGGCGAACTGCCGGCACTGTTCGGCGACCTGATCGACCGGCACTACGATCCGCTCTACCGCCGCTCGCATGGCGGCAACTACCGCCACTTTTCTTCCGCGCCGCGCTTTATCGCCGATGATCTGTCGCCTGTCGCGGTGGATGAGCTTGCCCGCCGCATACTTGAGAGCACGCACACGAATTGACGTGATTGGCATGCCGGAAGACCCGGTGCTTGGATAGCATCAGCGAAGAAGCAGCGATGCGATCAACAGGCCCGCACCAGCGAGGCCGACAAGCCAGGACGCCACAATTTTTGCTCTGCACGATGGAATTGGGATGCCGGCCATGAACACAGCGACCGCAATGGCCACCCCGCCTTCGAGTCGGGCCCGAACACCATGGGTACAACTCACCACGCCACTTCGCCCACGGGAACAATACTCGGCGTTCCATATGGCGTCGATTCCTGTGTACAAGGCTACAAGCGCCAGGATTACGGCAATCCACGGTAGAAAACGAAAGATGCGCTCCGCCAAGGGAGAAGGAGCAAGTTTGCCGAGTGCAATGTCGAACTCAAGCTCGCGCTTACGCAAGATTTCATCCGTTCGTTTTTCGTTGCCTTCCATTTCAGCGAGAATTTCGAGCGCCCTGGCCTTTTTGGCGGAAGGCGGGAGATCTTCAAGGAGACGACGGTCGCTCTCAATCTCGGTAGTCATGTTGTTCTGCGTCGAAAATCACCGGACGGTAAAAGCAATGCTGCTGACGGCACGGGGAATTGCATTGCTGGGCGGTACGGGTTCGAAAAAGGGTATCCGGAACTTGGTATGAAATCTCGCAATCCTGGAACCAGACGCCTAATGCGACAGTGCCCGGTCGAGCGTCGCCGTGAACGGCTCGGCATCCATGAAGCCGACCACGCGCAGGTCGTTGCGCTCTGTGCCGCCGGGGGTGAAGAAGATGATGCCCGGCGGGCCGAAGAGGTTGAAGCGTTTCAGCAGCGCCTTGTGTTCGTCGCCGTTGGCGGTGACGTCGGCCTGCAGCAGCAGCATGCGGTTCATCCGTTCCGCTACCTGTGGATCGGAGAAGGTATAGCGCTCCATCTCTTTGCACGACACGCACCAGTCGGCGTAGAAATCGAGCATGACGGGGCGGTCGGCCGTGGCCAGCCGGGCGTCGAGTTCGGCGACCGAGGCAACGCTGGCGAAGTGCGGCGCGTTGTTCGTCCCACTGGCGGCATTGGCCGCCGCGCCGCGCAATATCGCGAGCGGCTGCAACGGGTCGCGCGAGCCGGCCAGCGCGCCGACGAGTATCGCCACGCCGCCGACCAGGAGCACTACGCCAACGCCTTTCCAGAAACGCTGCCAGTTCTTCGTATGCGGCGGCAGCGGGTCGATGGCGTGGAGGAAGATGCCGGAGAACAGCAGCAGCGCAGCCCACGCCAGCATGACGGCCAGCGGCGGCAGAACCGGTGTGAGCAGCCATACGGCGACGCCGAGCAGGATCACGCCGAAGGCTTTTTTCACCCCTTCCATCCACGGCCCCGTTTTGGGCAGTACCGAGCGTGCGGCCACGCCTACCGCCAGCAGCGGTACGCCCATGCCCAGCCCCATGGCGAACAGCGCGAGGCCGCCGAGCACGGCGTCGCCGCTGCGGGCGATGTACAGCAGGGCGCCGGCCAGCGGCGCGGCGACGCAGGGGCCGACGATCAGCGCGGACAGCACGCCCATTATCGCCACGCCGCCGAGGTGGCCACCTTTTTCGTGGTTGGCGGTGCCGGCAAGGCGGCTTTGCAGCGCGGTGGGCAATTGCAGTTCGTAGAAGCCGAACATGGATAGCGCCAGCGCGACAAAGATCAGTGCGAAGGCCGACAGCACCCAGACGTTTTGCAGTGCAGCGGCGAGCAGGGTGCCGGTGAAGCCGGCGGCGACGCCGGCGATGGCGTAGGTGACGGCCATGCCGAGAACGTAGGCGAGCGACAGGGCAAAGGCGCGGGTGCGCGAGATGCGATGGCCGTGGCCGACGATGATGCCGGACAGGATCGGGATCATCGGAAAGGTGCAGGGCGTGAAGGCCAGCAGCAGGCCGAAGCCGAAGAAGCTGGCGATGACCAGCAGCGGGCCGGCATTGCCGAACAGGCCGGCGATACGCTCGCTTTCGTTGCCGGACGATAGGTCTGCCGCGCTGGCGGAGGGGTTGGCGGAAGAGGGAGCGGTGCTGCCGGGGGTGTCGTTCGCGGTGTTGCCCAGGGCGCGGTCGAGCAGGCTGTTGCTCGGTGCGGTGCTGGCGGTGAGGTTGATGTCGGCCGTTTGCGTCAGCGGCGGGTAGCACACGCCGCCATCCCAGCAGCCTTGGCTCGTTACCGCGAGGCGGAAGGCGGTTGTGCCGGCGGGGCCGGCCACCGGCAGCAGGATGCGCAGCTTGCCGCGGTAGGTTTCCACTTCGCCGAAGAATTCGTCCTGCTTGATTTCGCCGGGCGGGCGCTCGGGCGTTCCCAGGGTGACCGCGGCCGGTTCGGCCTCGAAGCGCAGCTTGCCGCCGTAGAGGTAGTAGTCCTTCGCGATCTGGAACACCACTTCCACCGTGGCGGGGTCGATGGCGCGCGCGCTCATGGCGAACGCCTTGTGCGGGTCGATCGGTTCCGAGGCGTGGGCGGATAGCGAGGGGAGGAGCAGGTTCGCCAGCGCGGCGAGGAGAATCAGCAAACGAAGCATCACGGCTTGTGGGGGTCCGGTGGTGTCGGCGGGGTGAGGTCGAGGGTGAGGTCGGAAAAAGTCGGAGTTGCGGAGGTTTGGCACGGCGCCACTGCGTAGTGTGACGATTTTTTGTCGTCGGTGCATCGGCTGGCCCAGCGTGTAGCACGCATTGTCCCAGAGCGTGCTGTTTACGGGTAGCGCCCGACAGGCGATCCGGGCGATGATGGCCTGCTAAAATCCATGCCGATTGAACGGAACCGTCAATCCGCAACCGATCCAGTATCGGCTCAACGTCCCAAGATCAGCAAGGAATCCGCCATGACCGCCCCGACCCACCCCGCCGCCCTGCTTCCGCGCCAGAAGGCGGAAACGCTTGCCGAAGCGTTGCCGTACATCAAGCGCTTTTTCGACAAGACCATCGTCATCAAGTACGGTGGCAATGCGATGACCGATCCGCGCCTGAAGGATTGCTTCGCGCGCGATGTGGTGCTGCTCAAGCTGGTGGGGATGAATCCGGTGGTGGTCCACGGCGGCGGCCCGCAGATCGAGACGCTGCTCAACCGCGTCGGCAAGAAGGGGGAATTCATCCAGGGCATGCGCGTGACCGACGCGGAAACCATGGAAGTGGTGGAAATGGTGCTGGGCGGGCAGGTGAACAAGGAGATC
>JAVBSY010000114.1:0-6577 GCA_031556475.1 Azoarcus sp.
GGCAGAGCGCCTCACCGCCGACAAGTCCGTCGGCGGTAAAAAAAACTTCATCGAACGCCAGGTGCCTGCCCTTCCCCAGGATCACATCCCCCGCGGCAGTCCTGCGCGCGCAACGCCACCTGCCGACCTCCATCACAAGCCTGCGCCAGCGGCTGAGCTACCAGTTCATCGCTCGCCTCGGACAGTGCCCATGCTGCGGTAGAGCAAGCGCCAAATTACTCTTGTGACACAGTAAGACTAAAGATCCTCATGGGTAACGACGGCATGCAGTCCTTGCTCATACTGCTACGATCGGTCTTGAATGGTATTGGGCAACGCCTCGATGACAATGGCATTTATTCGGCACCTAAAAGTTCAAATTTCATTACGTCGGATCAATATGTGTCTTTTGCCGTCGCGATACCCGCTATTTCAACGTTTGCCGCTTGGCCCACATACTCTTGGCTATCTTCGAAACAGATTGCAACGTTCCAGCCACCGATTTCGGAGAGAGACAGCAAATACTTGTTCGACCGCGTATTCCAAGCAACGCGACGGACAGTGGCATCGGTGCAAGACACATATTGCCAAGGCGTTGTTTTCCAGGCTTCATACTCGCAACCGCCGTTTCGCCGCCAAGTAACCCAGGCTTCACGCACGATTGAGGGCGCATGCGGTCCAAGTAGCGCAATTTCGGGCGAGGTCATCCATGGCGCATCGCCGGTCATGGACAAGGAACGTCAATCCTCGCATTCGCCACCACAGCCCGGCGGCACAGGTACCGGGCTTTTCAAGAAGGGAGCATGTCATGGAATTCGTCTGGTTCATCGTGGTCGGTTTGGTCGCCGGTTGGCTCGCGGGGCAGTTCATGAAGGGCGGCGGCTTTGGCTTGATCGGCGACATCGTCGTCGGCGTGCTCGGCGCGCTGATCGGCGGGTTCATTTTCCGCACGCTCGGCCTATCCATCGGCGGGGGCCTGCTCGGTTCGATCGTCGTGGCCACGGTTGGCGCCATCGTGCTGATTTTTGTGGTGCGGCTGATCAAGCGTGCGTGACCGCGATCGTCGGTCACGGTGATTACGTTACTGGAGCACTTGTGACGAAGGCCGCCGGAAAGGCGGCCTTTTCATTTGCTGGCGGCAACCCAGGATCGCGTCCACCCTCTGGGCAACGGACAGGCGAATCGCTCCGGCAGCGCAGCTTGTCAGTGGCCGTCGGGCACAGCTTTGTGTTCGTGCCGCCGCCTGCCCAGGGCGCCGACCGCCACGGCCAGGCCCGCCACGCACACCCCGGCCGCGACCACGCCCGGCCAACCGGCATGGTGGTACAGGCGCGCCGCCAGCCACGAACCCAGCGCGCCACCGATGAAGTAGCACGTCATGTAGCACGCGTTCAGGCGGTTGCGCGCTTCCGGGCGCAGAGCGTAGATGGCGTTCTGGTTGCTCACATGGACGAGCTGGACCGCGAAATCGAGCAGCAACACCCCCGCCAGCAGCGCAAGCAGCGATGTCCCCGCGAAACCGAGCGGCAACCAGGACAGCAGCAGAACCGACAGACCCAGCCAAGTCCCGATCGACCCCTTGCCGGCATCGGCGAGGCGCCCCGCCCACGAGGCGGACAAAGCCCCGGCCGCCCCCGCCAGCCCGAACAGGCCGATGACCGCATCCGAGTAACCGTAAGGCGGCACCGAAAGCAGGAAGGCCAGCGGCGTCCACAACAGGCTGAACAGCGCGAACGACAACATTCCGAGCACCGCGCGAAAACGCAGCACAGGCTCGCGCACGAACAATTCCACCACGGAGCCGAGCAGGCGCCCGTAGCTCAAGCCGGCATCCTGCCGGTAGCGCGGCAGCGCCCGCCACAAGGCCAGCGCGCAACCGAACATCGCCACCGCCGCCAAACCGTAAACGGCGCGCCAGTGGATCAGCGAAGAAAGCCCGCCCGCAATGCTGCGCGCCAGCAAAATACCCAGCAGCAGGCCGCTCATCAGCGTGCCCACCGTGCGGCCGCGCTGCGCGGGCGCGGCCAGCGTGGCGGCGAACGGCACCAACACCTGGGCGACGACGGAGCAAAGCCCGGTGAGCGCAGTGCCGGCCAGCAGCCAAGGCAGGCCGGGCGCCAAGCTGCTCAGCACGAGGCCCAGGCCCGCCACCAGCATCAGGGCGACGATCAGGCCACGGCGCTCCCACATATCGGCCAGCGGCACCAGCAGAAGCAACCCGGCGCCGTAGCTGAGCTGCGCGGTCGTGACGATGCCGCCCGCCGCCGCGAGCGACAGCCCGAACTCCTCTGCGATGGTGTGCAGCAAGGGCTGCGCGTAATAGTTGCCGGCCACGGCGAGGCCCGTGGCAAAGGCCATCAATAGCAGCAGCGTTCGCGGCAACGCCTGATCCGCCTGAACGGGCGCGGGATTCGATGATGTATGCACAGTCGATGAGAGCGAAAGCCGGGGCGCTTAGTTTCACCGCACCCGCAACGGTGCGTCCAATGCATTATCGCCATGGGATCGATTGCCGATCGAAATCGGTCTCGAATCACCGGACAAATGCAGGCGATGGGGATGGGATGCCGGCTGAAAGGGCCGCGCTTGAAAAACCGCGCGGGAAGCGGAAAAAAATCCAATGCCACGGCAGGAACCGGTAGCGTCCCCCCATCGTATCCACGTAGTAACATGGCCCTCGGCAAACACAAGCGTGAAGCGTTTCCATGACGACCGCAACCCTATCGAGCCGGGGATTCAACCAGAAGGTGACCAAAGCGAAGAAAGCAACATCGCACAACGCAGTGCAAAGCCGCGCATCCCCGGCCCACAACTCCTTCCGAGCGGTCTCGCCGCTGCCACCATACATAGCATGACCGCCGCAACACACAACGCAACCGATTCCGCCGCCTTCGGCGCCAACCCTCCCCGCCCCCTGGCAGGCAAAACGGCTACCCGGCCAGAATAGATAACGCCCCCGTGCCGACATCCCCCATGCGCGTCCTCTTCATCCACCAGAACTTCCCCGGCCAGTTCCGCCACCTCATCCAAGCCTGGTCGCAGCGGCCCGGGTGGCAGGTCGTCGGCCTGGGGCGCGACACGGCACCCGGCATGCCCGGTGCGTGCTGGCACCGCTACGGCCTGCACCGCACCCCCGCCGAGGGCACGCACGCCTATCTGCGCCAACTGGAAAACGCGGTGCTGCACGGCCAGGCGGTCGTGCGCATGCTGCTGCAACTCAAGCGCGACGGCTTCGTGCCCGATATCGTCATCGCCCATCCCGGCTGGGGAGAAACGCTCTACCTGCGCGACGTCTTCCCCGACACGCGGCTCATCCACCTATGCGAATGGTTCTACGCCACGGCGGATTCCGACCTCGGCTTCGACCCCGAATTCCCCGTCAACATCGACGACCAGGCGCGCGTGCGCACCTGGAACACGCTGCACTCGCTCAACCTCGTACACTGCGATGCCGGCGTAAGCCCCACGCAGTGGCAGCGTTCGCGCCACCCCGCCATTTTTGGCGACAAGATCACCGTCATCCATGAAGGCGTCGACACCGAGGGCCTGGCGCCCGACCCCCAGGCCAGCTTCACCACCCCCACGGGCGTTACCCTCAAGGCCGGCGACTCGGTCATCACCTACGTTGCCCGCAACCTCGAACCCTATCGCGGCTTTCACCACTTCATGCGCGCGCTGGAAATCGTCCAGCACCGCCACCCCCACTGCCATGCCGTGATCCTTGGCGGAGACGACGTCAGCTACGGCCGCCGCCCTCGCGGCGCCAAGAACTGGTGCGAAAAAATGCAGGCCGAATGCAAGCTCGACCCCGCGCGCACCCACTTCACCGGCAAACTGCCCGTGCCGGCCTACCGCAAGGTGTTGCAGATCTCCGCCGCGCACGTCTACCTGAGCTACCCCTTCGTGCTCTCCTGGTCCATGCTCGAAGCCATGGCCAGCGGCTGCCTGGTGATCGGCTCGCGCACCGCGCCTGTCGAAGAAGCCATCGCCGACGGAAAAAACGGCCTGCTGGTCGACTTCTTCGACGATCAGGCCATTGCCAACCGCATGCTCGACGCCCTGGAAACCCCGCACTGCTTCGACCCGCTCAGGGAACAAGCGCGCACCGACGTACTACAGCGCTACACCGTGCAGCGTGCCATCGAAGCCTACGACCAACTTGCCGCGAACCAGTGAGAGAGGAGCCCTACGCAGGCCCAACGCCGTGCAAACGGATTCGCGTCCGGCAGTCGGAACGAGCCACCACCCGTAACATCCGAGGCCGATCATAGTTTCAGCTTCTTCATGATGGGCACGCCAACGGCGTGCAGAAGACGGCCGAGCACGCGCCAAACCCGCTGGCGTTGGCGCGGCAGGTGATCCACATAGACCAGGCTGTATTCAATCTCCGGCTGACCGCCGCGCATGCGCTTGAAATCGGCCACACCCGCGCTCATGTTGAACAGACAGCGCCGATGCGCGGCTTCCTCGAGGCTGATCTGTGAGGCCAAGCGGTAAAGGCCCAGCTCTTGCGGCAGCGTGGTGTCGTAGCCGACAACCGGGGTGGTGAGGATGCCCTCGCTGGCAAACCAGCCAAGTACCGCGTCCATGCTGCCGGCTGGCGAGCGAAGCGCAATCAAGTCAAGCCAGCCATCCCGATGACCGGCGCGCAGCCAGTCGGCGCTGAAATGCGGATTGAGCGGGCCGTATTTATCCAGATAGAGCCGCTTGTAAAGTTGTTCGAGTCGGACGGAGTCGGCGTCGGCGTCGGCGTCGGCGTCGGCGTCGGCGTCGGCGTCGGCGTCGGCGTCGGCCAGAAAGTCTAACGGTTAATTTCTATATTATTAACCCAAATACAAGGTTGATCCGAGGCAGGGAAAAATTTCCATCAACCGATCCAGTCGACCACGATCCGCGCGGCATCGGCGATAACATCGTTGTTCGCTTCCGCGCCCTGTTCCCGCCGGGTGGTATAGATCGCGACGACGATGGGCGCGCGCTGTGGCGGCCACAGTACGGCGATGTCGTTCGCCGTTCCGTAGGCGCCGCTGCCCGTTTTGTCCCCAACCTGCCAATCTCCGGGAACACCTGCCCGGATGCGCGCCGCGCCGGTGGTGTTGCCGCGCAGCCAACTCACCAGTTGTTCGCGCTGCGGCGCCTGTAGCACGTCCTTTAGCGCGAGTCGTCGCAGGCTTCTCCCCATGGCTTCGGGCGTGGAGGTGTCGCGGGGATCGTCCGGGATCGCCGTATTCAGGTCAGTCTCCCAGCGGTCGAGGCGAAATTCCCGATCCCCCATCGAACGTGCGAACGCGGTGACGGCGGTCGGACCGCCGAGCATGCCCATCAGCAGGTTGCTGGCCGCGTTGTCGCTGTACTGAACCGCCGCGGCGCAAAGATCGGCAACCGTCATGCCGTCTTCGAGGTGCGTTTCCGTGATCGGCGAATGCGCCACGAGATTGTCCCGGCTGTACCGGATGCGCTGCCCCATCAGCTCCGCGCTTTGCGTACTGCGGCTCAGAACGGCCGAGACGAGCATCACCTTGAACGTGCTGCACAGCGGAAAGCGCTCATCGGCGCGATGGCCGAGCCACACATTGTTGGAGGTATCCAGCGCGAATACGCCGAGACGGCCATCCAGCGAGGCTTCGAGTTGCGCGAGTCGCGCCTGGGCGGCGGTGTTATCCCATCCGCCGGCGGTCCGCGAGGCGCACGCGGCCACCAACGGAATGGCGGCGGCGGACAGTAGAAACGTTCGGCGGCTCGGGGAATGATTCATCGGCACGGTCTCACCTCGATAGATGCGGTCCATGCGACATTGTGCCAAACACGGCCGGAAATCTCCCCATCGAATTCACTGGTCATGCCGGATACGGTCGTCGCGCCGGCATCGGAAACCGTCTTCTTCAGCCCGCTTTTTTCTTTGCGTCGATCAGCGGCACCACGCCGGGTAGCTCGAAGCGTTGCCGGCCGGGCTCCATGGCCGTCAGCGGCGTGCAGGGTTTGAGCGTGGCGAGGCTGCGCAGGGTGAGTTCCTGGTAGGTGCGGGTGCCGTCGATTTTCCACGCGATCTCTTCGTCCGACAGCTCGCGCACGATCTTCGCCGGAATGCCGGCCACGAGTTTGCGCGGCGCTATTTCCATGCCGGCCTTGACGAAGGCGCAGGCGGCGACGATGGCCGATTCGCCCACCACGGCGTTGTCCATGATGACGGCCTTCATGCCGATCAGGGCGTTGCGGCCGATGCGGCAGCCGTGCAGCACGGCGCCGTGGCCGATGTGGCCATCCTCGCCGACGACCGTGTCGGTGCCGGGGAAGCCGTGCATGGTGCAGCTATCCTGGATGTTGCTGCCGGCTTCCATGACGATGCGGCCGAAATCGCCGCGCAGGCTGGCAAGCGGGGCAACGTAGCAGCCGGGGCCGACGATGACGTCGCCGATCAGCACGGCGTCCGGGTGAACATAGGCGGTGGGGTGGATGACGGGTTTGAGGCCGTCGATTTCGTAGCAGGGCATGGCGGTCCGTTCCTTTTGGAATCCGCAGGGCGGCGGGGGCCCGGGCGAAGACGCCCCCCCCCGCGGGGGGGCGGGGTTAGGGGGGTTAAGGGGCATTAGACGCGGGT
>JAVBSY010000083.1:0-6979 GCA_031556475.1 Azoarcus sp.
GAAAATGGCACGGGAGTTGCAATGTCATGGTTATTTATCCAAAGGCATTGCAGATGCCTGAATTATCTCACAACCATCTGTTTTATAACATATTTTATGCTAAATTAATGGCATTGCCGCCAGGGTATTTTCGTAGCTATCGTTTTGGCTACCTGGCAAGATCTGACACCCACCCGGCCAACCGTTCGTGCAACAAGCCGAAATACACGGGTAACTACTCCGTCCGAATGACGAATCGAGGCATTGTGCCCAGATTGGTGGCACATACAGCCTTGTTTGGGTACGGAGCCAGCACGCATCGAGCGGCGAACGAATTGCGCATGGACGAAAGACGCGCTGACGATCCACGAAATGATCGAGAACTCGTCTTTTTCGCCATGACATGATTTTCCGGTGCCGATCAACCATGCACGACAAGAACTCGCCGAACGCTTTACCGTCCGCCAATACGAGCATGGAACGCCCTCATAAGCTAGACTGGACGACCCCAAAACGTCTGGCGCGCATGTCACCCTCGTGATGGAGAAATTGAACGTCTTCAAGCTGCTGCCCAATCAGGCGGACGCAGCGATCCTTGCATTCGCCCTGGGCGCCCTGATTGCGGTGCTTGCCGGCGAGCTGTTCTGGCGCGTGCTGCGGTTGCCACGCATCACCGGCTACACCGTGGGCGGCATTCTGGTCGGCTCCGGCGCATTGGGCTGGATCACCCCGGAATTCACTCCCACACTGACCACACTGGTCGAACTGGCCCTGGCCGTGCTGCTGTTCGAGCTCGGCACCCGCGTGCAGCTCGACTGGCTGCGCGCGAACAAGATGCTGCTTGCGTGCACGCTGCTCGAAAGCACGGTGACCTTCGCCGTATGCACGCTGGTCATGCGGGCGTTCGACCAGCCCTGGTCGTACGCGCTGCTGCTTGGCGCCTTCGCCATCGGCACCTCACCCGCCATCATCATGCGCATCGCCGCCGAAACCCGCGCGCAAGGCCAGGTAACGGAGCGCATGCTGGCGCTCACGGCGGCGAATACGATCCTTTCGGTCGTGTTGATCAAGCTGATTACCGGCGTGCTGCCGCAAGCACAGGGCAGCAGTTGGGTCGGCGCGGTCGGCCACGCGGCCTATCTGCTGTTCGGCTCGCTCGCCGCCGGCGCGCTGATGGCCTGGGCATTCAAGAAGCTGCGGCGCCTGTACCACCCGCCCGACGAGCACGGCGCAGCACTGATGATCACGCTGCTGCTCGTGTTCTTCGCCCTGCTGCACGTCGCCAGCCTGCCACCGCTGCTGGCGCCGCTGCTGGCCGGCATCGTGCTGCGCAACGCCGACCCACGGCCCTTGATGCTGCCGCGCCACTTCGGCAGCGCGGGCGGCCTGCTCGTCATCCTGCTGTTCATCCTCAGCGGCGCTTCGATGGAGTGGGAGGCGTTTTTCGCCGGCGGGCTGGCCGCATTCGCGCTGATCGCCGTCCGTGGCGGTGCCAAGTTCGCCGCCGTGCTGGCGACCGCGCCGCGCTCCGGCATCAGCCTGCGCCAATCGCTGGCGCTGGCGCTCACGCTCACGCCGTTTTCGGCAACCGCCGTGGTACTGGCGCAATACCTGGAACTGGGCGACCCCATGCTTGCCAAATCCATGCTGGCCATTGCCATCAGCGCGGTCGTCATCTCGGAACTGATCTGCCCGATCCTGGTACTGCTCGCGCTGCGCGCCTGCAACGAAACCCGTGAGGATGCCCAATGAGCGTGCCCGACACGAACCTGTCCGAAACAAGTCTGCCCGAGGCCGGCTCGCCCCTTACGCCTCCGCCCGCTACGCCCCCCCCCGCCCAGGGTTCGTCTGCCCAGGAAGGTTCGTCCACCATGAACCTGCCCAGCTTTGCCGCCTCTCGCGCACTGACCTTCGGCGTCGAACTGGAACTGCAGATCGTCAACCGCAACGATTACGACCTGATCGCCTGCGCCGCCGACCTGCTGCGCACGATCGGCAGCCGGACGCTGCCCGGCGACGTGAAACCCGAAATCACCGCCAGCATGATCGAGATCTCCACCGGCGTGTGCGAGCACTACGCCGACGCGCTCACGCAACTGGAAACGATCCGCGACGCGCTCGTCGCCGCCGGCGACCACCTCAACATCGGCGTCTGCGGCGGCGGCACGCACCCGTTCCAGCACTGGGGCGAACGGCAGATCTTCGATGCGCCGCGCTTTCACCACCTTTCCGATCTCTACGGCTACCTTGCCAAGCAATTCACCATCTTCGGCCAGCACGTCCACATCGGCTGCCCGGCACCGGACGAAGCGCTGTACCTGCTGCATTGCCTGTCGCGCTACATCCCGCATTTCGTCGCGCTCGCCAGTGCCTCGCCGTTCGTGCAGGGGATCGATACCGGCTTTCACTCCGCGCGCCTGAACTCGGTGTTCGCCTTCCCGCTCAGCGGCCGCGCACCGCTGGTGCAAACCTGGGATGAGTTCAGCGAATTCTTCGCCAAGATGACCGCAACCGGCGTCGTCGAGAGCATGAAGGACTTCTACTGGGACATCCGGCCCAAGCCCGAATACGGCACGATCGAAGTCCGCGTGATGGATACGCCGCTTTCCGTGCGGCGCGCGGCGCAGATCGCCGCCTACATCCAGACGCTCGCACGCTGGATCATGATCGAACGCCCGTGGCGGCCGGCCGAGGACGACTACCTCGTCTACAACTTCAACCGCTTCCAGGCCTGCCGCTTCGGCCCCGACGGCAACATGGTCGATCCGCGCACCCACGAACACACACGCATCGGCGACGACATTCTCGCCACGATGGCGAAGCTCGAACAGCACGCGATCGAACTGCGCGCCGACGGCGCACTGCGGGAATTGGGCGATTCGGTGCGGCAAGGGCAGGACGACACTGCCTGGCTGCGCCAGTGCTTCGAAGCAGAGCGCCTGCTGCCGGAAGTCGTGCGGCAGCAGTGCTTGCGCTGGAGAAACTGAGAACGGTGCGATGTGAGCAGGGACACGCTACTCCGGATCGGCGTTTCGGCGCGCCTGATGCACGTACCGCCAGCCGAACTCGGTTTTCCCAACAAGATACTGCAGTACCTCGAACAGTCCGTCGCGCACTGGATCATGGCGCACGGCGCGCTCGCCTTCATGGTGCCGACGCTGTTCAAGACATCCGACATCGAACGCCGCAGCCTGTCGGTGCGCGATTACGTGGAGGCGCTCGACGGACTCGTGCTGCAAGGCGGCTCCGACGTCAGCCCGGAAAGCTACGGCGAGACGCCGCTACACCCCGATTGGGCCGGCGACCGCGTGCGCGACCTGTACGAAATCGAGCTGATGTGGGAATTCATCATCCGCGGCAAGCCGGTGCTGGGTATCTGCCGCGGCGCACAGCTCATCAACGTGGCGCTCGGCGGCACGCTGATCCAGGATATCCCCAGCCTGCACCCGAACGCGATCATCCACCGCGACGCGATACTCTACGACGGCATGCACCACACCATCGCGCTGCGACCCGGATCGAGGCTCGCCAGGCTTTACCCTGAATCCCCCACGCCGATGGTCAGCAGCATCCACCATCAGGCCGTATGCAAGCTCGGCAACGACCTCGACATCGAAGCGGAAGCGCCGGACGGCATCGTCGAAGCCATCCGCTGGCGCGGCAGCAGCTACGTGGCCGGCGTGCAATGGCACCCGGAGTTCCACACCCAAGGCGGGCAGGCGCTCGACAGCGGCCCGATCATCCAGGAATTTCTCGACGCGGCGACGCAGGCGCGCCAGGGCGGATGAACGGTCCGCCCATGACGATATGACCCATTGAAACACCGAGCCTAGGTCGGCGAGAAAAAGTCCCCATGCACCGGCGGCGGCGGAACGGGCTTCTGCTGGACGCGCCGGAAAATCACCTGGGCGATCGTGCCCTGCCCGGCCGGATTCGGGCATAGCGTCACCGACGCGCGGTGCAGCTCGGCGATCTCGCGCACGATGGGCAGCCCCAGGCCCGAGCCATCGGCGCCGCTGCCCAGGACGCGGTAAAAACGTTGAAACACCTGCTCGCGCTCGGTCTCGGAGATACCGATGCCGCTATCCTCCACCTCGAAGATCGGCGCGCCCGCGTAGCGCACGCGCGCGGTCACACTGCCGCCGCGCGGCGTGTACTTGATCGCGTTGTCGAGCAGGTTCTTGATCATCTCGCGCAGCAGCACCGCGTTGCCATCCACGCTCAAAGCCTGGGTGCCGACCTCCACGCCCAGATCGATACCCTTGGCCAAGGCGCGGGGGAACAGATCCTGCGCCACTTCGCGCACCGCGGCTTCGAGATCGACGGGTTCCACCGTATAGAGCTTCTCGAAGCTGGCCTCGGCACGCGCCAGCGACAACAACTGGTTGATCAGGTGGCTCGCGCGGTCGGTACTCTCGGCAATGCGCGTCAGGGATTCGCGCAACTGCACCGGATCGTTTTCCAGCAGCGCGAGCTCGGTCTGCATCTTGAGGCCAGTCAGCGGCGTGCGCATCTGGTGCGCGGCATCGGCAATGAAACGCTGCTGCGCCTGCAGGTTTTCCTCCAGGCGGGCCATCATGTCGTTGAACGCGATGATGAGCGGCCTCACCTCCTCCGGCACGCTGGCCGGCTCCACCGGCGACAGATCGGTCAAACGGCGGCGGCGGATCAAGCTCTGCAGCCGGTTCAACGGCGCGATACCGCGCGTAAGCCCCACCCACACCAGCACGACCGCGAGCGGAATGATGGCGAACTGCGGCAGCAACACCCCCGTAACCACGCGCGAAGCCAGATCGGAGCGCTTGTTGCGCGTCTCCGCCACCTGCACCAGCGTAGGCACCCCATCCAGCGCCGGCCCCGCGCGAAGGTAAAGATAGGCGATGCGCACCTCTTCACCGTGAATCACCTCGTCGCGGAAAAACACATCCTCGCCCAGCGAAGGGGGCGGCTTGATCCACGGAATCTCGGTATCGCCGGTCAGGATCCGGCCATCCTTGCCCGCCACCTGGTAATAGACCACGTCGTCCTGATCGGCGCGGAACAGCGCCCGCGGCGGCGCGGGGAAATTCACGCTCACCGTTCCGTCCTCATCCACCGTGACCAGGCGCGCCAGCATGCGCGCGCTGTCGGCCAACATGCCGTCGTAAGGCTGGGTGGCGATATTGTCGGCAACGTTGTGGGTGACGATGATCGAAATCGGCCACAGGAACAGCAGCGGCGCGAGCATCCAATCGAGGATTTCGCCGAAAAGGGAATTGGGCTGGTTGCGCGGGCGCTCGCCCCCCACCTTGTCAGGCTTTCGCCGCCTGAACCGCATCCGGATTTTCCAGACAGTAACCGAGGCCCCGCACGGTAACGATGCGCACACCGCTATCCTCGAGCTTCTTGCGCAGGCGGTGGACGTACACCTCGATGGCGTTGCTCGACACCTCCTCGCCCCAGCCACACAAGTGGTCGACGAGCTGATCCTTGCTCACCAGACGCCCCACGCGCAGGATGAAAACCTCGAGCAAGCCGATTTCGCGCGCGGAAAAATCGATGACCTGCCCGTTGATCTTCACCACGCGGTCGGCCTGGTCGTAACTCAGACTGCCGATTTCCAGGCAGCGCGGCTGGCCCGTGCCGCGCCGGGTCAAGGCCCGCACGCGTGCCTCCAGCTCGGGCAGCGCGAAAGGCTTGGTGAGATAGTCGTCGGCCCCGGCATCGAGCCCGCGCACCCGCTCGTCGATACCATCCTGCGCTGTCACGATCAGCACCGGCAGCGTCGACTTGCGCGCGCGCAGACGCTTCAACACCTCGATACCGGGCAGCCTCGGCAAACCGAGGTCGAGAATCAACAAATCGTAAGGCTGCGACGCCAAAGCACCGTCGGCATCAGCCCCGGTGGCAACGTGATCGACCGCATAACCGCCGCGCTTGAGCGTTCTGCCAACGCCATCGGCGATTACCGGGTCGTCTTCCGCAAGGAGTATGCGCATAGAATCCTGGCCGTAAATTGTGCGAGACGAATAGCCCAGAACCGGCTCCGTCACCGCCCTCCCTTTTTTTCGCCCGATCTCCGCCGAGCCTGTAGCCGTACTGAATAGCGCTGCAAGAAAAATCCGCCCGACCCCCGGCGAATATCTTGATTATCCCATGCCTGCCGCGTAGCCGGTCGCCCGTTTTCGCTTTACCTTCGCGCCACATCCCCGCATTGGGTTTCCGCGCCGTGCCTGCACCACCCTGCACCGCCTTTTTTTGCCGCGCACGAACTACACCAGCCCACCGTAAACGCAAACGGCCCCGCCTGAGGCGGGGCCGTCGTCAGCGATCGAGCCGCAGGACCGGGAATTACATCCCCATGTCCATGCCGCCCATACCGCCCATTCCACCCATACCGCCCATACCGCCCGGCATACCCGGCTTTTCTTCGGCCAGTTCGCCCACCATGCAATCGGTGGTCAGCATCAGGCCGGCGACGGAAGCCGCATTCTGCAGCGCGGTGCGGGTCACCTTGGTCGGATCGAGCACGCCCATCTCGACCAGATCGCCGTACTCGCCGGTGGCGGCGTTGTAGCCGAAGTTGCCCTTGCCTTCGTTGACCTTGTTGACCACCACGGACGGCTCGTCACCCGCGTTGGCGACGATCTCGCGCAGCGGCTGTTCCATCGCGCGCAGCACGATCTTGATGCCGGCATCCTGGTCATGGTTGTCGCCCTTGAGCTTGGCCAGGCTGGTGCGGGCACGCAGCAGCGCAACGCCGCCACCGGCCACGATGCCTTCTTCCACCGCGGCGCGGGTAGCGTGCAGCGCATCCTCGACGCGCGCCTTCTTTTCCTTCATCTCGACTTCGGTGGCAGCACCGACCTTGATCACCGCAACACCGCCGGCGAGCTTGGCAACGCGCTCCTGCAGCTTCTCACGGTCGTAGTCGGAGGTGGCTTCCTCGATCTGCACGCGGATCTGCTTGACGCGCGCCTCGATGCGGCCGGCTTCGCCCGCGCCGTCGATGAGGATCGTG
>JAVBSY010000120.1:0-7965 GCA_031556475.1 Azoarcus sp.
CGACAAACCCGCTTTTTCGGCGCTTGCCGAACAAGCCCGGGCCAAACTCGCTGCGTAATCGGACGCAGCTCGGAAAAAGGAGGCCTGGCCTCCTTTTTTTTTCCGATTTCCGGACGTCATGCTCATGAATAATCTGGACCAACTGGTTCAACGGGCCGAGGAAGAATTCGCCGCAGCGGCGGACAGCGCTCAGTTGGAGCAGGCCAAGGCACGTTATCTAGGTAAAAGCGGTGCATTGACCGAGCACCTGAAGGCACTCGGCAAGCTCGATCCCGATGCGCGGCGCGAGGCCGGCGCGGCGATCAATCATGCGAAAGAGCGAGTTGAGCGGGCGCTTGAAGCCCGCCGCCAGGCGTTGCGCGAAGCCATACTGCGCGCCCAGCTTGCTGCCGAGGCATTGGATGTCACGCTGCCTGGGCGTGGGGCCACGCTCGGCGGCCTGCATCCTGCCAGCCGCACGCTTGAACGTATCGAAACGCTGTTCCGCTCGATCGGTTTTTCGGTTGTCGACGGACCCGAAATCGAAACCGACTGGCACAACTTTACCGCGCTCAACATGCCGGAAAATCATCCGGCACGGTCGATGCATGACACCTTCTATCTCGAAGGGCATGACGACGTATTGCTGCGGACGCATACTAGCCCGGTACAGATCAGAACGATGCTGGAACATGCCGCACGCTATGAAGGGCAGGAGTCGATGCCTGAAATCCGCGTGATCGTTCCGGGCCGGGTCTATCGGGTGGATTCCGATGCCACGCATTCGCCGATGTTCCATCAGGTCGAAGGGCTCTGGGTGGGCGAGGGCGTCAGTTTCGCGGACCTGAAAGGCGTGCTTGTCGATTTCTTGCGCAGATTTTTCGAAACGGATGATCTGCAGGTGCGTTTTCGCCCATCCTTCTTCCCATTCACCGAACCCTCCGCCGAAATCGACGTCGCTTTCATGAGCGGGCCGTTGGAGGGGCGCTGGCTGGAGATCGCCGGGTGTGGCATGGTCCATCCGAACGTGTTGCGCTACGGTGGTATCGATCCCGAGCGCTATACCGGCTTTGCTTTTGGCATGGGGCCGGACCGTTTGACGATGTTGCGCTACGGTGTCAACGATCTACGCCTTTTCTTCGAGGGCGATCTGCGTTTCTTGAGCCAATTCAGGTAAGCAAATCATGCAATTCTCCGAATACTGGTTGCGGACTTTTGCCGATCCGCAATGCGATACCACCGAGTTAGGTCAGTTGCTGACCATGGCCGGCCTCGAAGTGGAAGAGGCCGATCCGGCTGCCCCCATGTTCGCTGGCGTGGTCGTGGGGCGTATCGTCGGCATCGAGCCGCATCCCAACGCCGACAAGCTGCGTGTATGCAAAGTGGATGTCGGTGGCGAGCAATTGCAGATCGTTTGCGGTGCGCCCAATGCGGCGGAAAACATGGTGGTGCCGTGCGCCCGTGTTGGTGCGCGTCTGCCGGGCGATTTCGAGATCAAAGCGGCCAAGCTGCGTGGTGTCGAGTCGTTCGGCATGCTGTGCTCGGCGCGGGAACTCGGTTTGTCCGACGATCATTCGGGTTTGCTGGCGTTGCCGGACGATGCGCCTGTCGGAAAGGATGTGCGTGACTACCTCGAATTGGGCGATACGCTGTTCACGATCAAGTTAACGCCCAACCGTGCCGATTGTCTCAGCCTGCATGGTGTGGCGCGCGAAGTGGCGGGTATTACCGGCGTGGCGCTCAATGTGCCCGAAATCGCCGTTGTGGCGCCGACCATTACGGACCGCCGCGCCATCGTGCTGGATGCGCCGCAGGCTTGTCCCCGGTATTGCGGCCGGATCTTGCGTGGTGTCAATGCGAAAGCGCCGACACCCACCTGGATGGAACGCCGTCTTGCACGCAGTGGCATCCGCTCGATCAGTGCCCTGGTGGACATCACCAATTACGTCATGCTGGAGCTTGGGCAGCCGCTTCATGCCTTCGACAATACCCGCCTGAACGGCGCCGTTCACGTCCGTTTCCCGCGCCAGGGCGAACAGGTGCTGCTGCTCAATGAGCAGACCGTCACTCCTTCGGCGGATACCTTGCTGATCGCGGACGAATCCCGTCCCCTGGCGCTGGCCGGCATCATGGGGGGCGCGGAAAGCGGGATTACGCTGGAAACCAGCGAAATGTTCCTCGAAAGCGCCTTTTTTGCCCCCGACGCCATTGCTGGCCGGGCGCATCGGTACGGTTTCAGTTCGGATGCGTCGCATCGTTTCGAACGCGGCGTCGATTTCGCGCTGGCGCGTACCGCGCTTGAGCGTGCGACGCGGCTCGTACTCGATATCTGTGGTGGCGAAGCCGGGCCGGTGGAAGAGGCCGTTGCGGAAGCGCAACTGCCCACTCGCCCAGCGGTACGCATGCGTCCCGCGCGCGTGCGCCGGCTGCTTGGCATCGAGTTGGACGATGCCGGCATGAAGGCCTTGCTCGAACGCGTTCACCTGAAAGTGGAACGTCATGGCGATGAATTCCAGGTGACGCCGCCGTCATTCCGCTTCGATATCGAGATCGAGGAAGATCTCGTCGAAGAACTGGCGCGGCTGCACGGCTACGACAACATTCCCGCAAGGCCGCCGCAAGGCCGTCTGATGATGCTTGGCCGTAGCGAGAACAACCGCACGGCATGGGACGTGCGGCATCTGCTCGTCGGTTGCGATTACCAGGAAGTCGTTAACTTCACCTTCGTCGAAGAGGCATGGGAGCGCGACTTCTGCGCCAACGAAAACCCGATCCGCTTGGCCAATCCGATTGCCAGCCAGATGAGCGTAATGCGTTCCAGCTTGATTTCGGGGTTGGCGTCCACATTGGCGGTGAATCGAAAACGGCAGCAGAACAGAGTTCGCGTTTTTGAGATAGGTCGTTGTTTCAAGCTTGGCGCCGGTGGCGCACCCGTGCCGGGTTTTCACCAGCCGCTATGCGTTGCCGCGCTTGCGGCCGGGCCGGTACGGCCGGAGCAGTGGGGCGAGGATGCACGTGGCGTCGATTTTTACGATGTCAAAGGCGACCTCGAGGCTTTGTTCGCACCGCTTACACTCGGTTTCGAACGCCTTTCCGACCCGGCCCTGCATCCCGGGCGAGCAGCCGCGGTCATTTTCAAGGGGCGTCGCATCGGTATGTTGGGCGAGATACACCCGACGTTGGTGCAGCGCTACGAATTGGGCAGTTCCCCGGTCGTGTTCGAGGTCGAGCTCGATGCCGCGCTCGTCGCGGAGCTACCGGCGTATAGCGAGATTTCCCGCATGCCCGCGGTAACGCGCGACCTCGCCTTGGTGGTGAACCAGGATATGATGGCATCCCAGGTGCTGGATGTTCTGCGGCGCAGCGCAGGGCCTATCGTGCGCGAGATCACCCTGTTCGACGTCTATCATGGCAAGGGTGTCGAGCCGGAGAGAAAGAGCCTTGCTTTCAGGGTGTTGATGCAAGATACTCAGCGAACACTTGAAGAGGCTGAAGTAGAAACTGCGGTTGCCGCGCTCGTGCGCCAGGCCGAAGCCAGCCTAGGGGCGCGTTTGCGCGGATCGGGAGAATAAAGGTGACTTTGACCAAGGCGGAACTGGCCGATCTGCTGTTCGAACGGGTTGGACTGAACAAGCGCGAAGCCAAAGACATGGTCGAAGGCTTCTTTGAGGAAATCCGCATCGCTTTGGAACAGGGAGGTAGCGTCAAACTGTCGGGCTTTGGCAATTTTCAATTGCGCGACAAACCGCAGCGACCGGGCCGCAATCCGAAAACGGGCGAGGAAATTCCGATTACAGCCCGCCGTGTCGTTACTTTTCATGCAAGTCAAAAACTAAAAGCCGCTGTGGAGCAGCTCAGCGATGCAAGCAGGCAGCCATGAACTCAGTACCGACGCTTTGCCGCCGATACCGGCAAAGCGTTACTTCACCATTGGAGAGGTGAGTGAGCTGTGTGGCGTGAAGCCGCACGTGCTCCGGTACTGGGAACAAGAATTTACTCAACTCAAACCCGTCAAGCGCCGGGGGAATCGCCGTTACTATCAGCATCATGAAGTGCTGCTGGTGCGGCATATCCGTCAGTTGCTCTATGGCGAAGGTTTCACCATTTCCGGCGCACGCAGCCGGCTCGGCGAAACGGTGCTGCAGCAGCAAGAGGAACTGTCCGAAGCCGAGCGGTATAAGGCATTGCTGCGCGAGATGCGGGAAACCATCGAAAAAGCGCTGGCACAACTCAAAGTTTGACCCGAAGCTTCGCAAGCCTTACCTAATTTTGTTATAATGCTCGCTTGTGTCGGGGCGTAGCGCAGCCTGGTAGCGCACTTGCATGGGGTGCAAGGGGTCGCGAGTTCGAATCCCGCCGCCCCGACCAAATAATCAAATGCTTAGGCCATTCTTCGGAGTGGCCTTTTTCTTTTCTGCGCGACTTTGCGCCGAAGCATGGTGAGCGTTGGGGCGCGGGTGTCGGTATCGATATATCGATCCGAACGGGATGTGGGTGGAAGACGCCGGTTTGGCAGACCCAGGGATTTAGCTCGGCACTTAAGAGCCTTATCGAGAATATGCAAGCGCACAATTGGACTGCGGCGACTGTTGATGCGGCAGGTTTAGTCGCTGATGTAGTAGCAGCCGCTTTGCCGGTGATGCCTGGTGGAGCAGGGCTTACGATTGCTGCGACAAGAAATGTAGCTAAAGGGGTGGAACTACTGTGGTAAAGGAGGCGATGTAGAGTCCCAATCTGTTGCTGAGAACGCCTTCAGGCACTTCAATGATCACGGTGCTGATTTCGATGCAAAGAATGCGGTTGACTACGTTCGTAAAGCACGTGATTTCCTGCATAATCCGGGTAAAGGAGTGCTCTCCAAAACACGCGTAAACGGCAATGTAGTGCGATTCGACCCCACAACAAATGCCTTTGGGGTGATGGACAAGACTGGTGCTCCCCGCGCGTTCTTCGTGCCTGATCCGGCGAAACATGGATATCCGTCGAATCTGGAGTACTTCCATGCTCAGTGACAAAGACTTGCGGTGCCGCGTTTGCGGCTACAAATCGGACGATCCACCGCAGGGTGTCGACGGGAAAAGTCCGCTCTACGATTTCTGTATTTGTTGCGGTGTCGAGCATGGCTACCAAGACTCGTCGCCGATAGGGGCTCGGAACTACAGGACCGCGTGGGTCATTGCGGGCGCGAAGTGGGAAGTACCGGGTGCCAAACCTGAAGGATGGGATTTAGCTGAACAACTTTCTCATGCTCCACCTGAGTTCGAATGATTCCTTGCAAAAAAGGAGGTTATCGAGGTGAGTGCTGCAAGGGGAGCAGCAACCAGCGCTGAGAGTATAGTCAAGCTCAATAAATTGCTCATGAGCTAACACCAGATGGGTGAGGGCGGAACAATAGTGGTGGGTAGATTCGGGACATGTAGATCCGGAAACAGGCAAGCCATACGATAACCCTAATGCTGCTCAGCCACACGTTCACGGCTATGATCCGGATGGCAAGACCAAGGTTCGTGACCCGGTGACGAACGATCCGCATTTCCCAATAGTCTCCGGCGCTGGAGGGAGTTGATATAGAAGAAAAAGTGAAGATATTTGAGGTTGCAAGCGGGGACATCGCCGTTTGGGTGAATCAAGGAGGCGGTATCTCCCATGATTTTGTCATTAGCATAGACGGTCTTCCGCTGCCCGCCCGCGGCAGGTGGCAGCCAAAGAAAAGAGCCACGTCAGCCGCCCTTTGTCCATTTGTGCTCCGGCGACCAGTTGGTGGCGCAAGGCTTGGCACGCGCGAAGCGATTGCTCTGAACGTCATCGCGAGAGTGCCGGCGGAGGACGCCGCAAGACCATTTCACTGAATACTGAACGGGCTTTGCCGACCCTCAATCTGTACGTCTACCGGAGGGCGGATTACTGCGTTCGGTAGCCAACAGGCACATGTTAGAATCGCGAATCCGGCACGCGGTATTTCCTGTGCCGCGGCACTCCGTATGGATCCCAGAATGCGTATTTTGGTCAGCAATGACGACGGTTATTTTGCTCCCGGCATTGCCGCGCTAGCCGAAGCGCTTGGCGAGGTTGGAGAAGTAACGGTGGTGGCGCCCGAGCGTGATCGCAGCGGCGCGAGCAATTCCTTGACGCTCGATCGTCCGCTGTCGCTGCGCAAAGCCGCAAACGGTTTTTATTTTGTCAACGGAACACCGACCGACTGTGTACACCTGGCTGTGACGGGCATGCTGGATCATTTGCCCGATATGGTTGTTTCCGGGGTCAACCACGGTGCCAATATGGGTGACGACACCATTTATTCGGGCACTGTCGCGGCGGCTACGGAAGGCTATCTGCTTGGTGTGCCGTCCATTGCGGTATCGCTTGTGGGCAAAGGCGCTTCCGATTTTTCCGCGGCGGCAACGGTGGCGCGGGATCTGGCCGCACGCTTCATGCGTGCGCCGTTCAAACAGCCCGTACTGCTGAACGTGAATGTTCCGAATGTTCCATACGACGAACTGCAAGGCATGCGCGTCACTCGTCTTGGCAAGCGCCATCGTTCCGAGGCGGTGATTCGCGGCACGACGCCGCGCAATGAAACGGTTTATTGGATCGGGGCAGCGGGCGATGCGGCGGACGCAGGCGAGGGGACCGATTTCCATGCCGTGGCGAACGGTTTCATTTCCGTGACGCCATTGCAGATCGATCTTACTCACGTTGGGCATATCGGCCCAGTGACGGATTGGCTGGGAAAATGAGCGCTCGCCTTGCCGATAGCGGACAAGCGACGCGCGCGCGCGCGCGCATGATCGAGCGCCTGCGCACGCAGGGCATTCAGGATGCAAAGGTGCTTGCGGCCATACAGCAGGTGCCACGACATTTGTTCGTGGAAGAAGGCTTGGCGTATAGCGCCTATGACGATACCGCGCTTCCGATCGGCTTTCAGCAAACCATTTCCCAGCCCTATGTGGTCGCGCGCATGATCGAAGTTTTACGGGCGGGCAGGGAGCTTGGCCGTACGCTCGAAGTGGGTACGGGCTGCGGTTATCAGGCGGCGGTGCTGTCTTTCGTCGCGACGGAGGTCTATACGGTCGAACGGATTCGCCCTCTGCTCGACCGCGCGCGTGCGAATCTGCGGCCTTTGCGTTTGCCGAACGTACGATTGAAACACGCGGACGGTGGCCTCGGCCTGCCGGAAGCGGCACCTTTCGACACCATCATCGTCGCCGCGGCGGCTATCGGAGTACCGCAAGCGTTCAAGACTCAGCTTGCGCCGGGAGGGCGGTTGATGGTTCCGGTCGGAATGGGTGATCAACGGCTGTTGCTCATCGAGCGACAGGGTCATGTTTTCAAGGAAAGCTGGCATGAAACCGTGCGTTTCGTGCCGCTCCTGGCAGGTACGGAATGAACGATCCAGTGCGAATCAGTAAAAACACTTTTCTGCTCGGTTTGATGCTTGCGGCTGGCCTGCTGGGTGGCTGCGCATCGAAGGTGCCCGCGCCCGTGCGCGACGGGAGCGGTGCACCGGTGACGACGGCACCGCGGCAAGATATTCATGTCGTGCGCCAGGGGGAAACCTTATTGAGTATTTCGCGTCAATACGGGCAGAGTACGCGCGATCTCGTGCAGTGGAACAACCTTGGCGACCCCAATCAGATTCAGGTGGGGCAGGAGTTGCGGATTGCACCGCTCGGTGGCACGGCGGATGTGGCCGTGGCGATGCCGCTTCCGGTATCGCCGGAGCCGGTTGTGGTGTCACCTTCGCCTTCCGGCGAACCGATGCCGGGCGCCGCGATCAAACAGGGGCCATTAGGAGGGAAACAGCTATACAGCGATGAGGCCTGGGCTCGCCTTCAGCCGCAGCCGACACCGTCGGCAGAGCAGCCGGCAGCACCGGTCGAGAACGTACCGTCTGCTGCGCCGTCTACAAAAGGCGAGCAGGCCAAAGGTGGAGAGGCTGCGGAAGGGGTATGGTTATGGCCGGCAAAAGGGCGTGTGCTCGCGGGG
>JAVBSY010000096.1:0-18944 GCA_031556475.1 Azoarcus sp.
GCCCGCGAAGGGACCGAGTTCCTGCTTCGCCATCTCTCCCAGCGAGCGGCCGTCGCGCCGGCTGGAGATGAACAGCACGATGAAGTCCTGCACCGCGCCGGCGAGCATCACGCCCACCAGGATCCATATCGTGCCCGGCAGGAAGCCCATCTGCGCGGCCAGGATCGGCCCCACCAGCGGACCGGCGCCCGCGATCGCGGCGAAGTGGTGGCCGAACAGCACCCACTTGTTGGTCGGCACGTAATCGAGGCCGTCGTTGTAGCGTTCCGCGGGCGTCAGGCGGCGGTCGTCGAGTTCCAGCACCTTTTCGGCGATGAATTTGCTATAGAAGCGGTAGGAAATCGAATAGCAGGACAGCGCCGCCAGCACCAGCCACACGGCATTGATATGCTCGCCGCGGCTCAGCGCCAGCATGCCGAACCCCACCGCCCCGACGATGGCGACCAGCAGCCAGATCAGTTTTGATTTCAGCGTTTCCACTCATCTCTCCTTCATTCGTTCAGTAAGCGCAAGGCGCAGAACATGAAAACCCTTCGTCCCGCAGATCAGATCACATCTCACCGGGTATATGCTTACCCTGTATAGATAAAGGGCGGCGGATGCCATGCCCGAATCGGCTTGTTCATTCTGTTTTTTTCCGGCCACCGGCCGCTGAATATTCTGGAAGAGGCAAAAGAGAAAAACAAGCGGTAACGCCCATGTTGAGTTATAGCACCGCAACCGCCAAGATCACTGCCTGACGTACGTTCGAGCGGTTTTTTTTCCAAGCGGACGGACCGGCTTCGATCCGCCCGGACATTCACGGCTTGTTCTTCATGGTTCATTCACGGGAGAGAGAGTGCGCAGCAGGATATTGATCGTCGACGACGAACCGGCGATTGCCGATACGCTGGACTACGCGCTTCGTACCGAAGGCTTCGACACCACCTGCGTCGGCCTCGGGCAAGAGGCGCTGGCGGCACTGCAAAGCGGCAAATTCGCGCTGGCGATACTCGACGTCGGCCTGCCGGACATGAACGGCTTCGACGTATGCCGCGCGTTGCGCCGCACCTCCGATGTGCCGGTGATCTTTCTCACCGCACGCGCCGACGAGGTAGACCGCATCGTCGGCCTCGAACTCGGTGCCGACGATTACGTGCCCAAGCCCTTCAGCCCGCGCGAAGTCGCCTCGCGGGTACGCGCGATCCTGCGCCGCGCACGGCCACCGGCCGCCACCTCGCCCGCCGCCATCGCACCCGCCCCGACGACCCCTTTCGCGCATGACGCCGATGGCGCGCGCGTGGCCTACCACGGTACCTGGCTGGTGCTGACGCGCTACGAATACCGCCTGCTGGCCGTGCTGCTCGACCGCCCCGGCCGCGTGCTCAGCCGCGCACAACTGATGGACAAGGTGTGGCACGACGCCGAGGACAGCCTGGAGCGCACCGTCGACGCCCACATCAAGACCCTGCGCGCCAAACTGCGCGCGGTACGCGAGGACGACGACCCGATAGAGACCCATCGCGGCCTCGGCTACAGCATTCGCAATGAACAGAACGCATAGCGTCGGGCCGGCGCACGGCGGGAAGCGGCGGTGCGCATGAACATCGCCATTCGCCTGTTCATCGGCTACTTCCTCATCGTCGGCCTGGCCGCGTGGTTCGTCATCAACATCTTCGCCCAGGAAGTCGAGCCCGGCGTACGCCAGGCCACCGAAGACACCCTGGTCGATAGCGCCAACCTGCTTGCCGAACTCGCCGCCGACGAACTGGCGGCCGGCATCGTCGGCCGTGGCCGCTTCGCCGCCGCGGTGGAAGCGGCGCGGCGGCGCACACCGCAAGCCTCCATCTGGGGCGTGAACAAAGCCACGGTGGATTTCCGCGTCTACCTCACCGATGCCCGAGGCATCGTCGTATTCGACTCCGAGAAACTTGCAGTCGGCGCCGACTACAGCCGCTGGCGCGACGTCGCCCTCGCGCTGCGCGGCGAATACGGCGCACGCAGCACACGCGACAACCCCACCGATCCGACCAGTTCGGTGATGTACATCGCCGCCCCCGTCGTGCGCGACGGCATCACGCTCGGCGTACTGTCGCTGGCAAAGCCGTCGAACACGGTCGATCCCTATGTGGAACGCGCGCGCCACCGCGTGCGCAGTGCCGGCATGGTGCTGCTCGGCGTATCGGCGGCCATCGGCCTGCTGTTCACGCTGTGGCTCACCCGCTCGCTCGACCGCCTGCGCGACTACGCCCACGCGGTGGCCAACGGCGACAAGGCCGTACCGCCCCTGTCTGGCGGCCGCCAGCTATCGGAGCTGGCGCGCGCCCTGGCGCAGATGCGCGAACGGCTGGACGGCAAGCAGTACATCGAGCGCTACGTGCAAAGCCTCGCCCACGAAATGAAAAGCCCGCTCACGGCAGTGCGTGGCGCCGCCGAACTGTTGCAGGAAAACCCTTCCGCCGCCGACCGCGAACGCTTCGCCCGCAACATCGGCGAACAGGCCGAGCGCATGCGGCTCATCATCGACCGCCTGCTGGCACTGGCGCGCGTGGAACAGCAACAAGCGCCCGAAGCGGCGGAAACCATCGCCCTGGCCGAGCTCGTGCGCCAAGTCGTAGACAGCCGCGCGGCGCAGTTGCAGGCACGCGCGCTCACCACGAACATCACCGGCGAAATGGACGCACGCACGCAGGGCGACCTGTTCCTGCTGCAACAGGCGCTGGGCAACCTGCTCGACAACGCCATCGAGTTTTCGCCCGAAGGCGGCGAAATCGACATCGCCATCGGCGAAGTCCCCGCCGGGGAAGGCGGTGCCCGCCACTTCATCTCCGTGCGCGACCACGGCCCCGGCGCGCCGGATTACGCGCTGCCTCATCTGTTCGAGCGCTTCTATTCGCTGCCGCGCCCGGCCTCCGGACGCAAGAGCACCGGCCTGGGTCTCGCCTTCGTGCGTGAAGTGGCGCGCGTGCATGGCGGCGACGCCGATTTCGCCAACGCCGAGGGCGGAGGCGCGGTAGTCCGGTTGCTGTGCTGATCGATTTGTAGATTCATCGCATACGGTGAATAAAGCCTGATTCTCCACGAAAAGAATCCATCAAACGAGGCCGATCTGCACAATTCGCCGCCTATTTCCGGATTACGAAATCCATTTAAGATAATGAAATTAATTCCCACAAAATAAACATTTTGTAAATACACATTCATCGATACGCCTTCATTGTTATAAAGCAAACGCAAAGGCGAGCTTCTGCTTAAACGGAACCTCGCCTTTGAATTTGTAAATTACATGGAGAACGCAGATATAGAAGCCATTTCGCTCCGCATCAGCAGCAATCTGTAAAAAATGCGGTGTGAATTTATTGCACTCATTATTTTTACCGGGAGATGACAATGAATAAATATGCACAAGTCCTTGGTGCGATTTTCCTCCTTACGGCCAGTTCGTTCGCCTTCGCGCAAACTGGTGCCTGCAACGAGAATCCCGCGCCAGGTCCTGGGGGAAGTGTCGATAAGTGCTGGTGCGATTCTGGCCAGGCAATAGGCAGTTGTTTCAACCGGCTCGGCGAAAGAGGGGAAGTGCCCTTTCCTGTTTCATGGAATATTTCCGAGCCAGGCCAATATCAAGGCTGGAGCTTTTATATCGACACCGCGAGCAATGTGGTGAATATGTACTACCAAGGGCAATTGCAAGGCACGCAAACGGTATCGGTCATCAATGGCGACAAATATCGTTTCCGGGACGATGTCCAAGGGGACTATCTGCTTTCTGGATCAACCATGTTCGATGCCTTCGGCGGGAGATTCCAGCTTCAATTCGAAGCAAATCAAATTGGATATAAAACCGGGCAATACACCATGACCAAGCGTGTTTGCATGAATGGTCTTTGCTACGCATCCAACTGATCTTTACCGCTGTTTCTTCAAATAAGCCTGATTTCAATGGCTGAAAAGCAAGCTCTTTGCCGTGATTGGCGGCAAAGAGCTTTTGTCGCTCGCTTCACACTCGCTTCATCGTCGCTTCACCCTGCCCGCCGAAACTTCCCTACGTCATCGAACACAAGGGGAGTGTCATGCAAAAGAAATTGTTCGCGAAGCTCGGGCTGATCGTTTTCCTGTCCTTGCTGTTGCTGATTCCGCTGGGAATGATCGAAAGCCAGGTCGTCGCGCGCAGTGCCCGCCAGGCCGATGTGATACGCGATGTCGCCGACTCGGCTGCCGGCGAACAAACCCTGGTAGGGCCGTTGCTGGTGGTACGTTACCGCGAGCGCATCGAAATCCGCGAAAAGGACAAGACCTTCGGCAACGAATCCGTGCGGCATGAGATCGTCGAGCGCACGCAGGTGCTGCCGCCGCAGCGGCTCAACATTGCGGGCGATGCCAATGTCGAATCCCGCAATCGCGGAATCTACCGCGCCAGCCTGTACCACCTCTCGCTGAAACTCGACGGCCGCGCCGAAGTGCCGCCACGCCTGGGCCTGGACGCACAGCGCGAAATCGTCGATGCACAAGCCTTCCTGATGCTCGGAATCGCCGACCCGCGCGGTGTCGACAACGACCCCGAAGTCATGGTCAACGGCACGCCGCACCGCTTTTCCGCTGGCGCGCAAGCCTTGAACGGCTCGGGCGTGCATGTTGCGCTGGGCGAAATCGACGTGGCCCGTGGCGCCGGGTTCGATTTTTCGCTGCCACTCTCTCTCACCGGGTCGGCGCGGCTGTCGATCGCACCGGCCGGTGACGAAACCACGGTCACGCTCAATTCCACCTGGCCGCACCCGAGTTTCCAGGGCCGTTTTCTGCCGCGCGAGCGCAGTGTGAGCGACAGCGGCTTCACGGCAAGCTGGCAAGTATCGCACCTGGCGCGCAACTTCGACCGCGTGCTGGCCGCCGCACACGCATCCTCGTCCACGGAAGCGCCGTCGTGGAACAACGAGCGCAGCGAAACGCTGGATGTGCGATTCATCGACCCGGTCAACATCTACCTGCAATCGGAACGCGCGGTGAAATACGGCGCGCTGTTCATCGCACTCACCTTCGCCGCTTTCTTCCTGATCGAAATCCTGCGCCGCGCGCCCATTCACCCGCTGCAATACCTCCTTGTCGGGCTTGCGCTGGCGGTGTTCTTCCTGCTGCTCATCGCCCTGTCGGAGCACACACCGTTTGCCGTCGCTTACGGCGTGTCGATGACCGCATGCGTGGGGCTGATCGGCTTCTACCTTGCCGGCGCACTCGGCAGCCACGCGCGCGGCGCGGCCTTCGGCGGCGGCATCGCCATCCTGTATGGCGTGCTCTACGGCGTGCTGCTGTCGGAAGACAACGCACTGTTGATGGGCTCGGCACTGCTGTTCGTCGCATTGGGCACCATCATGATGGCCACACGCCGCATCGACTGGTACCAGCTCGGCATGGAACGCATCGTCGGTGGCAACGGCAATGCCGGACGCTGACATGTCGACGCGGATACGGTTCCGGCTGACGCGGATGCGGCCCTGGCTGGCGCGGCGGCTACCCTGGCTGGCGGCGGTGGCGTTGCTGTTCGTCGCCCTCGACCCGCGCTCGCCCTACCTGCTGGTGGTGCGCGGCGGCATCACCATCGCGCTGGTCGCCGCTGGCGTGCTGGGGTTGGCCGCCGTGGAACGGCAAAGGCAGCGGGGAAGCATCGGCCGTGTCGAAGGCGGGCTGCTCGCCGCCGCGTTCCTGGCGGTATGCGTATTCGCCGGCAGCGACGAGGCGGATTTCCGCCGCCAGCGCGCCGAGGTGTTGACCGCACCGCCGCAGGTGCTCCAGCTCGGGCAGCATTTCATGGTTGGCTACACGCGCTTCGCCGAGGTCGCCGTGCTCGCCGAGCGCGGCCTGATCGGCGGCATCTACCTGGGCCGCGGCAACGTGCGCGGACGCACGCTGGACGAAGTGCGCGCCGAAATCGACGCCCTGCAGGCACGGCGCGTGCAGGCCAGGCTGCCGCCGCTCATTGTCGCCGCAGACCAAGAAGGCGGCAGCGTCGCCCACATGACGCCGCCGCTCGCCGCGCGCCCCGCGCTCGCCACGCTGGTAGCGGCCGGCACGGAGGAAAACAAGGCCGGAACGCTGGAGGCGCGCGCCCGTGCCTACGGCGAAATGCAAGGGCGGGAACTGGCGGCGATGGGCATCAACCTCAACTTCGGCCCGGTCGTCGATCTGCGGCCCAACGGCAACGGCCCCGCTTTCGACACACACACGCTGATTTCACGCCGCGCCATCGACACCGACCCGCAAGTGGTGGCGCGTGTCGCCCGCGCATATGGCGAAGGGCTGGCGGCACAAGGCGTGCACGCAACATTGAAACACTTCCCCGGCCTTGGTGGCGTCGATGTCGATACCCACCACTTCACCGCACGCCTGGAAACGCCCACGGAGCAACTCGCCGCGCGTGACTGGCTGCCGTTTCGCGCCGCAGCGCCGGTCAGCGGCGCGATGATGCTCGGCCATGTCGTACTGCCCACGCTCGATCCGAACCAGCCCGCTTCCGCCTCCAGCGCGGTGGTGCAGGGGTTGCTGCGCGGCCAGTGGCGCTACGACGCCCTGCTGATTACCGACGACCTCAACATGGGCGCGGTTTACCGGCGCGGGCTGTGCAAAACGGCAGTGGCTTCGCTGCGCGCTGGCGTGGACATGCTGCTCATCGCCTACGACCCCGAACAGTACTACCGCGCGATGTCCTGCGTCGCCACCGCCATGGGTAACGCGGGGTTGGACAAGGCACGATCGGCCGAAAGCGCGCGACGCATCGCGGCGGTGGCGGCGGGCACGGGCGGCGCAGGTACGGCGTATGCCGCAGGCGGGGATCACGGTCCCGTCGGCGCCGCCTTTCATCCATCAGGACAAGCCGACGATGAACGCGGGAAAAGTTGGCATTTTTGACGGCCACCACCCCATACTGAATCCTTTTTGCCGCAATTCGGGGAAAAAATGCGACGGAATTTGAGCAAGGGGAAAGTATCCATCCCGGTTTTGATCGCGGTTCTGGCCGTGATCGCGGCCGTGGCCGGAGGCAGTTGGTGGTGGCGGCACCAGGAGCGCGCGCCGACACCGGGAGACACGACCGTGTTCGCCTCGGCGGACGGTGCCTTCGCGCTCGCCGGCTGCGAAGCCCGCACGGCCGAGGAATCGCCCGCGCTGGCGCTGGTCTTTTCCGAGCCTTTGGAGCGCGGCACCTCGCTCGACAAGCTGGTCACGGTAACCGACCTGGGCCGCATCGACGGCACCGCGGAAAAATCCGAGGAACGCAGTGCGAACACGCAGCCGGACAAGGAAAGCATGCCGGCCGGCGGCAAGATCGTCAGCGGCGGCTGGTACATCTCCGACAACCCGCGCGTGGCCCTGTTTTCCGGCGTGGTGCCGCAGCGTAATTACCGCATCCAGCTTTCCGCCGACGTCCAGGCCCAGTCCGGCGCCAGGCTCGCGCAAGCGCGCGACTGCCAGGTCGCCACCGAGAACATGCCACCCGCCGCCTTCTTCGCCAGCAAGGGCACGGTGCTGCCGGCCAGGCAGAACGGCGGCCTGCCGGTGGTGACGGTCAACGTGCCCGAGGTCGACGTGCAGTTCCTGCGCATCGCGCCCGCACAGTTGCCGCGCTTTGTCGAACAAATCCTCGGCGTGCGCGCGCAGGCCGGGGATGAATCGTCCGGCGACCAGACCCAGGACGACGAGGGCGACTACGACGGCCACTACGGCAACAGCACTTCCAGGAAGCTCAAGGGACTCAGCTACAACTGGGATCTGGACCAGTTGCGCGAAGTATCGCAAAGCGTCTATCTCGGCCGCTTCCGCACCGACGACAAGCCAAACCGCCGCCACGTCACTTTCCTGCCGGTCGAGGACATCAAGGAACTGCAGGAACCGGGCATCTACGTTGCCGTGATGAGCCAGCCGGGGCGTTTCCGCGAGGACTACCAAACCACCTATTTTTACGTCAGCGACATCGGCGCCCACGCGCATCTGTTCAACAAGCGGGCCGAACTGTTCGCCACCTCGCTGACCACCGGCAAGGCGCTCTCCGGCGTCGAATTCGAAGTGCTGGACGCCAACGCCAAGAGCCTGGGCAAGGCGTCGACCGATGGCGAAGGGCGCGCGTCGATGGCGGGCCTGCCCGAATCGGCGCATCTGCTGCTCGCCCGCCGCGGGCAGGAAATGTCGGTGCTCGCGCTGCGCGAGCCGGGGCTGGACCTGTCCGAATTCGACGTCGGCGGCCATCTGCCGCGCGACGCCAAGCTCTTCGTCTATGCCGGGCGCGACCTGTACCGGCCGGGCGAGAAATTCGAGGTTTCCCTGCTCGCACGCGATCCGGACGGCCGCATCGCATCGCCCGCGCCGGTCCAGGCACGGCTCAAACGCCCCGACGGGCGCACGGTGCAAACCGCGATGTGGCAGCCTGACGGCAACATTCCCGGCTATTCCCAGCGCAGCCTGAGCCTGCCCGCCGACGCGCAGACCGGCCGGTGGACGCTCGAACTGCGCGCCGACCCCGGCGCGCGCGTGGCGGATACGGTATGGCGCTTCCAGGTCGAGGAATTCCTGCCCGAGCGGATGAAACTCGACCTGCGCAACGACCGCCCCTATCTCTCCGAAGGCGACAGCTTCGACGTCGCCGTGCGGGGCGACTACCTGTACGGCGCGCCGGCAGCGGGCAACCGGCTGCTCGGCAGCGTCGCGGTCGAACGCGCGCGCAATCCGCTCGCCAAGCAATGGCAAGGCTTCATCTTCGGCGACGTCGCCGACGACAAACTCAAATCCCGCCAGGAACTCGAAGAAACCGCGCTCGACGACAAGGGACAGGCGCGGGTGACGGTGCCGGTGTCGGCCACCGCCCCACATTCGCCGGTCAACGTGCGCGCCTCCTTCAGCCTGCTCGAATCCGGCGGCCGTCCGGTGGTGCGCTCCATCGAGCGCGTGCTCGGGCCCGCCAAGGCGTTGCGGGCCGTGCGGCCGGCGTTCGACCGCGACGTGGCGCAGGAAAACGCCGTGGCGCAGTTCGAGCTGATCCGCGTCGATCCCAAGGGCGAATTCGCGCCCCTGAAGGAAGTCGCGGTCAAGCTCTTCCGCGAGGACAGGTCGTACTACTGGCGCTTCGACGACCAGAAAGGCTGGCATTCGGGCTACACCGAAACCGGGGACCTGATCGAATCCGGTAAATTCGCGCTGACCCAGCGCAGCCCGCTGTCCTTCGGGGTCAAATGGGGCACCTACCGGCTCGAAGTCGAAGACCCGGAAACAGGCCAGACGCTGCGCTACCGCTTCTACGCCGGCTGGAACGCGCAGGATGCCGAAGCCATCGGCAACCGCCCGGACCGCGTGCAGATGAAGCTCGAAGGCGTGCCGGTAAAACCCGGCAACGACATCAAGCTCACGCTCGTACCGCCGCACGACGGCGAGGCGCTCGTGCTCGTCGAGGCGGACCAGGTGCTGTGGAGCAAGCGCCTGCCGGTTTCCACCAGCGGCACGACGCTGTCGATCCCGGTCGACAAAACCTGGAACCGCAGCGACCTGTACATCTCCGCCATCGTGTTCCGCCCCGGCAGCGCGGGCGACCGCGTAACACCGGCACGCGCCGTCGGGCTCGCCTACCTGCCGCTGGCGCGCGAAGACCGCAAGCTCGCGGTGCAAATCGGCGCACCCGACAAAGTGCTGCCCGAGCAGCGCACGGTCGTGCAAGTGAAAGCCGATGGCGCGGCCGGGCAGGTCGCAACGGTAACGCTGTCGGCGGTCGACGTCGGCATTCTCAACATCACCCACTACAAGACACCCGATCCGTTCGACTTCTTCTTCGGCAAGCACCGCTACGCGCCGGAACTCTCCGACCTGTACGGCAAGTTGATCGAAAAGATGGACGGCACGCGCGGCAAGCTCAAGTGGGGGGGCGACGCCGGCATGCGCGACACGCGCTCGATGCCGAAGAAGGTCAAGCTCGTCGACCTCTTCAGCGGCCCGGTGCAGCTCGACGCCAAGGGCGAAGCGCAGATCCCGCTCGACATTCCGGACTTCAACGGCACCCTGCGCCTGATGGCGGTGGTATCGACCGCCGAACGCTTCGGCAGCGCCGAGCGCGAAATGACGGTCGCCGCCCCCATCGTCGCCGAACTGTCCATGCCGCGCTTCATCGCGCCGGGCGACAACGCCACCCTCGCGCTCGACATCACCAACATGAGCGGCGCCGCGCAGGACATCCAGCTCAAGCTCGCCGCCGACGATCCGGTCAGGATCCGCGACGGCGAACGCACCCTGCGGCTGGCCAACGAACAGCGCAGCATCCTGCGCTTCCCGGTCGAAGCGACCGACGCCTACGGGCTCGGACGCATCCGCCTGCAGCTCAAGGGCAGCGGCGACAAACCCGTGGAAATCGCGCGCGAAATGGCGCTGCAGGTGCAGCCGCCGGTACCGGTCGAACGCGAAATCCGCCGCGTGCGCATCGAAGCGAACGGCAGCCTGAAGCTGGACCCGACGATGCTCGAACGCTACTTCAAGGGCTCCGCGACGGTCAGCGCAACGCTGTCCAACAAAGCGCCCCTGAACGTGCGCAGCATCGTGCAGGGCTTGCTCGACTATCCCTACGGCTGCCTGGAGCAGACGACCAGCGCGGCCTACCCGCATCTCTACATCGACGAAGCGGCGGCCAAGGCCTACGGGCTCACGCCGCGCACCCGCGACGAACGCGCCCGCTTCGTCGAAGGCGCGATCTCGCGCATCGCGGGCATGCAAGGCTCGCGCGGGGGCTATACGCTGTGGAGCGGCGGCGCGTACGAACTGTGGCTGACGCCGTACGTCGCCAGCTTCCTCGCCGACGCACGTGCCGAAGGCTTCAACGTGCCGGACGCGATGATGCTGCGCGCGCAGGAATGGATGCTGCAGCAACTGCAGAACGCACCGAACCACTTCCCGTCGGTTCCCGCCTCTCTGAAACCCGACAACAACGGCCACTACCGCCAGCAGGACTACGACCTGCTGCGCAACAGCCACCAGCGCTTCGCCGAACTCGCGCACATCGGCTACATGCTCGCGCGCGACCAGAAAGCGCCGCTGGCGAGCCTGCGCGTGCTGCACGACCGCTTCCGCGACCGTGCCAGATCGCCGCTGCCCCTGGTGCATCTCGCCACAGCACTCGACATGATGGGCGACAAGGAACGCGCCCGGGTCGCGCTCGACGAAGCGATGCAGCGCCCCTACGGCATCAACCCGGCCTACAGTTGGGAATGGCTCGGCGACTACGGCAGCGCGGTGCGCGATCTGGCCCTGTCCTACGCGATCATGGCGCGCCACAAACTCGAGCATCCGCGCCGCGAAGCGATGCTGCTCGATCTGGCCGACCGGCTCGGCACCCGCCGCTACGCCTCGACGCAGGAACGGCTCGCGCTCTTCCTCGCCGCGCGCGCGGCGGGCGGCGCATCGAGCACCGAATGGACCGCGTTCGTGAAACAGGGCGAGGTGGGCGAAACCATCGCATCGAAGCAGACCGAATCGCGCGCTTTCAGTGTGGACGCGGTCGCACACGGGATAACGATCGAAAACCGTGGCGGCGAAGCGCTGTTTGCCGAAATCGAAACGGCCGGTTACCCGGTCAAGGCGCCCGCGCCGAAGAGCGACGTCGTCGAACTCACGCGCGAATGGTTCGAACCGGACGGCAAACCGTGGAACGGCCGCGCGCTCAAGACCGGCGAAATGCTGATCGTGCGCGTCAAGGCCAAGCCCAAGCGCCCGCTCGACCAGGGCCTGATCGTCGACCATGTGCCGGCCGGCTTCGAGATCGAGAACCTGAATATCTCGCAGGGCCCGCAGGCGGGCGAATTCACCATCGGCGGCACCAATGTCGCCCAGGCGATGCAGGATCCGCGCATCCGCCACCGCGAATTCCGCGACGACCGCTTCGTCGTCGCCGCCGATCTCAAGAACGAGCTGACCGTGTTCTACATGCTGCGCGCCGTCACGCCGGGCCGCTACGTCGTGCCCGCGCCGTTCGCCGAGGACATGTACCGGCCAGAACTGTACGGCATCGGCGCACAACCGCAGGCCGTCACGGTAAGCGACCCACGCGCGCCGGACAGCGCCGCGCCGCCCGCGGCAGCACCGGCCCATGCCACCCCTCCCGCCGCGGATTCGGCTGCCACGGCAACGCCCGCCTCACCCAACTGAGCGGACCGAGCCGCCGCCGAACGCGACGACAACCGCGATGAAACCGCGAACGCCCAAGCCACCAGCCCGCCTCGCGCGCTGGTGGCGCGGCCGGTGGCGCAAGGCGGGCTGGTGCTGCGTCGCGCTCGTCGCGGGCCTGCTCGCGCTCGACCGCCTCTGTCCGCTGCCGCTGCCGCCGCGCGAAGCCGGCCTCATCGTCGTCGCGAGCGACGGCACGCCGCTGCGCTCGTGGCCAAGTGTGGACGGCGTCTGGCGTTACCCGGTAACGCCGGAGGAAGTCTCCCCGCTCTACCTCGAAGCGGTACTCAACTACGAAGACCGCTGGTTCTACTGGCATCCGGGCGTAAACCCCTTCGCGCTCGTCCGCGCGGCATGGCAATGGCTGTACCACGGCCGCATCGTCTCGGGCGGTTCGACGCTGACGATGCAGGTCGCCCGCATGCTCGAACCGCCGCCGCGCACACTCGCGGGCAAACTGCGCCAGATGCTGCGCGCGCTGCAGCTCGAACTGCACTGCTCGAAGCGCGAAATCCTCACCCTCTACCTGAACGAAGCGCCGATGGGCGGCATCGTCGAAGGCGTCGAAATGGCCAGCCGCGCCTACCTCGGCAAACCTTCGCGCTACCTGAGCCAGGCCGAGGCCGCGCTGCTCGCGGCGCTGCCGCAATCGCCGTCGCGGCTGCGGCCCGACCGCGCGCCGGAACGCGCGCAGCGCGCGCGCGACAAAGTGCTCGACCGCATGGCGGCATTCGGCGTCTGGAGCGCGGCCGACGTGGCGGACGCGAAAATCGAACGTGTCGGCGCACAAGCGCTGCGCGGCCACTGGCTCGCCCCCCTCGCGGCGGAACGCCTGCGCCAGGACGCACGCCGCACGGCCAGACCGGCGCGGGGCATCGCCTCGCAGTTGGAAGTGCTGCGCTCCACGCTCGACGTCGAAATCCAGAGCACGCTCGAGCGCATGCTGATCGACCGCGTCGACCAGCTCCCGCCACGCGTTTCGATGGCAGCCATCGTCATGGACAGCGCCAGCCTGGAAATACGCGGCTACGCCGGCTCGGCGGATTTTTCCGACCGACGCCGCTTCAACCACGTCGACATGGTGCGCGGCGTGCGCTCCCCCGGCTCCACGCTCAAACCCTTCCTCTACGCGCTCGCGCTCGACGAAGGCCTGATCCATTCCGAAAGCCTCCTCAGCGACGCGCCGCAATCCTTCTCCGGCTACGAGCCGGGCAACTTCCAGGCGGCGTTCTCCGGCCCGGTCAGCGTTGCGGACGCATTGCAGCGCTCGCTCAACGTGCCAGCCGTGGACCTGCTCGACCGCGTAGGCCCAGCACGCTTCAGCGCGCGGCTACGCGCCGGCGGGCTGCGGCTACGCATGGCGCCGGGCGCGGAACCGAATCTGTCGCTGATCCTCGGCGGCGCTGGCACCACGCTCGAAGAACTGGTCGGCGCCTACCGCGCGCTCGCGGCTGGCGGCATGGCCGGCGTGCCGCGCCTGTCGCCCGACGCGCCGCGCATCGAAAACCGCCTGATGAGCGAAGGCGCCGCCTTCATCGTGCGCGACATCCTCGAAGGCGGTGGCCACCCGGATCGCCCCTTCCTCGAAGCCGGCAGGAACATCGCCTGGAAAACGGGCACCAGCTTCGGCTTCCGCGACGCCTGGGCCGTCGGCGTGACCGACCGCTACACGATCGGCATCTGGGTAGGCCGGCCCGACGGCACCCCCAACCCCGGCTTCTTCGGCGCCAACATCGCCGCCCCTCTGCTCAAGGACATCGCCGCAGCGCTGCCGGCGGATACCACCACCGCCGCCCTCGCCACCCGGCAGCCGCCCGCCTCCGTCGCCCCGACCACCATCTGCTGGCCGCTCGGACTCGCCGCCGACACAGTACCGCCCGCCTTGTGCCACGAAAAACGCAGCGCCTGGGCGCTCAACGGCACCGTGCCACCGACCCTGCCCGACCGCACCCGACTCGGCGCACTGCGGGAAACGATCTGGATCGACCCGCAAAACGACGAACGCACGACGCCGGACTGCACCCCCGGAGCGCAAACGCGCGAAGTCGCACGCTGGCCCGCCGCGCTGGAACCATGGCTGAACGAAGCCAGGAACCGCGAACACGGCCTGCCGCCCTGGTCACCCGCCTGCCGCCGCCCGCTCGAAGCCGCCGGCCAGCTCCGGCTCGACGGCATCACCGACGGCGCCGTGCTGCGCCCCGCACCGGGGCAAGCGAGCGCCGTGCTCAGCGTGCGCGCCGTGGGCAGCCGCGAAACACTCTATTGGTTGTTGGACGGACGTTTTCTGCGCGCCGGCGCAGGCAGCGCCGTGCAGCGGATCACGCTAGCGGAAGACGGCGACCACACGCTGACCGCGATGGACGCTCAAGGACGCTACGCGCGGGCCAGTTTTTCCCTGAAAGGGTTTTCACTGAACTGACGACTGACGATATTACCCCCCATACCTCCGACAAGGCGGGCGCTACACCCTCCGACTTGACGCTACACCCATGCCATCCCAGACTTGTCGCTTGGCGCACAAAAGGAGCGATGCGTGGCCGCGGCGAAAACGTCTGTTGCAAATGGCATGCTTCCCGGCTGCAATGCGCGCCGTCTGCCCGTGCCCGTGCCCGCTCCCGCCCGCCAGCGATGACCGCGCCGCCGCGCCACGTCGCGCCCCCTCCTGCCTCCGCGCCCACGCTGGCGCGTAACCTCGCCATCTCTTATGGCCTGCTCGTCATCTACGCCTGCCTGTATCCGATTACCGACTGGCAGGCGAACGGGTTGCCGATATTCGATTACCTCATCGCGCCGTGGCCGAAGTATTTTCTTGTCAGTGATCTGGTATTCAACATCCTCGGCTACCTGCCTTTCGGTTTTGTTGCCGTCACCGCGCTGCCGCGCACCTGGCCGGCGGGGCGCACCGTGTTGACGACCGTGCTGATTGCCGGCCTGATGAGCTTCGGACTGGAAACGATCCAGAATTTCCTGCCGACCCGCATCGCCAGCAATATCGACCTCGGCGCCAACATAACCGGCAGCCTGGTCGGCGCGCTCGCCGGCATGCGCTGGGGACATGCACTGTTCGACCGCCACGGCATTCTGGAGCGCTGGCGCGCCGAGCGCATCATCCGCGGCCATGCGGGCGACATCGGCCTGATCCTGCTCGGCCTGTGGCTGCTCGGCCAATTCACGCCCGACGATCTGCTGTTCGGCAGCGGTGACGTGCGCAGCCTGCTCGGCATCGCCGCGCCGCTGCCGTTCAGCCCGGAACGCTCCATCGTTTTCGAATCGGTGTTGAGCGCAGCCACCATCGTCGCCATCGGCCTGCTCGCGCGCTGCATGATGCAGACGCCAAGCCCGTGGCCGATTCTGCTGCTGCTCGTTGCCGGCATCGGCGTCAAGGCCTTCGCCACCACCGTTTTTTTCGTTCCAGGCGCGCCCCTGGCCGCACTCACGCCGGGTGCCGAACGCGGCCTGGCGGCGGGGCTGGCGCTGCTTTTCGTCAGTCTCGCGCTCCCGCGCGTACTGCAGCACGCCATTGCCGGCACGACCTTGCTGATGGCCACGGCGTTGATCAATCTGATGCCGGAAAGCCCCTACGCGCCTTACAGCCAGATTCTGACGCGCCAGGGCAACTTCGCCAGTTTTCACGGTCTGACCGTGCTCGTTGACAATCTGTGGCCTTTCGCCGCGCTTGCCTACTTGTCGGCGCTCGGCCTGTGGCGGGGCGAGCACCTGCGAGAGGAGCCGCGCCCGGGCGAGAGCCGGCGCCTATAATCCATCCGCCGGCGGACGGAAGCTGACGGCGGAAACGAAGCGAGGAAAAAATGAGCTACTTCAAGCACCACGTGTTTTTCTGCTGCAACCAGCGCGAGGCGGGCGACACCTGCTGTAACAGCCAGGGCGCCACCGATATGCAAACCTATGCCAAGGATCGCATCGGCGCGCTCGGCCTCAAGGGGCGCGGCAAGGTGCGCATCAACAAAGCCGGCTGCCTGGATCGCTGCGACGAAGGGCCGGTGCTGGTCGTGTACCCGGACAACGTCTGGTATACCTACATCGACAAGGATGACATCGACGAGATCGTCGACGAACACCTGGTGGGCGGCCGCGTGGTCGAGCGCCTGCGCCTGCCGGATGGCGCCTGATGGCGCCCCTGGTACCCGACGGCATCGGCCACCCGGCAAATACAAACACAACGGAGACCAACCCATGAGCCGCTCCCAGCCCACCGAAGCCGCGCTGCTGCGTGGCACCCAGGGCAATATCGATGTGCTGATCGACGTACCCGCGCAGGTGGCCGGCATCGCCGTGGTGTGCCATCCCCATCCGCTGTTCGGCGGCGCCAACACCAACAAGGTGGCCTACACCATGGCGCGCGCCTACCGTGACCTCGGCTACGCCACGTTGCGGCCGAATTTTCGCGGCGTGGGAAAGAGCGAAGGCACGCACGATCATGGCAACGGCGAAACCGAGGATATGCTCTCGGTGATCGCCTGGGCGCAGTCGCGCTGGGGTAGCCGCCTGCCGGTCGCACTCGGCGGTTTTTCCTTCGGCGGCTTCGTACAGCTTCGCGTGGCCGCGCGATTGGCGGCGGATATCGCCCCGCCGCGCCAACTGGTGCTGGTCGGCACGGCGGCGGGCATGGCCGCCGATGGCGCACGCAGCTACGATACGCCGCCCGCGCCCCAGAACGTGCCAACGCTGGTCATCCACGGCGAACACGATGAAACCGTGCCGCTGGCGAATGTGCTGGACTGGGCGCGGCCGCAGGAACTGCCCGTGGTGGTGGTGCCCGGCGCCGACCACTTCTTCCACGGCAAGCTGCACGTCATCCGCGATATTGTCGCCCGCAACGTCGCGCCCGCCGATTCTCCGCCCCAAACCCCTACCTCCTGACACAGAGAACACACACTACAATGAAACTATTCGCCTCGCTTACCAGCCCCTTCGCGCGCAAGATCCGCATCGTCCTGGTGGAAAAATCCCTGCGGTTCAAGTTCATCGTCGAATCGCCGTGGGAAGACTCCACCCGCGTGCCCACGCTCAATCCGCTCGGCCAGGTGCCAGCGCTCGTCACCAGTGAAGGCGAGGTGTTCTTCGACTCGCCAGTGATCGCCGGCTATCTCGAAACCCTGGAGGCATCCCCGGCGCTGCTGCCCGCCGGCGGCATCGAGCGCGTGCGCGTGCGCCAGAACGAATCGCTCGCCGACGGCATCACCGAGGCGGTCGCCCTCGCCTTCCTCGAAAGCCGCCGTCCCGAAGCGCAGCAAAGCGCGGATTACCTCGCCCGCCAGGGCGGAAAGATCCGCCGCGCCCTCGACGAACTGGAACGGCGCATCTCCGGCCGGCAGTGGCTCAACGGCGACAGCCTGCAACTGAGCGACATCGCCACCGGTGTCGCACTCGGTTACCTCGACCTGCGTCTTACCCACTTCAATTGGCGTGAGGACCGCCCGGGGTTGACCGCATTCGCCGAACGCGTGTTCGCCCGCCCCAGCTTCGTTTCCAGCGCTCCGCCCACCACCGCCTGATGACCGCCATGCTGCCCGCCACCGCGCCGACTTCCGCCGCGCGCCCTTCGCCGTTGAGCATGGAAGGGCTGATCAAACGCTATGGCGACAACGAGGTCGTGCGCGGCATCGATCTCGAACTGCGTGCCGGCGAATGCTTCACCCTGCTCGGCCCCAACGGCGCCGGCAAAACCACCACGCTGCGCTGTGCCCTCGGCCTGACCGCGCCCAGCGCCGGGCGCATCGCGCTGTGCGGCGAACCCGTGCCGGCGCGCGCGCGCGAAGCGCGCATGCGGGTCGGCATCGTGCCGCAGATGGACAATCTCGATCCCGACTTCACCTGCGCCGAGAATCTGCTGGTCTATGGCCGTTATTTCGGCCTTGCCGACGCCGCCATCCACGCCCGCATTCCCGGCCTGCTGGCTTTCGCCGGCCTGGAGGGCAAGCAGAACGCGCGCATCCAGGCGCTTTCCGGCGGCATGAAGCGGCGCCTGACGCTCGCCCGCGCGCTGGTCAACGAACCCGAACTGCTGGTGCTCGACGAACCGACCACCGGCCTCGACCCGCAAGCCCGCCACCTGATCTGGGACCGCCTCAAGCAACTCATCCGCAACGGCACGACGGTATTGCTCACCACGCACTTCATGGACGAGGCCGAGCGCCTCGCCGACCGCCTCGCCATTCTCGACAGCGGCCGCGTTCTTACCCAGGGCAGCCCGCGCGAAGTCATCGCGGGCGAGATCGAACCACAGGTGGTCGAAGTATTCGGCGAGTGGGCCAACGGCGGTGGAAGCAACGGCGGCGGCGCGCCCGCCTGGGCTGCCGCGCACGCGGGCACCTATTCAAACCGTTTCGAGGTCAGCGGCGAAACGGCTTTTTGCTACGTTACCGATCCTGCCCCGCTGCTCGATCATCTTGCCACCCAGCCCGGCCTGCGCTACCTGCATCGGCCGGCGAACCTGGAAGATGTTTTCCTCAAGCTTACCGGCCGCGAGTTACGCGACTGAACCACGGCTCGACTGTATCCCGGGCAGCGGCCCGGGATACGGCCTCGATCAGCCGTTGTCGGCCGCGCGCACCGGCATTGTTCCCGCCAGCACATGGGCGACCAGATCGCTCTTCAACGCCAGGGCGGACCCGCCGTTTTCGCCTAGCATGAAAACGCCGCGCCCGTTGGAGTAGACGACCCGGCCGCGAGAATCGATGTCGTACGAGGCAACGTTCGTGGCAAGAACCCGCTCTGCACCGTCCTGCGCTCGGCTGACCAGTTCCCACGACCTGGGAACGAGCGAC
>JAVBSY010000012.1:0-8581 GCA_031556475.1 Azoarcus sp.
ACGGGCGCTGTCGCTTCTCCGCACCGATCACCAGCAAGGCTGACGTTCCTTCGGGAACACCGGGATGACGTCCCGGCTGATGTCTTGCTACTTCGGTGTGCTGTTCCTGCCCGATCCCCCTTCGCTCACGGCTCGTCGGCCATGGGAGCGTCCACCCGCCGTCTCCTTCGGGAGACTTCGGACGCTGGGTGCATCGGGTATGTCGGTCCCGCAACGGGACATTGCCTCACCAGCGCAGGGACTGCCTTCCCTGTTAACACTCAACCGATTTTTCGGCGGGAGATGTGAGGCGCAGTGGATTCGGTTTGATCGAGTCGTGAAAGATGAATGACGAATGGAAGGAAGGCGATGGCGATACATCCCGATACCCGAGCCCGCAATTTCGGGTTCGGTCGGCGGCTGGATTATGCCGGCACGCAGGCGCTGCGTGCGCATTTCGGTGGTGGACATTTTGCGACCGTACAGGCGCATGCCGAGCGCTGGCGTTTGTTCGCCGACTGGTGCTGCGCGCACGAGAACATTGGCGATGCACGCAGGATCGATGCTCCAGTGTTGGACCGCTATGCCGATGCGTTACGCGACGCAGTTGCCCATGGCGATCTGGCGATTGCTACAGCACATAACCGGTTGTCGAGCGTCAATCAGACACTCCAGGCGCTGCGCGGTGATCGGCAGATGCGAATTGCCAGTCCACGTGCAGCATTGGAACAGCCCCGCAGGACGGTTCGGCAACAAGCGCCTGTCGGCATCGATGTCGCAGCGTTGGCACCCCTGCGGGCGGCATTACAGGCACGCGATCCACGACTCGCGGTCATCATGAATCTGGCGCGTGCCAGTGGCATGCGGCTGCGTGAAGCGATCCTGGCCGATCTGCCGCGTCTGCAACGTGAGGCCGAACGATATGGCGCGATCAACATCCAGGACGGCACGAAGGGCGGTCGGCGTGGCGCCTCCGCGCCGCGTTGGGTACCCGCGACCGATGCGCTGCGCGCGGCGCTCGCGCAAGCGCGAGCCGTGTCACCACGCGGCAGCCGTAATCTACTGGCGCCGGGGGAGTCCTACGCAGCATTCATTAATCGCATCGTGCGGCCGGCGCGTGAAGTGCTGCACCGACATGGCTTGAAGGGATTTCATGAACTGCGCGCCGCGTATGCATGCGAGCGCTACATGCAATTGACGGGACACGCGGCCCTCGTGCTCGGTGGGACTTTGCATCGCCACGACCGCGCGCTCGATCGCGCTGCGCGCCGGCAGATTGCGGTGGAACTCGGCCATGGCCATGACCGCATCGATGTGATGTCGGCCTATATCGGCGGGCGGCGATGAGTACCGATATGCACGTGTTTCTCGACGGGGTGTTGACCGGCGCGCATTTGAGCCGCCGGCGACACCTGCATCAGGCCCAGATCATCCAGGCCGCGATCCACGTGCACTGGGGGTTGGACAATCCGTGGACCTGGCGCGTCAAGCATCTGCGTTGGTTTCTGCAACGGCAGACGGCATCATTGTCTGCGGCCAGTCGTTATCGCTACTGGCTGACAGTGCGATTGATTGCGGTTCGGCGGGGGCGTGAGCAGGATTGGCAACCACACTTGCGAGGGGCGTGGTGTCGGCCAGGGTAGGAACGTTGTTTCACACAACCAAATTGCCAAGAAATACGGCAGTGCTCGCGTGATACAGCGAGGCAACTACACATCACGTCGGAAATTCGTTCATCAGGATGAAGGTTCCACCCTGGCGCTGATGAGCATTGATGAGAGGAACCAAACGGGTGAAATGCTCGGTCGCACAATGCGCATCGAGCGCTGCCTGATCTGGCCACTCTTCGACGAAGATAAAATGACCGGGGTCTTTTTGGTCCACGAACAGGTCATAGGCGACGCAGAGTTCCTCTTGCTTGGTTTTCTTGACCAGTTCTCGGTAGAGCGGCAAAACAATCTCGATGGCCTCCAGCTTGATGAAATCCTGGGCGATGACCTTGAGCATATGGAATCCTTTTCTGCCGTGGTGCGCGACAATCAGGGAACATAAACGATGTAACGGTGCCTTGATGGCTGATTGTCCATTGCGGGCATGATCGGTTATCCTGCCTCTAGCCCTGATCAGGGTCATGAGTGCAGATCGTTCTTAGCCCGAATTCAAACCTGCGCAACGCAGGAAACCGCTCGGCCGACGCCGACCATTCCAACAAGGCCAATACCACACCGAAGAGTTGTATGGAGGGGAGATGAAACACGACTTAGCCAACAGGATTGGCATGGGTAGAAACGTGGGTAGATTTATTGTCTAGACAAAAAGTCGATGAAAATCAATGCGTTACACGTTTAATTGGCGGAGAGGGCGTCTGCCATATATGTGCTCAGCGCGTTTCATGCCATTCCATAACCCGTTGCTGTAATAGTAATTTATTGGACATACGCCCTCAGTTCGTACCATGTTGTCTTGCAAAATCGCAGTCAATTTTGTAGGATTTTTGTAGGAAGACGGATATCTATAGCGTATGGGCAGGGGTTTCAAGCTAACTCAGCTTCAGGTCGATCGCACCAAAGGGAAGACGTTGCTCGCCGACGGTGCTGGTCTGTACCTGAATATCACCGAAAACGGCAGCCGTTCCTGGCTCTACCGGTACATGCTGCTGAGCAAGGCCCATTGGATGGGATTGGGCTCGTATCCTGACTTATCGCTGGCGGGAGCCCGTGAGCAAGCCGCAGAAGCTCGAAAGCTCACACGCCAGGGCATTGATCCCTTGGCACGGAAGCGAGAGCAGACGCAAGTCTTGCGTGCGGCATCGGCCAAGGTCATCACCTTTGACGAGGCCGCGAAGCAATTCATCGAGGACAACAAGGCAGGCTGGCGCAACCCGAAGCATGTTGCGCAGTGGCGTGCGACGTTGGAAACCTATGCCTCCCCGATGATTGGGGCGCTGGACGTTGCACTGATCGAGACTTCGCACATCATCAACGTTCTGAAGCCGATCTGGACTAAGAAGACCGAGACAGCCAGCCGCCTTCGAGGGCGCATCGAAAACGTACTCGACTGGGCCACTGTTCACAAGTACCGCAGTGGAGAGAACCCGGCTCGGTGGAAAGGCTACCTGGAGCACATCCTTCCCAAGCCGTCAGCGGTCGCCAAGGTTGAGCATCATCCGGCTCTCCCATGGAAGGAGGCAGCGGTTTTCATGAAGGCGCTACGCGAGCAGCAAGGAGTCGGTGCACGTGCGCTGGAGTTCCTGGTTCTGACGGTGGCCCGCTCGGGGGAGGTCAGGCTGGCGACATGGGACGAATTCGATCTTGAGTCCGGCGTCTGGACCGTGCCGTCCAAGCGCATGAAGGCGGGACGCGAACACCGCGTTCCGCTAGCCATGCGAGCAGTGTCAATCGCTCAAGAAATGAAAGACCTATACGGTATGAAGGGCTACGTTTTCCCGGGTGCGCGGGAGGGACGGCCACTATCCGATATGACGCTAACTGCGGTGCTCAAACGCATGGGCCGCAGCGATCTGACGGCGCACGGTTTCCGTTCGACCTTTCGAGATTGGGCTGCAGAGGTGACAACCTATCCCGCTGAAATGGCCGAAATGGCCCTCGCGCACACCGTTTCCGATAAGGTTGAGGCCGCCTATCGGCGTGGTGACCTCTTTGACAAACGACGGAAGATGTCGGAAGACTGGTCGAGTTTCTGCGATGCTCAGTGCAGCTAGGGGGTACGGACACTTCGCGGTGCTGCTCATGCTGACCAACAACTCCATCGCGGAAGGGTGATCAACATGCTGCGTGCAGGCGATTCATTGCGGTTCACATCCGTCGAAATCGAAGACTTCCGAGCGCTCGGAATCGACTTCGACGGGGCGCGTACACAGGCCGATGTCGAGGCGGCACTGGCCCAATGGGCGGGCGTGCTTGGTGAAGAACGGTCGGACCTACTGGAGAAGATCGTTCTGGAGATGGCGAAAGCCAAAAGGGTATCGCCACCTCCACGACTTACTGTCGTTGGCCCTGCGTCAGATTGTCCTGAGCAATCTTGATCGAGCAGTCGGCAATGGAAGTACCTGCGTTTGCGCTATCCATTGCTGCCGCCTCAAGTTGCGGCAGGCGCTAGGGCGCGTGACTGTCGAGAAGGGTAAATTATGGCCAGAGGCCCGTCTCGCCTACTAACCCACGCGCAGCCAGACGGTTCTTGGCATCGTTATTCCATTTCATACTGCCCGAGAATAAGCTGACAGAACGAGTGGTCAGGGACCAGTCCCGGTCGCGCAATGCATTCAGGTCAAGCGCCACGCCCGAAGCGCGAAACTCCCGCAGTCGATCCTGCATGTCCAGTCCGAGTAACTCGGCCAGGTTCCGGCAATTGAACAACGACAACCGTTCCAACTTCGCGCCGCACAGGTCCAGCCTCGAAAGCTGCAACTGGTCCTCAATGCGCAAGGCAGATAGCGAGGGCAGGCGTGATAGGTCGCCCAACGTGGAAAGCCCGCGTACACGCAGGATTTGCAGCATTTCGATGGTTGTACTGGACAGATCGTCAATGTTATCGCGACCGCCCAGGAGCAGCGTCATTTCCCTCAAGTCCGAGATGGCCGCGATGAAGCCGAGCGGATGCTTTTTTGCATAGCAACTGAGCGTCAGCTTGCGCAGATGAGGTAGTCCTGCGATCGCGTCGATACCCTTTGAATGGCCTTGGATGAATAGTTCAGTCAGCGATCCGCCCTGCGCCAGAGGCGACAGATCGATATTCCGCTTATGGTTTTCGGCCAGCGCAAGCCGCTCAAGTCGGCCAATGTCGATCGTGTCGAGGAAGTCGGGCCGATTCAGCTTGAAAACCCCGAAGCTCAGGCGTTTCAGTTTTGGAAGCAGACCGACTTCTTCTTCATGGACGATCTCGGAAAGACAATCGACTGCCAGGTCGCGCGTCTCGGGCAAATGACGCAGCAAGGCCGCATCGAACGGTGTCCAGTAGTGCCCGAAGAACCGGACCTGAAGGCGGTCCTGGGCTAGTCGGCAAGCTTCGTTCAGCGATTGCAGGATCACTGGACTGTAGGCTTCGGGCGTGCTGAACTGGACAACCAATCGCCCGCGCTGCCCGCAGGCCTCCACGATCTCAATCGGCGAAAGTGTTTTCGGGTTGGTAACCCGGTCCATGTCTACCTGCAGCATGCATTCCCCTGCTATTCGTTAATGACCTCTCATCTAGGTGGTCGCGGGCCACATTTTGGTGCCACTTTGGCAATTATTCGGGCGGGTCGTCTGTAAAATAATCGCCGATGAATGAAGCGCGCCCCGCCAGATCGCGTTCAATCGCGAAAACGCTTCATCTTGCCCAACCTCTTGTCCCATGCGCCTTTCGGGAAAAGCGCTGCTGCTTTCTGAGATATGTTTTCATCATGAAAGCCGGTTAACGTTAGCCCTATGTTCATGAAAACAATAAATCCCATATATATATAGGGCTCAGCATCCAGTTTTTTGAGTTTTTCTAAGACATCTTCCGGGGGGTCTAGAAACAGATTGATCCCATTGAGTTTGACCTCATTCATTTGTCTGCCGAATCCAATGTGGCAGAGGGTTTTGTCATTTTCTGAATAGCCCAGATTCATGAATGATCGGAATTCAACCAATTGCTTTAAGTGATTGTGGCTTATGTTGTCTGGCGGCCCGATTTTTTGTAAAACCAAGCTGGGAGACATGCCGAAAGCGAGTGCTCCCGCGCCAATAAAAGGGTGTATCTCGAAAGGTGTATTTGTATCCATCGGCTTATTTCAATAGATTGTTTTTCTCTAGACACTTGTAATATTCTAGCATTTCAAGCATCGCTTCATTGTATTTCTTGGAATCTCCTGCCTCTCGCGCTACCCGGCGAATATCTTCTATTTCTTTGGCCATCGCTTCACGCCATTTCCCATTATTGATGAGCTCTTCAATCATTTCTCGGTACTCTACTGAGCCAGGCATTTGACCGTTGCTTGATGTTTTTGCATGGTCTTTGGGGTCCATCTGGATTGCGGGCCCATCTTTTTTCTTGAGTGGCGTTGTGTCATCAGCCGGCATGTGGTGAGAGTCTTTGCCATCATTGGTCGGTTTGCTGGTTTTGCTGTGGGCGCCACCACGATATGGTCCTTTCCCGCTGCCTTGCCGTAAGTGGTCGCAGGGACCACCTTTTACCTTCCCTCCGTCTTTTTTCTCGCCTTTTCCTCCGTTGGCTTTTTTCGCCGCGGCTTCCTCGGCCTCTTTCGCCGCCTTCTCCTCGGCCTCTTTGGCGATGCGCTTCGCTGCCGCCTCTTCAAGTTCCTTGGCCGCTTTTTCAGCCGCCTCTTTCGCCGCTCGTTCGGTGGCCTCCTCGGCGATCTCCTTCGCCGCCCGCCTGCCGATCTTGGCTGCCGTGGCCGCCTGTCCGCCCGCAGGCCACATTGCCGCGACGCTCAGGCCGGCGCTGATGAGATCGCCCTCGGCCGTGTAGATGATGGCATTGACGCCGTCGGCGATTTCGCCCGCGACCGGGATCAGTCCGATCACATCGAGTACGCCGTGGGTGACATCTGACCCCCATCGTGCCCACCAACCTTTCGTTTCCTTCTCCGGCTGAGGCTGCGGTGCCGGGTTGTTCTCCCCACTGGCGTTGGGCGCAGTCTGTGGCACGACGATGCCCTGGGTATTGCCGATCGGTCCGGGCTTGGGTTGGTTGTTGGGTTTGACCTGCCCGCCCTTGGTTTTGTCCTCATCTTCGACTGGGCACTGCGTTTTCCCATCGCCCCCGGTGATGTAAACAGTGAGCTCCCCTTGCGGGCCCACCGAGCCGACCAGTTCGCAAGTGCCGTCGGGATGTTTGGTGTACAGGAGGGTTTCGTCACTCATGGCATCACGGCTTGCGGTAGTTCATCCACATGCGGTCGCCGGTACGCACGATCGGCTTGCCATTCACATACACGCTGGGGCTGCGATCGATGTTGTGGCTGATCCTGACGTGGGTTTGTGAGACCACCCCCTTGCCCCCACCGGGCTCGTCACCCTTGACGTTGTCGACGTAGCTCTCGTTGTGCAGGTAGGCCGGTTCGCCGCAAAAGAAGACGTTGGGCGAGCATTGCTGGCTCTGGTCCATCGTGTGGGTGATGGGGTAGGGAACCGGGACGCCTTTTTTGTCCGGCGTCAGGCACACGTCCGGGTACAGGCTGACCAGCTTGAACTGCCGGTCCTTGGCGGTGGCGGTTTCAATGGCCATGGGCGTTTTCCTGGAGGGCGAGGGCGTTGGCCTTGCGGGCCGCTTCGATGTCCCAGGTGCCCAGTTCCATGGCGGCCACGCCGGCGCTGGCCGAGACCAGGGCGCGTTGCACCATGGTCAGTTCGAAGGCTTTCAGGTCGAAGATGAGGGTGTCGGTCACCAGCGGCTTGAACAGCGGTACGCCGGCTTCCAGGTGCAGCAGCAGTTTCAGTTCGGGCCGGGGCAGGCGAAAGCGCATTTCGCCCTGTGGGTGCAGGCCGAACAGGACGACTTGTTCGCCGCCGGTGGGGTAGTCGATCTGCTGGTCCTCGGGAGCGCAGTTCCAGTAGCCGAAGTCGAAGTCCAGCGGCAGGCGCGGCCAGCGTTTGGCTTTCCAGTCCTGGTCGTAGGTGCCCGCAAGTGCGATGCGCGGTTGCCAGTGGCGCCCGACCGCGCCCAGCCCGACAACGGGGTAGCGCTGGCGCAGGGCATCGCTGACGGTGAAGGGGCGCCCGAAGCTTTCGATCGCGGGCGCATCGACGTCGGCCACGCGGCTTTTTTTGATCCATGCGGCCGGGGCGTAGCCGCAGCCGATGGGGTTGTGTGCGTCGCGTTCGAGCAGTTCCGGTTCGGCGTCCGGTTGCGTTTGCCGCGGCCATTGGCAGGTGCCGCCCCAGGCGTGCTCGTAACGGATCGGGACGGAGAGGACCGGTTTGGGTTCGGTCAGCGTCCAGCCCGCGAGCAGGCTGCGCTCCATCAGGCGCGGACCGGTCACGGTGAGTTTTTTGATCCAGTCGCCCACGCGCACGCCTACCGCCCAGCGTTGCTGCGGTTTGCCGTCGGGGGTATGGGCCACGGCGTGGTTGAACAGCAGGTCGCAGCGCGGTTTGTAGGGGGCGAAGTCGCTTTCCTGCAGGATGGCGCTGGTGTTCGGTTCGCCGTAGAACTGGTCGGCTTCGACGAGCGGGTGCTGGTGCCGGGCCAGTTGGATGATGCCTTCGGCGTCGGCCTGGCGCATGTTGTAGGTGAGCCGGCTGACCATGACATGAAAGACCTGGTCTTGCACGTCGGCCATCTGGTAGTACTGGCTGGGAAAGGCGGTGTGGTTGCGCACCCGCGGCAGCGGCACACCCGCCGCTGGGGCGTCCAGGAGGTTGTCGGGGCCGTTCATGGCCTGCCCTCAGTTCAGGTCGATGCGTTCGGAATCGAGCTGGATATGCTCGGCTCCGACCACATCGACGTTCTTGCCATTGAGGGTGATCGTTCCGTCGGCCTTCATCACCAGCACCGATGCGCCCACCTTCAGCGTGATCGAATCATCGTCCAGGGTGATGTTGGAACCCCCGCTGCCGCTGCTCTCGCTCTCGGTGGGTGCAACGATGTGCATCACCAT
>JAVBSY010000057.1:0-16245 GCA_031556475.1 Azoarcus sp.
CAACGTCACATTGACGCTGACGCCCTGGCCGATCAGGGTTTCGATTGCTTCGATGCCGGCTGCCGTGGCAGGTACTTTGATGAGCAGGTTGGGGCGGTCGACTTCCGCCGCCAGCCGCAACCCCGCCGCGACGGTGCCAGCGGCGTCATGGGCCAACGCGGGGGAGACTTCCAGGCTGACATAGCCGGCACGGCCGCGGCTTTCGCGATTCAGTGCGAAAAGCATGTCGCAGGCGCGCTGTACGTCCGGTATCACGAGCTTCTCGTAGCGTCGTTCGGCGCTGATGGCCTCATTCTTGAGCGCGGCCAGATCCGTTTCGTAATAGCGTCCGTTGGCGATCGCCTTGTGGAAAATCGCCGGGTTCGTGGTGATGCCGGCAATGCCGTCGTCGGCAATATAGCGGGCGAGGTGGCCGTCGTTGAGCAACGTGCGGGAAAGGTTGTCCAGCCAGATTTGCTGGCCCTGTTCGCGGACTTGAAGTACTGGGTTCATGGCTTTTCGGTGTAGGGGTCAGGGGCTGTTCTGGTCGCTTGTGAGCCTTTCGGCGTTTTGCCTATGGTATGCCGTTCCACTTGTTCGGTGCGAGGGATTCTCGACCATGAAAAGGTTGTGGCGGTCCGGTGTTTTCCATTTACCGTTCGGTACGGCCACCCGGATGGTGCTCGTGAAACGGTAGCAGAAAAAATAAACGACCGCCTGTCCCGGCGGTCGTTTGCGATTTTGCGGCCATGCACGTGACTACGGCATGAGCAGCGATCGTGTCAGCCGAAGTTTTTCGCCGCGAAATCCCAGTTCGCCAGGCTGGCCAGGAACGTGGCAACGAAGTCCGGACGGCGATTGCGGTAATCGATGTAGTAGGCATGCTCCCACACGTCGATCGTAAGCAAGGGTTTGTCGGCGGTGGTGAGGGGACAGCCGGCACCGGTGGTGTTGACGATGTCGACCGAACCATCGGCTTTCTTCACCAGCCAGGTCCAGCCAGAGCCGAAATTACCCACTGCGGAGGCGGTGAATGCCTTCTTGAACTCGTCGAAAGAACCCCACTTGGTTTTGATCGCATTGGCCAGCGCACCGCCGGGTTCGCCGCCGCCATTGGGTTTCAAGCCGTTCCAGAAAAAGGTGTGGTTCCAGATTTGCGCCGCATTGTTGAAAACGCCACCAGCGGGCGCTTTCTTGATGATGGCTTCGAGGTCGAGGCTTTCGTACTCGGTGCCTTTGATCAGATTGTTCAGGTTGGTGACATAGGCCTGGTGGTGCTTGCCATAGTGAAACTCGATGGTTTCGGCGGAAATGTGCGGAGCGAGTGCGTCCTTGGCATAGGGCAGCGGGGGCAGCGTGTGTTCCATGTATCTCTCCTGTGTGTTCTAGGTTTGGGGTCGAACTTGAACGACTTTAATTTAGATCATGGCGCGAAAGCAATTTCGGCCGCCGCCGATGTTAAGCGCATTCCGACGCTTGTGAAACCGGCATGCCGCAAGTCTATCGCTATCGCTCGGTTTCGGTCTTGCCGTTGCCGGATGGCGTGCCGGGCATACGGGAGGCTTCGACGACGCGGGTGGCGATGTGGCCGTCGGCGAGTTGCACGTCGACCCGGTCGCCGCTTTTTACCGTCTGTGCCGAACGCAGGATGTTACCCGTGGCGTCGCGAGCAATACTATAACCGCGTGCCAGTACGGCCTGGGGTGCAAGGTGCTGAATGTGGGTGGCAAAGGCAGCCAGGCGTGTTTGTTGGTGGAGCAGCAGGCCGTGCCCCGCACGCACGAGACGCTCGGCGAGTTGGCGGCAACGGTCGCGTTCATGTTCATGATCGGGGCGGCAGGCACCCAGGCGCAGGGCAAGCCGTTCGACGCGGTGGGTTTCGTATTCGAGTTGCCGGCCAGTGGCGGCGTGCAGGCGCTTCGCAAGGGTGCCGACGTCGTATGCTGCGCGTTGCAGGCGCTGACTCGGGTGAAGCAGGCGCAAGGCGCTGCGGTCCAGCCGCTGTGCGAGCGTTTCGGGGTAGCGCCATATCGCGCGCCCAAGGCCCGATGAGAGCGTGGCGAGGTGCTTGCGGGCGGCATGAAAGCCGGCGCTGGCGAGTTCTGCCGCGCCGGTAGGCGTGGCGGCGCGCAGGTCGGCGACGAAATCGGCAATGGTGAAGTCGGTTTCATGGCCGATGCCGGTGACGACCGGGACGGGACAGGCGCGGATCGCCCTGGCCAGCACTTCGTCGTTGAATGCCTGGAGGTCTTCGATGCTGCCGCCGCCACGCACGAGCAGGATGAGGTCGATTTCGTCGGTTTCGGCACGCTGGCCGGCTTGCCGGAGGGCGTGAACGAGATGGGCAGGGGCCTCGGCGCCCTGCACCAGGCTCGGGTAAAGCACGATCGGCAAGTGTGGTGCGCGCCGGAACAAGGTCGCGGCGACATCGCGCAGCGCGGCGGCGGCAGGGGAGGTGACGATGCCGATGCCGCGCGGATAATCGGGCAGTGGCCGGCGGTGGGTGGGGTCGAACAGGCCCTCGGTGGCGAGCTTTTCCTTGAGCCGGTTGAAGGCTTCGTACAGATTGCCGACGCCGGCCGGGCGCAGCGTCTCGATGTTCAACTGGTAGTCGCCGCGCAATTCGTAAAGCGTGACTTGCGCCCGTGCCTCTACGCGCATGCCGTTTTCGAGGCGAATGGGGAGCAATTGCGCGCGGTTTCGCCACATTGCACAACGCACTTGGGCTTGTTCGTCCTTCAGCGTGAAGTAGAGGTGGCCCGATGCGGCGCGGACGAGGTTGGAAATTTCGCCGCCCACCCAGAGCGGGGCGATGCCGGTTTCGAGCGTTTCGCGGGCCAGACGGTTGAGTGCGGAGACAGTCAGCACCTGCGTTGACAAGGATACGTCCGGTGGGATGGGAGGCGAAAAAGCGTTTTGCATTTTTTGATTGTAGCGAAATCCACAGTTTGGGTAATTTGGCAAGTGGGTCTCGCAAGCCCTTGATAGATCAGGAAGGATTTTTAACACCTTGTTTTTATTGAATAAAAAATTGCCTAAATTTGCATCGCGGTAAGAGTCAGCATACCGTAGGCGGGATTGGGAAAAGCACTCCGAGGAAACCCACAAAGTTGTCCACAGGTTTTGTGGATTTTGTCGGGTAAGGCGATCACCAAGGTGGTCTGTAGAAAGAGGCCAGAGTGGGGCGGATTCCGGTCGGCGTTGCAGCTTCCTTGGTACCGGTCGATTCACCCCTGAAAAACGTGCCGAAGCGGGTTGCCACCTGATGTTGCAACCGACCAGATTGCATTCAGGGATTCCTTATAGAGGCAACTCCGAAGTCAGCTTGATCTGCTGCATCGGGATGTCCGTCTTGACGCTTTGTACCCCTCTGATCCGCGTCAGGTGGTCGACCTGGAATTTCCGGTAGGCGTCGAGATCGGCGACCACGATACGGAGCAGGAAGTCGCAGTCTCCGGCCATCAGGTGGCATTCGAGGATCTCGGGCAGATGTTTGACCTCCTCGGTGAAGTGGTCGACGGTTTCGGCATCCTGGCCCTTGAGCCAGACGCGTGCGAAGACGGTCAATCCCTTGCCGATTTTCGGCGCATTGAGGAGCGCAACGTAGCGCTCGATCACGCCGGCTTCTTCCAGAAGCTTGACCCGGCGTAGGCACGGCGAGGGTGACAGGCCGACCTTTTCGGCCAGTTCGATGTTCTGAATCCGTCCGTTCTCCTGGAGTGCCCTGAGAATGCGATGGTCAATGTCATCCAGCTTGTGCATGGGAGCTTCCACCTATTGTTTTTGGGTTTGGAATCTGGTGCTTTTTATACTGTAAAAAATCTATTTTAATGCCAATATTCGTTGAAATATAGGTGAATAAAGCACCCAATTTCAAGTGATACAGGATAAATTGTTCCATGTCTTTGGCGGCGTACCGGGCTGACACGGCCGGAAGAGCCTGTTGAACGAAGCGGTATTCATTCCTGTTCCACGACGATGAATCATTCACAAGTGCTGACGGCAACACCTGCGGGGTCGGTTGCCAGATACGAAGCGTGGCGTGGCCTGCGTGCGTCGCTACCGGTGATGCTCGGTTTCATTCCCCTTGCCTTGGTGCTGGGCGCGCAGGCGACCCAGAAGGGCTTGAGCGTGGTTGAAGTCGCACTGATGACCGGGCTTAACTTCGCCGGCGGGTCCGAGTTCACGGCCTTGAGCCTGTGGACGTCCCCGCCGCAGGTGCTGCTCATCGTGGCCATGACGACCCTGGTCAACAGCCGGCATATCCTGATGGGCGCCGCGCTGGCGCCGCATCTCCGACATCTGCCGCGGCGGCGGGCGGTGCCGGCGTTGTTCTTCATGTGCGACGAGAGCTGGGCGATGGCACTGGCCGATGCACAGCGGCAGGCGGGCAGGCGCGCCAGCCTCGCCTACTACCTGGGCGTGTCCGCCGGGCTCTATTCCACCTGGGTGATCTTCACGGCGGCGGGGGCCGCACTGGGGCCGGTCATTGGCGATGTCGAACGATATGGTTTCGACATGGCGTTTACAGCGGTCTTCCTGGTGCTGTTGAGGGGCATGTGGAAAGGCGTTCGTGCCTGCCGCCCGTGGCTGGTCAGCCTGGCAGCGGCGGCGGCAACGCATCTGCTGGTGCCCGGTGCCTGGTATGTTGCCGCTGGGGCATCCGCCGGTCTTGTCGCGGCAGCCATCTGGGGTGCGCGCGAATGATCGACATGTCTACCCTCCTGGTCATCGTGCTGATGGCTTCGACCACCTATCTGACCCGGGTGCTCGGCTATCTGGCGCTACGCAACCGCACCCTCGGCCCGCGCATGCTGGCCGTGCTCGAAAGCGTGCCGGGGTGCGTGCTCATCTCCGTGATCGCTCCGGCGTTCGTCTCGGACAGGCCCGCCAACCTGCTGGCACTGGTGATTACCTTGCTGGCGGCAACGCGTCTGCCAATATTGCCGACCGTGTTGATCGGCATTGCCGCGGCCGGCACGTTGCGTCACTTGCTGGGTTGAGCCGCGCTCTTCGAAAGATCGACGGCTTTCATGCCGTCGTTCAGCCGGTTCAGGAAATGGACGAAGGACACCTTGTCGTCGAAGCGGAAGCCGTCGAGGGATTGCCGGTAGAACTCGTAGATTTTGGGCAGCAGTTCATTCCAGAACGCGTGCCCCGGCGGGGTGAGCAGTACCAGCTTGGCGCGGCGGTCGGTGGGGTCGGGAATTCTGCGGACGTGGCCGTCGGCCTCGAGGCGTTTCAATACGCCGTCCAGGTTCTGCCGGCTGACAACGAGGTATTCCGCGAGTTCGGAGAACGGCATGCCCTCGCTTACCTTTGGGCGCGACAGCGCTCCGAGTACCGACCATTGCACCGGCGTCACGCCAAGCTCCCGGGTAGCCTGGCGTTCCAAGGTGTTGCCAACCTGAAAAACCCGGAAAAACAGCCGATTGTGGATCGCCGATACCGCTTGGTCGTATTGGGGGTCGATGTCTTCGGTCATGGGGAATGCACGTTCGGCATCATGGATGCACGGGGGAGAGTCGATAAATGGCCTCGTGCCGCAAGGCGGAGCCGCCCCGCGCCAGAGACTGTGCGGCGACCGGCCCGGCGTTCATTCTGGCGGCGCCAGGACAAAGCGGGGCGCCGGATGGGCAACGGGAAGGCGTCGACGCCCGTCGGACGGCGCGCGCGGGGAGTATAGCAGGGCGATGGAAGGCCAGCGCCCAACCGAACGCTCCGAGAGTAAAGCGTTCCTCTTTCCTTGTGAAAAGGGGCGGAGAGGGCGCGTATCGCGCCGGCCGGCGGGTCAGAGGCGACCGGCCCGGCGGGTGTTCATCAGAAAAATGATTCATCCATTGCCGGGATTGCGCTGACGTCCGAGTCGACATGGCATTCGGTGAAGGCTTGCTCTTGGGCATCCGCACGTCATGGGCTAATTTGCCTGTTTCTTCGAGGATGGCGTTCGCCGGTTCCACGTTGGTTCTCTTGTATCCGGGCAGGGCCTTCACTTGTGCAAAGGCAACGGTGTATTCGTTCACGAGCCTGGGCTTCCTGATGGCGTCCCACTCTGTCTCTGCGGCATGAGTGGTGTCGTTTTTTTTCGAGTTAAATACATATATATTTACGCGTTGCACTGTAGTAACAAGTGTTTTATCCAGTATTTTCCTATTTCATAATAAAAAATACGTAAAGTAGTTGACGTTATTGATTTTCCATTTCATCATCCTTCGTACCCCACAGAGGGCACAAGAGACAGACGCATGAAGACCTATCCCAATCTGCTTTCGCCGCTGCGTGTCGCCGGCATGGATCTGCCGAACCGCATGGTCATGGGTGCCATGCACACCCGTATCGAAACCCTCGACCGTCCCCATGAGCGTCTGGCCGCCTTCTATGCCCGCAGGGCCGAGGGCGAAATCGGCCTGATCTTCACCGGTGGCTATTCGCCGACACCCGAAGGGGTCATGGACGAGGGCGGGCTGTTCCTCGACAGCGAGGTGCAGATGTCGGAACACCGGGCGATCACGTCCGCGGTTCGTCGAGCGGGTGGCCGAATCGTGCTGCAGATACTGCATGCCGGGCGCTACGCCAGGGTGCCCGCCTGTGTGGCCCCGTCCGCCCTCAAGGCCCGCATCAACATGTTCCCGCCCAGGGCCTTGAGCACGGCCGAGGTCTGGAGCCTGATCGAATCCTACGTCCGTACCGCTGAACTGGCCGAGCAGGCTGGCTATGCAGGGGTCGAGATCATGGGTTCGGAGGGCTATCTGATCAACGAATTCACCTCGGCGATCACCAATCACCGCGAGGACGAATTCGGTGGCAGCCACGCTGCGCGCATCCGCTTTCCATTGGAGATCATCGCCGCGGTGCGCAAGCGTGTCGGGCGCGACTTCATCGTCATTTATCGCATCTCGGCGATCGATCTGATGGAGGGCGGCATGACCGGAGCCGAAATCGCTGGCCTTGCCCGCCGCGCCGAAGCGGCCGGGGCCGACATCATCAACACCGGAATCGGCTGGCACGAGTCCAGCGTGCCCACCATCGCCGCGGCGGTGCCACGCGGAGCCTGGGTTGCGGCAGTGCGCAACATCAAGCAGGCGGTGTCCATTCCGGTGATGGCGTCGAACCGCATCAATACCCCGCAGATCGCCGAAGAAATCATCGCCTCCGGGGCCGCCGATCTGGTGTCGATGGCGCGTCCGCTGCTGGCGGACCCGGATCTCGCCAGAAAGGTACGGCTCGGCCTGGATGCCGAGATCAACACCTGCATCGCCTGTAATCAGGCCTGTCTGGACCGGATTTTCACCGACAGGACGGCCACCTGCCTGGTGAATCCACGCGCCGGACACGAAGTCGAGTTTCCGCCGGGCAAGGCCCCGGTCGTCAAGAAGCTTGCCGTCGTCGGTGGTGGTGCGGCCGGGATGGCCTTTGCGATCAATGCGGCGGAGCGTGGCCACCAGGTCACGCTCTACGAGGCGGCTCGCGAACTTGGCGGCCAGTTGAACCTGGCGAAGCAGGTGCCGGGCAAGAGTGAGTTCAACGAACTGCTGCGCTATTTCAAGGTGATGCTGGAGAAATACAGGGTAACGGTCCACCTCGGCAAGGCGGCGGACGTCGATCTGCTCAAGGCCGGCCACTTCGATGAAATCGTCGTGGCCACGGGCATCGTGCCGCGCAAGCCGGACATTCCCGGCATCGACCATCCCAAGGTACTGAACTACGTCGAGGTGCTGGGCGGGCACAAACCCGTCGGCCGCAAGGTGGCGATCCTCGGTGCCGGCGGCATCGGTTTCGACGTTGCCGAGTTCCTGGTGGGTGACCGCGCCGAATCCCTGGATGCCAAAGCCTTCCACAAGGCCTGGGGCGTGTGCTTGGACGAGACGTCGCCTGGCGGGCTGGCGGCGCCGGAAGTGCATCCGCCGGCGCGCAGCGTGTACATGTTCCAGCGCAAGACCGAATCTCTGGGGAAAAACCTTGGAAAATCAACCGGCTGGATCCTGAAGGCGAAGCTCAAGAAGGCGAAGGTCGCGATGACGCCGGGTGCGACCTATGACGCGATCGACGACGAAGGCCTGCACTGCACGGTGGATGGCAAGACCCAGGTGCTCGACGTGGACAACGTCATTTTGTGCACGGGGCAGATCCCGGAGCGGGGGCTGGCTGCCCACCTGCAAAAGGCCGGGCTGAAGTTCCACATCATCGGCGGGGCCGACTTTGCCGAAGAGCTGGATGCGCTACGCGCCATCGACCAGGCCACCCGTCTGGCCGTGAATATTTGACCGCAGACCAGAGATGGGAGGGACATGAACAAATACAAGGTGAATCTGGACAAGTGTCAGGCGAATCGTGAGGCCTCGACGCCGATCCATTTCCTGCTGCGCGCCGCAGACGCTTTCCTGGACCGTATCGCGGTCGTGTGATCGCGTCGTGGAACGCGCGGCATTTTGGAGGGAACAAACATGCGTGGTCTTGAAGGAAAGGTAGCGGTCGTCACCGGCGCGGCCGGCGGTATCGGCCGGGCGCTGGTGAAACGCTTCTGCGAGGAGGGCGCCCATGTCGTGGCGGCAGACATCAGCGAAACGGCCCTGAATGAAATGGCGCGGGAACTCGAGGAATTCTCCGCCCACATCACGCCGCTGCGCATGGACATCACCGATCATGCCGGCGTTAAGTCACAGATCGCCGAAATCCAGAAGACACTCGGCCACATCGACATCCTGGTGAATAACGCTGGCTGGGACGTGGTCAAGCCCTTCGTCGATACCACCCCGGATTTCTGGCAGAAGCTTGTCGACATCAACCTGATGGGGCCGCTGAACATGCAGCATGCGGTGCTGCCCATCATGATCGCGAACGGCGGCGGCAAGATCGTCAACATTGCCTCGGATGCCGGCCGCGTCGGTTCCTCTGGTGAGTCTGTCTATTCCGCCTGCAAGGGTGGGATCATCGCCTTCAGCAAGACCCTGGCGCGTGAAACCGCGCGCAGCAACATACGTGTCAACGTCGTCTGCCCCGGGCCGACGGATACCGCCATTCTCCGTTCCTTCATGGGTGAGGGCGAAGTCGGCAAGAAGATCTACGACGGCCTGGTGCGCGCGATTCCGCTCAAGCGGGTCGGCCAGCCCAAGGACATCCCCGGCATGGTCGCCTTCCTTTCCAGCGACGACGCCAATTTCATCACCGGCCCGGTCATCAGCGTGTCCGGTGGCCTGACCATGCATGGATAGGAAATCATGAGCCAATACACCGACATTCTTTTTGAAGTCGATGCAGGCGTTGCCCGCATCACCATCAACCGTCCCGAAAAGTACAACGCTTTTCGCGGCAAGACCTGCGATGAACTGATCGACGCACTGCACAAGGCGGCGTGGGACAAGTCGATCGGCGTCGTCGTGCTGAGCGGCGCCGGCGACAAGGCGTTCTGCACCGGCGGCGACCAGTCGGCCCACGACGGCGGCTACGACGGCCGTGGCCTGATCGGCCTGCCGGTCGAGGAACTGCAGGGGCTGATCCGCGATGTGCCCAAGCCGGTCATCGCCCGCGTCAACGGCTATGCCATCGGTGGCGGTAACGTGCTGGTCACCTGCTGCGATCTGGCCATCGCCTCCGAAACCGCGCAGTTCGGCCAGGTCGGGCCGAAAGTCGGCTCGGTGGACCCGGGTTTCGGCACGGCGCTGCTGGCCCGCGTGGTCGGCGAAAAGAAGGCCCGCGAGATCTGGTTCCTGTGCCGCCGCTATACCGCGCAGCAGGCGTTGGCGATGGGGCTGGTGAACGCCGTCGTGCCCAAGGAAGAACTCGATGCCGAGGTCGATCGCTGGTGCCAGGAAATCCTGGCGATGAGCCCGACCGCGCTGGCGATCGCCAAGCGTTCGTTCAATGCGGATACCGACTCCATCCGCGGCATCGGCGGCCTGGGCATGCAGGCGCTGAGCCTCTACTACGGCACGGCCGAGTCTCACGAAGGTGTTGTGGCCTTCCTGGAAAAGCGCAAGCCGCGTTTCCGCGATCTGGACGGCGGCCAGAACGCGGCAGCCGGGGGCGAGTGATGATCGCCACGTTGACGTACCGGGCATTCCGCCGGTTGCGGTGATCCCACCTGCCTGTTCCCCTTCATGCCGCCGAGGCCAAACCATGGAACAACACACGTTGAGTGAAGCCTTCAAGGCCCTGTTGATCGACAAGGCCGAAGACGGCTCGGTCGGGAGCCGTCTGGGGCAACTCACCGGCGATCAGCTCGACGCCGGCGAAGTCACCATCAAGGTGGCGTTCTCCAGCGTCAACTACAAGGATGCCCTGGCCGCGACCGGTGCCGGCAGGATCATTCGCCGCTTTCCATGCGTCGGCGGTATCGATCTCGCTGGAGAGGTCGTACATTCGGCCGATCCGCGCTACACGCCGGGCGACAAGGTGGTGGCGACGGCCTTTGACATCGGTGTGTCGCGCCATGGCGGTTATGCCGAGTATGCCCGGGTGCCGGCCGACTGGGTCGTACCCCTGCCGGACGGTCTGAACCTGCTCGAAGCGATGGCGCTCGGCACTGCCGGCTTCACCGCGGCGCTGGGGATCGTGCGGATGGAGGCCAACGACCTATCGCCCGGCAATGGCCCGGTGCTGGTGACCGGCGCCACCGGCGGCGTCGGCAGCCTGGCGATCGACATGCTGGCCGGTCTCGGCTACGAGGTCGTCGCGTTGACTTCCAAGGCGACGGAGGCCGCTTATCTGACGAATCTCGGCGCTGCCGATATCAAGCTCACATCGAGTATCGACCTGACCAAGGTCCGGCCCCTGGAAAGCGCCCAGTGGGCAGGCGCGGTGGATAACGTTGGCGGCCCGCTGCTGAGCTGGGTGATTGCCACGATGAAGCGGGCGGGCACGATTGCCAGCATCGGCAATGCCGCCAGTGCGGAACTGCACAGCACGGTGTTCCCGTTCATTCTCCGTGGTGTCAGCCTGGTGGGCGTCGACTCGGGCTTCATCGCCTATCCGGTACGCCAGCAGGTCTGGCGGCGCCTCGGTGCGGATCTCAAACCCCGTCATCTGATGGAGATCACGCGCGTGATCGATCTGGAAGCGCTGCCCGACTGCTTCGACGATTTCGTCAAAGGCCGCGTGAAAGGACGGACTGTCGTGCGGATAGGCGGATAGGGCCGACAGCCCTCGGGAAAAGAAAGAGCGACCAACCCGGCGTGGATCGGTGCCAACGAAATTCAGCACCATCGGAGGAACCGATGGGCGAGACCATTCAGGAAACCGGAGTATTGTTATTGCGAGCGCAGCAGGTCGGTCAATTCGCAATCGAAGACTTCCATCAAACCTTCTATGACCTCCTGATTCCAGTGTGTTGCCTTCCCGTCGATCAAGCGGCCCAGTTGTGAGATGGAGATCGAGACGCCTATTTGATCGAGCCGGCGGACGAGTTCGGATACCGACCGGATCTCGTGTTCGGCCATCAGTACGCGAACCCGCCAAACGACCTTTTTCCGGGGTTTTGAGTGTGGTTTCGACATGGTGGAATTTTAGGTGATCCGTGCTTTAACCACAATAATTTTGCATTTGATGCAAAAAAATAGCGAAAAACAGTTGACGCTGCATGACTTGCTTGGCAGACTGCGCATCACTGAGCAGGGCGGGACGGATTCATATCCGAAAGTCCTGAAAGATTCAGGCGCTTTTCCCGTAACGATGAACACGATGGACAGGAACATGACGATTCAGCAAAACGCGATACCGCAGGGCAGCACGAACCGATTCGGCAGATTGTGCCGTCTCGCGTCTGTTGCCGCCGCGCAAGCGCAGTCCATCGATTGGCTCATCGCGCATCTGCCGAGCCTGCCGCTCGAGCCCGGGTATAACCGGGAGAGTGATTGCCGACACTCCGGGAGGATGACCATGTAGTCATCCTGCGTAATCGAATAGATTACGGTTCCATGCAAGGAGCCCGGATCAGCGAAAGCGGTCCGGGCTCCTTGCTTTTGGGGCCTTGCAGTTGAGAACACTTGGGGTGGTATTCCGCTAAGGACGCGGAGCGGTCTGTAAAACCGATGCCTCGCGCTGACCAGGATCGTTACCTGGACGCCCCACCAGATGGAAGCCGGTCCGCTGTGGATCGGCGGGCGGCGGAAACGCCGGCCCATTGCTCCTTAACAATTCGGGAATGTGGTCTTCCGGCGGCGGGCAACCGCTGCCGGATCCGCGGACATAGTTCAGTTGGCAGAACGACACCTTGCCAAGGTGTAGGTCGCCGGTTCGACCCCGGCTGTCCGCTCCATAGCGAAACCGCCTTCATCTTGCATTGTGCAGGAGCGGCACGAGGGTGGCTTCGCCATGGAAATGGACCGTTGGACTTCTGGTGAGGTCACTGCCCTTTCAAGGCAGCCAGGTCGGGTTCGAATCCCACACGGTCTACCAAATATCACGGGGTTGGCATGGATGCTGGCTTGTCGCCAGGAGGCTCGGGCGGATTCGAGTCCCGTACCCGCGTCAGGTTTGCCGCTGTAGCTGAGAGGGATTGGCGCCTGCGTGAAGAGCAGGAGGAGGAAGGTTCGATTCCTTCCGGCGGCGCCAGCTTCGGTGTGCGTGAGCAGGTGTGGTGTGCAATTTCCCAATGGAGGCATTGGATCATGAAACGAAAGAAACAGGCCCCGCGCAATCCGCTGGTCGCGGTGGCCAGGTTCAAGAAAGCGGGCGCCCACGGCCGGAGCGAGAAAGGTGCGCGGCGGGCGGCGGCGATGGAATTACGGCGGGAGCATGTCAAAGGAATGTGGTGAGGGAGTATGGCGTAAGGGCAGCGCAGCACCCTTTTAAGGTGCCAGGTCTGGGTTCGAATCCCAGTGCTCCCACCACCAATACAAAGTCTGTTTCGATGCGCACGGGCAAGCAAGGTGCAGGCGCCTGACTGTTAATCAGGAATGAGCCTGGTTCGATTCCAGGGTGCGCAGCCAAACGGATTTCGGGGGCAGCAGTGGGCTGCGGAGATCCCTTGCAAGGATCTTGTCTTCAAGGGTTCGACTCCCTGGGCCTCCACCAGATTTTCTCGCGTTGGGCTAATTGGCAAGTCGCCTGCTTTGGGAGCAGGACAATCTCCGTTCGAGTCGGAGGCGCGAGACCAGTACAAGGGAAGACGATCCCGGCAGGCGCCGGGCGCCGCTTCGAGAGCGGTCGAATCGGGAAACCGGTTGCTGGTTGGCGCCAGCCGTCTTCCTCCAGCGTTAGCGGTAACGAAAGACCGGCCCCAGCCAGGCCTACCCCACCGCGCAGGGGAGTACAACGCGCTGTCGGTGTCCGGGTGGCGCTCGGGCGAAAGGCAGCGGCCACGCGCGGGCTATGACTGTTTCGGAGAGATGTCCGAGAGGCAAAAAAGCAAAAGGGCAGGGTACTGCCTGGAAAGCAGATGGCTGCAGCAATGCGGCATCGGGTCCGAATCCTGCCCTCTCCGCCAGAACCCCGGTAAACGCCGTGGTATTTCCTGCCCAAAAGGCATACGTCAACTTGTCGCCCAAAAGGCGAATGGAGATCGAATCATGGCCAACAAAGCCATTTTCGCGCCGGCAATGCCTGCCGATGTAACCCGTAACCGCGCAGGCGGCGTCGCCTACGCACTGAGTCCAGAGGCTGCGCTTGCCCAGTATGTAATGACGGGTACGTTCAACTCCACCTTCTACGCCGACGCCAAGGCCGATACCGCTCGCGTGGTGGATCTTGCCCGTCGGGTCTCTCCGGAATACCTCGCCAGGCTTGCGGTTTACGCTCGCGAGGCCGGATACATGAAGGATGCGCCGGCGGTGATGCTGGCCGTGCTGTCGCTACGCTCGGCCGAGCTGTTCCGCCAGGTTTTTCCCAGGGTGATCGATAACGGTAAGATGCTGCGTACCTTCGTGCAGATCATCCGGTCTGGCCTGGCGGGCCGGAAGTCACTGGGGTCGGCGCCGAAACAAATGGTGGCGGGGTTTCTCTCCACGGCACCGGATGCCATGCTGATCAATGCCGTCGGTCAGAATCCCTCGCTGGCCGATGTGATCCGGCTGGCGCGCCCGACCTCGGCCGATCCGGCCCGGGTGGCGGCGTTTGGCTACTTCATCGGCAAAGTGGCGGCCAACGATGCCCGCCTGCCGGCGGTAATCCGTGACCTCGAAGCTTTCCGGGGCGGTGAGTCGCTGGCGGTGCCGCGGGTGGATTTCCGTCTTCTTACCCAGTTGCCGCTTTCGGCGGAAGACTGGAAGAAGATCGCCCGTTCCGCACCGTGGCAGGCGACGCGGATGAACCTCAATACATTCGCCCGCCACGGCGTTTTCGAGGATTCGGAACTCACCGCGGCGATAGCCGACCGGTTGCGGAACCGTGCGCTGATCGGGCGTGCCAGGGTATTTCCATATCAATTGTTCGCGGCCTACCTCAACATCGATGCATCGGTACCGCGCAGCGTGGCCGAAGCGTTGATGGATGCGGCGGAAATCGCTACCGATAACGTACCGGTGATCGATGGCCAGGTATTCGTGTTTCCCGACGTATCGGGTTCGATGAGAAGCCCGGTTACCGGCAACCGCCGTGGCGCAAGCTCCAGGGTGCGGTGTGTGGATGTGGCGGCGCTGGTCGCTGCCTCCATCCTGCGTAAAAATCCGGGGACTGAAGTGATTCCTTTTGAGGGAAAGGTGGTTTCGCTGCGCCTGTCGCCGCGCGATTCGATTCTGACCAACGCGGAAAAACTCGCCGCGGTCGGGGGCGGAAGTACGGCCTGCTCGGCGCCGCTGCGGCTTCTCAACAGCCGCAAGGCCAGGGGTGATCTGCTGGTATATGTGTCGGACAACGAATCGTGGCTCGACTCGGCCTACGCTTCGCGAACCGAAACGGAAACCGAGTGGCATAAATTCGTCCAGCGTAACCCGGACGCCCGGCTTGCCTGCATCGACATAACGCCGAATGCGACGGCCCAGGCACGGTCCCGTCCGAACGTGCTCAACGTCGGCGGATTTTCGGATGCCGTCTTCAACACCCTGGCGGCGTTCGCGACCGGCGATGTGGCTGGCGATGGCCTGGTGGCCGAAGTGGCGCGTGTCGTTCTGTGAAGCCGAGTTTTGAAGTCGAGGTGCATGCTCCAAGGAAGGGAAGGGAGAAAGGGAAGAAGGGCGGAGACCTGGCGGTTTCCTCTCTTCTTCCTCGCCCCCCGATATCCCCTTCCTTCCGGGATGCGCTTTGCGAATGCCCGGTGGGACTACATGTTCAGAGAACCTCCGCGCTGTCTCACCATTTCCTCGTTGCGAGGTGCATCTTTCGGTGCGTTCCGAATGCCAGTCCCAGGTTTACATACTCAGAATATGTCGCGACTTGGGCGTCCTTCTTGTCGGAGCGCACCGAATCTCCCCAATTATTATCAGGACTTTCCGGCATGCCCGGCGGCATGCCAGAGAGGCTTTGCGAATGCAGGTCAGGACTACATGGCTAAAACAGGCCCGTATGGTCTGTATCGGTTCAAATCCGAATCCGCTCATGGCGGAAAAAGTCCTGCCGTCTCTGGTCGCCGGCCTCTCTCCGGTTTCCCGACGCCAAATGCATGCAAGGACTACATGGCTCATGACCCCCGAGGTCGTTGGTTCGAACCCAACCCCCTGCCTTGAAGGCAGGGGTAGCTCAGTTGGTAGAGCACGGATCGTGTCTTTGCGCTTCTTGTTGGCGGAGGGATCTCCCTGGATAGCTCAGTTGGCAGAGCAGCGTGCCGATAACGCGCAGGTCCTCCGTTCGATCCGGAGTTCAGGGACCATGTTTTCACAGTCTCGTTAGCTCAATTGGCAGAGCGCCGGTCTCCAAAACCGGTCGATGGCGGTTCGAATCCGTCGCGGGACGCCATCAGGAAGGATGCCGGAGCGGTTGAACGGCACTGCCTCGAAAGCAGATGGGCGGTAACGCCACGGGGGTTCGAATCCCTCTCCTTCCGCCAAAGTCACTCTCGCCCAAGCTCAACTGGATGAGCATCGGCCTACGAAGCCGGGGGTTGCAGGTTCGAATCCTGCGGGCGAGGCCAGTTTGTCAGCCTGTGGCGCAGCAGGGAGCGCGCATGCTCGGGGAGCATGAGGCCGTCAGTTCGATCCTGACCAGGCTGACCACGTTTCAAGGAGGATTGGCCGAGCGGCCAAAGGCGCTCCCCTGCTAAGAACCTGTTCACGATCTTTTGAGCAGAAGAGCAAGGAAGGCGAGGTGGATGAACTGCAAGCTGGTGTTGAGCTTGCGTTCGCAGTTTTTCCATAGGCGGCGGCATTTCTCGATCCAGGCAAAGGATCGCTCGACGAC
>JAVBSY010000148.1:0-11019 GCA_031556475.1 Azoarcus sp.
ATGGTGCCGAAGACCCACCAGGGGCCGAGCGGGGTGGCGGTGACGAAGATGAGGCGTTCGTTGCGCCGCAGTTCCGGTGAGAGGCCTTGCCAGGCCACGGCCAGGCGGGCGCCGGGCAGGGTGTGGGGGTCGAGGGCATCAAGCCCGCCGCGCACGAGCCAGAGGTTCTCCGAGCGGCTGTAGGCGATTTCGCCGGGCTCCAGCGGTTCGAAGCGGATGCTGCGGCCTTTGGTGTCGTTGAGGGTGAGGACTTCGGCACCGAGGCTGAGGGTGGGTTCCTGGGGGAGCCACCAGCCGGGGCCGAGCAGGCCGACGGGGGCGGGGGGTGGCGGTCTGGTAGCTGGAGTAGTCGCGCGAGACGATGAAGGGTAAGGGGCCAGGCAGCGCAATATCGACTTCGCCGCTGAAGACCTTGGCGCCCAGCAGTGGATTGACCGGGTTGCCGACGGAAACCCCTCCCGGACAGACGGAGCAGGCGACGCCGCCTAACGAGCCAATCAGTACCGTGCGTGAGCCTTGAATAATGACGCCTTTGGCAACGCCATCGGTAATACGAGAGGCCGGTTTACCGCTCATGAGGTGTTCCTTGAAAACGAGGGTCGGGGAAGCCGCGCTGAGGGGGCGCTTGCGGGCGATACGGCTGAATACTTCGTCATCGCCTGATGTTATTCGTGTATGACATTGAAACTGCCGATGGTCTTTGGACTGGGGAGGCTTGTCAAGCCGCGAGATGCTGTTGTAGTTGCCGGGGTGAACTGCCGGCCAAACCCCCATATCGATCTCGATCGCTCCAGGCAAACCTCTGGCGCCGCACTCTCCAGTTTCAAATCCCGACGATCAGGGAAAGCTTACAAGTCGAAGGGATTATGGAAGCAAATACCGGCACGTACCCCGGCATCAGGTCGAGCGCATGACAGGTAAGCCGGTGCCCGGCCTCGCAGGCATAGCGGTGGCGATCGCCTGCTTTGCGTTTGAGCGCGAGGTTGCCGCGTCGTCGTCGTAGTGTCGCCCCACGATAGACAACGCAGCCACGCGGCCTGATTTGCAGATTTTTACCGCCAAGCCTGAGATGGCTCGATTGGCTGATCGAGAAAAATTGAAAGCGTTACTTTTCCAGACCGCTCCGCTCCGGATTGATGTCATCCGGATCGAGTGAATAGACTTGTACTACCGCCGCGGGCAAATTCTTGTTTTCTTTTCGGCAGTCCCTGTACCAAACCCATGCCTCCTGCCCTTTTTGAAGGTCGGAGGCCACGAAATCGCCGCCAAAGATTGTGAAATACCCGGTCTTGCTGTTCAGCTTTACATTGACGATATTGTCGGAATCGTCTGTTTTCAGCTGAATGTAAGAACTGCGCGCCTTGACAATTATCCCACGTAAATTCTCTTCCGTCGGCGTGATATCGCTTCCATCCGCCACGGGCAACACACAGGGTTTACTTTCCATTGCCTGCCCGGCTTCCGCAGCAGCACACACATTTGAAAATAGATACAAAAAAACGATCAAGCCGGATTTGATAGTGTTCATATTCTGTTCGCTCCCAGAAGTGTGCATGCATCCATTCCTTGATTTCGCACACGATTTATCAACACCCTCATCCTGAATCGCCATCCCGGCCGTACCAGGCCATCAGAGCGTCACAGACGAGAAACCATCCGCATCTCTCAGTGTTTTTGTTTCCACACGGACCGGGTTACCAACCCATACAAAGCGACGATGACCAAGGAGCAAAGAACGGCCCTGAACATGTATGCCATATGGAATATTCTCGATTTTATCGGGACGACGACGTCGCCGTCTACCCGGTAATCATGGGAGCGGGTCGCGGGATCCTTGGCGCATCCCAGGTGGAGTCTCTTGTAGCCCATCGCCCTGAAATCCTCGACGACGAGGTTCAGAAGCGACTTGCCGATCCCCCTGCTTTCATAGTCGGGCAGAAGCGCCAGGACGCCTATCTCGCCGGAATCGCGGTCGCCGAAGCAGTAACCGACCATCCCGTTGCCGGCACAGCACACATAGCCCAGGTAATTGCCATTCATGATGCCGTCGGCCCAGGTTTCGGGCGTAATGCCGATCACTTCCAGTTGTTCTGGCGAAAAAGCATTTTCGCGCGTACGGCCACGTATGGAAATGCAGCCGAAGGCGTCCTCGGGGACTGCTCTGCGATAAATGAGGATAGTCATGATTCGAAGAAAGCCTCGTGAATCTGCGCGAACAGCTCGAAGCGTATGCGCAGGCACCCAGTCGCAGGCACGCGGCGGCGAACGGTTCGGGATCGCGCGGCACTTATTTCATGCGAGTGCCAATGCATCCCAAACGAAAATGGCTCGGGTTCGAAGGGCACGGCTTCGGCGCATCGCCTTGTGGCCTACTGCGCCAACTGGGCGCGTTCCTCCTTCAGCACCGCTATCTCATCCCGCAGCGCGCGCGTTCTGCTTCCATGACTCGCGGCAACGACTCTCATCTCCTGCGCCAGGCTGCTCGCCGAACTTGCCCCATTCGGTTCCTCGTATGCCTTGTTGATACGCGCCTGCAAATCGTTCAGCCGCTGCTCGGTCTGTCGATCGAGCTGCTTGATCCCCAGTTCCTTTTCGTCCAGCAACCGGTCTATTTCCTGCATCCGCCGTTCGGTCTGGATACGATCGAGCGCTGCCCTCTCTCTTTCGAGCGTGGTACCGCCTTCATCGCCGGACGCCGAATCCGGGCCGGGACCGGCTCTCGATCCCGAAATGACCTGCTTCGTGCTTGCACCCGCGGCGCAAGGCGCATCCTGAAACGCCGTGCGCCCATCGACGACGCATTTGTAATACACCGTATCCGCCTGGCTCGCGGACGACACGATCAGCAGCGCCCACACCAGCAGCGATTTCCTTCCGGCTATCTTTATTGCCATCTCCAAGCCCTCGATTGTCGATCCCTCGATCCGGAGAACGGGCGTCCGTCAGCCACACGCTCGCCTTCCGATACCGGAAAGCCGATTTCCACGCCTGCAAACGGCGGGGCTGCCCGGCCACGAAACCCACCGAAACGCAGAAGCCCACCATTGCCCGTCGATAAAATCCGCTATCCGATATACGTCGAGACAACAACGTACGGGGAACGGTTCGATCGAAAGACGACCAACCGCCTCAACCGGCGGCCGTCATCAAGCTCACCAGGTCATTGAGCGAAAAGGCGTGGGCGGTATTCACCGTTACTGCCGTATTGGCCCCGGCAGCGGCTATCACCTCTCTCAACGGCAAAGCCTCGGACTGTGCGCCGTTGAATTCGAGGACCAGCCTCTTGGTGTCGCCCGCGGCATCCGCAATCGATATCGCCTCGTTGCCTGCTCGCAGGAAAACCTGGGCCGTATTGATCTTGATCGTCGTATTCACCCCCGCGGCAGCGATGACTTGTTTCAGCGGCGTCGCCATGGACTGCTCGCCATTGAACTCCATCGTGAAATACTTTCCGCCGGCTGCACCGGCGATCGACACCGCCTCGTTGTCTCCGGCCGTGTAAACCTGCGCTGTATCCACCGATATCGCCGTCCTGGCTCCCGCCGCGGCGATCACCTGCATCAGTGCGGCCGCAGCGGTTCGCTCCCCGTTGAATCCCATCGAAAGTCTCTTGCTGTCACCAGCGGCAAAGGCGATCGCCACAGCCTCGTTGTTCCCGTCGATGTAAGCCTGGGCCGTACTCACCGATACCCTCGTCCTCGTTCCCGCCGCGGCAATCACCTCCTTCAGCGCGGCGGCGGCGGTTAGCTCCCCATCGAAATCGAGCGCGAGTCTCTTGATATTTCCGGCGATATCGGCAATCGCCGCGGCCTCGTTCTTCCCGTTGATGTAAGCCTGGGCCGCATTCACCGATACCGTCGTGTTGGTTCCCGCCGCGGCGATCACCTTCTTCAGCGCCACGGCGGCGGTTTGCGCACCGTTGAAATCAAGCGCGAGTTTCTTGGTATTCCCGGCGATATTGGCGATCGCCACGGCCTCGTTGCTTCCGTCCATATGGGCATGGACCGCATTCACCGATACCGTCGTATTGCTGCCCGCCACGGTCGTCACCTGTTTCAGTGCCGCGGCGGTGGTTTGCGCCCCATTGAAACCGAGCGCGAGTCTCTTGGTATTTCCAGCGGCATTGGCAATCGATACGGCCTTGTTTTTTCCGTTGATGTAAGCCTGGGCCGTACTCACGGATACCGTCGTGTTCGCTCCCGCCGTGGCGGTCACCTGTTTCAACAGATCGGGTGGGGTCTGCTCGCCGTTGAACAAAAGGGTCAACTTCATGATTCGATCCTTTGAAGCCGTTATTTTCTTCAGAATCCCGGAAAGCTGCCGCCGTCGGGCCGGCTATCCGGGCAGCATTCCAAGTCGTTGAATTGGATGAAAATTTGGGGCCCTACTTTTTACCACAATGCTTTTTTCTCCATCGCCGGATTAGTGAAAGATTTGTTTGCCGGACCGACAGCATGGAATGCGAATGTTACGAATGCGCCATCGGATATCGAGAGACAGGCGGCGGCAGCGATTTGCGGATTCCTTACCCGGAAAGCCAGCGGGCAAAAGCGGAAAGCACACCAGCGGACCGGCCGCACATTCGGTTACGGCAAGCGCCCCTGATCCAGCCGCGCTACCGACCCGCACTCATGCGCCGAACAACAGCGCCCAATCCCCCGAGACGGGAATCGGCTGCATTTCCGGGAATTTCGAATCACGAATTTCAAACCCCGAGGCATCGAGGCGAGGCGGAACGGAAGAACCCATGAGCGAAAAGGCCTGGGGCCGGGAAGCCCCTCCGAAAGCGGGTGGTCTGGTATTAATCTTTTATTTGCAAGGCAATCAAAATTTCAAATTTTCCATATGCCCCCAAATATACCCCCCAGAGCGTTAACCTCACCTTCATGGGTACCACTTCCTCTCGGGAAAACTTAACTCATCCCATTAAACGGGATTCGATATAAACTAGGTTCCATGGCGATTCGTTCATTCCGTTGCGCCGACACAGAGGCGTTGTATGAGGGCCGGCAGCCACGCCGCTTCCGAAACATCGAATCGGTTGCTCAACGCAAGCTGCAGATGCTCGATATGGCGGCTGCGCTCAAGGATTTACGCTCTCCGCCAGGGAACCGGCTGGAGGCGCTGGCCGGCAACCGCGCGGGGCAGCACAGCATCCGCATCAACGACCAATGGCGCCTGTGTTTCACCTGGACCGAGCTCGGACCGGAATACGCCGAGATCGTCGATTACCACTGAGGATACCGATATGGCTACCAACAACATGCGCCCTATCCATCCGGGGGAAGTGCTCCGCGAAGAATACCTTGTCCCGCTGGGGATGAGCGCCAACGCGCTGGCGATGGACCTCCACGTCCCGGCCCCGCGCATCAACGATATCGTGCGCGAGCGCCGGGGCGTCACACCGGATACCGCTTTGCGCCTGGCGCGCTACTTCGACACCACGCCACAGTTCTGGCTGAATTTGCAGACAGCATACGACCTGAAGAAAGCCGAGGCCGTGGCTGGCGCCTTGATCGAGCGGGAAGTACATCCGATGCATTCCGCTGCGTAGTCCGCTTTGAGCATTGGATTGGTCCCCTCGCCGGGAATCGAACCCAGATCTAGCGCTTAGGAGGCGCTCGTTCTATCCATTGAACTACGAGGAGAGCGGCTGACGCGGCAAACCGCCAGCGCAGGTACGCAGGGCGATCCGCTTTACGCGGGCCTTGACGCGACGCGTGGCAGCGCCCGTCATAAGGCTGCGAAGCCTACCACAAAGCCCCAGGCAGCCGAAACCGTGGCGGGAGGGGAAACGCAGCCGGCAAGAAAACCAGCGCCTGGGCCGGCACGGATTCAGCCCGGTGGCGACGTGGTTTCAGGCGCCGCCGGCGCATCGGCCTGGGCGGCGGCGCGTGGCGGAAAAAGGAAATCCTGCGGCCGTTTGAGCAGGCGCCGAGCAAGCAGCAACGCCAGAGAGCGGCGCTGCGCGAAGGTGAAGCGGCGGGCGCGGATGGCAACGTAGAGCGTAAGCGAGAAGCTCACGACAAGGTTCATCAAACCGATCAGCGCCACGCCCAGCAGGGAGAGCACGAGCAGCGTCCACGGCAGGTCGAAGCCGAGGCCGGCCACGGCGTAGCCCACGTAGGCCGAAGAAAAGGCGATATGGCGGATATCCAGCGGCAGGCCGAACAGCACCCCGAGCGCGGTGACGCCGCCGAGCAAAAAGCCGAAGAAAAAGTTACCGGCCAACGCACCGAGGTTGTTTTCGACATACGCGGCAATGCGCTCCATGCGCGCGACACCCAGCAGGCGGCGCGGCCAGCGCAATTGCAGCAGGCGCTGCGGAATGCGGTCGTAGGCGGCGAGGTTGTCGTAATAACCCGCGATCAGCCCGGAAAGAAACAGGCACACGCCCGCCACCGCGGCGAACAAGGGCGCACCACTCAAGGGATCGACGTCGTTCAGCAGGTGGTGGGCCTTTTCGGCGGTGATGAAAGTGTCGCCCGTGGCCGCGTGCACAGCCAGCGACACCAGGATGGCGACGGGAATGGCGACGCCGACGTTGCCGGCGATGGCAGCGAGCTGGCTGCGGATGGTGCGCACGATGATATCGGCGAGATTCTCCAGATTGCGCGTCTTGCCCTGCGCCTCGCCGATGGAAGCCGCGATCGCGTTGGCCGTCATCGCCGGCTGCTTGGTGGCCACGGTGCCGCCGAGAATGTGGATGAGCACGAAACCGATGCCGTAGTTGAAGCAGAACGACAACGCCTCGTTGAGCGGCGCCATGTGCTCGCCGGCAAGAACGATCTTGCACGCTGACATCAGCGCGATGATGAAACCGCCCAGCGCGGCCGAACCGAACATGCCGGCATACTCGGAACGCGTGGTGGTGATGTAGTGCTCCCCGGTCTTGCTCGCGCTCTCGGTCATGCGCAGCGACAACAGCTCGACGCTCTGCCCCCAGTAATGCGACAACTGATTGCGCCGGCATTCGGCCTGCACCAGTTCCTTGAACAAGGGCACCGCGCGCGGCAACACGGCACGCATATCGGTCGCCGTGCGCAGCGTATCGAGCATATCGAGCAGTTCGGCGATGCGCTCCAGGTGCTGGCGCAGGCGTTCGAGCTTGAAAGTAAGCGCAATGCTGGTGCCGCGCCGGGTGGCGCGCCGGCGCACGCGCTGCAAAACCTCGTCGCACTGGGCGAGCATCACCACAAGGTGTTTCTCGTCGGGCACGGGCGCCACCTCAGCGGGCGTTCCTTCCTCCGCAGCCCCTTCGGCCTTCCCCTCTGCCCTGCCCTCCTCCGCCTCATGCCGCCACGGCGTGCGCCAGCACGCCCGGTAATCGTTCAAGTAAGTGAGTAATTCGTCGTTCTGCGCGAGAAAAGGCGATTCGTACTCCTCCAGGTCGGGATCGACGCGCACCAGCTCCGGGTCCAGCCCGATCGCCGACACGTGGAAGGAAAGCACCCGCAGCGACTCGACGATCTCCTCGATGGCCGGCGGCAGCATCGTGCGCGCCGGCCGCGGGCCATCCGGCACTGCCAGCGCCGCCTCATGCGCCGCATCGGTGGCGGGATCGAGCATCGTCTCGATCAGGCCGATCCATAGCTCATCGTCCAGCGCATTCACCCACACCTCATCGTCGGCGCGGTGAAAGACAACGGCCAGAATATCCTTCATGTACGCCGTATCGATCACATCCGGCAACAACCGGTCGGAAATGCGCCGTGCGGTTTCGGAAAAGAAGCCCGTCGACGGCAACAGGCCGGACGACACGTAAAGCGAAACCTGCTTGCGCTCACGCAGCAGGCGCAACGCGGAAGCACGCAACGCCGCGGCCAGATCGGGCCGGCTCGCCAGACATTGCGTCAACAGCCGCAGGTTTTCCGCCGCCTTGTCGGTTTTCGACGCGCGCCGCGGGCGCAGGCAGGCCACAAGCGTCGCCCACAACTCGATCTCATCGCCTTCCGGGGCGCAACCCGGCGCGGCAAAACGGCTGAGTACTATCTCCATGCCTTCCATGCGGCGCATCCTTTTGTTCGGTTCTATTCATGCCGGCCGGGCAGCGGCCAGCTTTTGCGCGTCAAACGCACTACAACGCCGCAGGGTGCACACTCACTGGCATAGGCCGGGCCCGGTGGAATCACAAGCCGTAATGGTAGCAGCCCGAAAGAACTACCCCTTTTGCTCCATATAGTTCCTTGTTTTTTCTGCCTCTCTCGTTTTTTCGTTCTTTCTCGCGGCAAGCCCGCCGCACAACCGCCACCCGCACGCGGAACAGATACCTGGAAAATCTCAATGAACCTGGTGCCACGTCTGCAGGATAAATCGCCGGCCTTGCGTCAATCGACAACACGAAACGAGCGGCAAGCTGCCCCGAATCATTCCCGGCAAGCCATGCGCCTGACGGAAGTATCAATATCTCATACCGGAGGTATCGACACCCCGAACCTTATCGACAAGCGCATTTCGGCGCCCCCATGCATGCTAGGGTATTACCTGTCTTTCATCGGGCAGAACTGAACTGTTCCAGTCAGGCCGGGCCGTCGCCAGAAACTCATGCTCAGGGGGTTAAATGGACCCGATTTCATTGATATTGTCGATGTTTTTATTGATCTTTATCACTTCCGGCGGATTGTGGTGGATAAAGCTTGGAATCATCGGTTTCTGTTTACTCTGCTGCGCATTCATCATATGGCGTAACAGGAAAAAAGCCCTTCGAATGGTTCTATGGTGTCTGCCATTCGCAATCGTGATCGGGTGGATTTCGTCCATCAAGGTTCCGACGGCATCGGATTTTTATGGCAACGACCCGAGAAACAAACCAAGTGCCCAATTGAAACGCTGGGAGGCCGCCGCGGCAGCCTGCGAAAAAGATTTGCAGCGCCTTCAGCCGCAATACAGGGTCGATGGCGTCGTGATCGAGAAGGGCGCTTTGGACGAACGGGCCATTGCATATCTTCTTGCCATAAGCAGGCTGGATTTCGTGGAGATGAAGGTAAGAGGCACCGTGGACGAGCCCTACCTGTTGCCCCCACACGGCCCCGTGGACCACCCCTGGGTGGTGAATCAACGCCCGGGCGCCTATGTCCGGTTTCAATTGAGGGAAAAAGCCTCGGGGAAGTGCGGCCCTGAAACATTGACCGGCGTAGTCGATGGGTGGTTGAAATTTGCCGACATGCCGTCCAACCAATGTCTGCAAATGACGAATGTGGATACCCCGGATAGTCTCTTCGCACTCGATTACGAGCCAATCGAGGGCGCCGCCGCTACCGCGCCACAAGGGCATTACGTGCTGATCGATTTGCGCACGCAATCCATCATTGCGCGGGTGACATCGTCCGATGCGCCAAGAAACTCAGAGCCCGACTCGATCTCGAACGGCAGACTCTCCCGCCCCGATTGCCGTAGCCCAATGGCTGCCCTGGCGGATCGGCTGGTTGGTGACGACAACGGGAAAATAACTCGGTGAGGACCGCCGCCGGCCTGCCGAGCGGGGTCGGGCACGGCCTTTACCGCCTGCCCGGCCATCCGGCCCCGGGGCGCGACAGCCTCGTGGCGACGGCCGCCAAGGTACCGCAAATCGTGTTCTGCCTACTGGCAGCGCTGCCCATGCTGCCCGCATTGCGATTCCACGAACCGGCCAGACAATCGCCCACCGACATGGGCCAGACCGGGTGGAATCACAAGCCGTAATGGCGACAGCCCGGTAGAATCGCCCCTTTGTTTCCTCATCTCCCCGGCTTCCCGCGTTTTTCTCATTCTTCTGTCTCGCCCCTTCTCACGGCAAACCCGCCGCACAGCCGCCACACACACAGAACAAATCCCATGCCGCTGCTTTCCATCGACAACGCCTGCCTCGCCTTCGGTCACGTAGACCTGCTCGACCACGCCGACTTCATCCTCGACGCCGGCGAACGCGTCGCGCTCATCGGCCGCAACGGCTCGGGCAAATCGAGCCTGCTGCGCGCGCTCGCCGGCCAGGCCACGCTGGACGACGGCACCGTATGGCGCCAACCCGGCCTGAAAGTGGCCTACGTACCGCAAGAAGCGGATTTCCCCCTCGACCGCGACGTATTCGCCACCGTGGCCGACGGCCTCGGCGACGCCGCCCGGCTGCTCGTCGACTACCACGCCGCGCTCGCCGCCATGGCCGATACCACCTCCGCCGACGCCGCCTCCCCCGAAGCGCTGGCGCGGCTCGACACCCTGCAGCGCGACATCGAAACAGCCGGCGGCTGGCGCCTGAACCAGCGCGTCGAACACATGCTCGCCCGCCTCGGGCTGGCGGCGCAGGCCAAAGTTTCCAGCCTCTCCGGCGGCGGCATCAAACGCATCGCACTGGCCCGCGCGCTGGTGGCCGAACCGGACCTGCTGCTGCTCGACGAACCGACCAACCACCTCGACCTCGACGGCATCCTGTGGCTCGAAGGACTCATCCGCGACTTTCCCGGCACGGTCATGCTCATCACCCACGACCGCGTATTCCTCGACAACATCGCCACCCGCATCGCCGAACTCGACCGCGGCCGGCTCGCCAGCTACCCCGGCCGCTACACCGACTACCAGCGGCGCAAGGCCGAAGAACTGGAAAGCGAAAGCAAAGCCAACGCCCGCTTCGACAAAGTGCTGGCACAGGAAGAAGTCTGGATCCGCAAAGGCGTGGAAGCGCGGCGCACCCGCAACGAAGGCCGCGTGCGCCGGCTCGAAGCCCTGCGCGGCGAACGCGCCGCACGGCGCGACCGGCTCGGCAGCGTCAGCCTCGCCGTCGATCGCGGCGACCAAAGCGGCCAGATGGTCGCCGAACTCACCGACGTATCCAAACGCTACGGCGAACGCACCGTCGTGCGCGACTTCTCCACCCGCATCCTTCGCGGCGACCGCATCGGCCTCATCGGCCCCAACGGCGCCGGCAAAACCACGCTGCTCAAACTCATCCTCGGCGAAATCGAAGCGGACGAAGGCATCGTGCGGCGCGGCACACGGCAAACCGTGGCCTACTTCGACCAGTTGCGCGCGCAGCTCGACCCCGAA
>JAVBSY010000099.1:0-5425 GCA_031556475.1 Azoarcus sp.
TCTGCTCGGCCGTGCCTCGCTGCATTGCCCGTCGGCCTTCGACTACAAAGTAGTGGCGGACAATGCGTCGATGTACAACACGCCGCCAACCTACGCGATCTACATTGCCGGTCTGGTGTTCCAGTGGCTCAAGCGGCAAGGTGGGGTCGCGGCGATCGAGGCGAAGAACATCGCCAAGGCAAAGTTGCTCTACGATTTTCTCGACGGTTGTCCGCTGTATGAAAATCGTGTCGCGCCAGCTTGCCGTTCGCGCATGAACGTCACTTTTTTCCTGCGCGACGAGTCGCTCAACGATGAGTTTCTTGCTGGCGCCAAGGCCGCCGGGCTGGCGCAGTTGAAAGGCCACAAGTCGGTCGGCGGCATGCGTGCATCGATCTACAACGCGATACCGATCGAGGGCGTGCGGGCGTTGGTGGATTACATGCGCGACTTTGCGGCGCGTAAAGGTTGAAGCAGGGTTGAAGCAAGGCTGCACAAGGGTAGGCAAGGATGCGGGAAACGATTTGGGTGCTTGAGCAATGAGCGACGAACTGCTGGATTTGCGCAACGAAATCGACCGTCTCGACGACGAGATACTGGCCCGTTTGTCCGAGCGGGCACGGTGCGCGCAACGCATCGGCGAACTCAAGCAGAACAGCGCCCTGTACCGGCCGGAGCGTGAAGCCCAGGTACTGCGGCGCCTGGGTGGCGACAACCCGGGACCGCTGCCGGAGGTGGCGGTCAAGAAGATCTTCCGCGAGATCATGTCGGCCTGCCTTGGTCTCGAACGGCCATTGAAGGTTGCCTATCTCGGTCCTGCCGGCACGTTCTCCGAAAGTGCCAGCCGCAAGCATTTTGGCCACGCGCCCGAATTTACTCCGGTAGCATCGATCGACGAGGTGTTCCGTGCCGTGGAGGCCGGCAATGCCGATTACGGCGTGGTGCCGGTGGAGAATTCCACCGAAGGCGCGGTAGGCGGTACGCTCGATTTGTTGCTGGTCAACCCGCTCAAAGTGTGCGGCGAGGTCAATCTGCGCGTTCACCAGCATCTGTTGTCGCGGGCGGCGGATATCGGTGCGGTCAAGCGCCTGTATTCGCACGCGCAATCGCTTGCCCAATGCCACGAATGGCTCAATCGCCACCTGGCCGGCCTGCCGCGCGTACCGGTGGCGAGCAACGCCGAGGCGGCGCGGCTTGCCGCCGCCGACGCGGAGGCCTGCGCGCTTGCCGGCGAGGCGGCGGCGGAACTGTACGGTCTCAACGTGCTGGCGGCCAATGTCGAGGACGAACCGAACAATACGACCCGTTTCCTCGTCATCGCCCGTCACGATGCAGGGCCTTCCGGCAAGGATAAAACCTCGCTGGTGCTTTCCTCCGCCAACCGCCCCGGGGCGATGTATACATTGCTCGAACCCTTGGCGCGACATGGCGTGGATATGACGCGGCTGGAGTCGCGCCCGGCCTCCAGCGGATTGTGGGAATACGTGTTTTACGTCGATATCGACGGCCACCACAGCGATGCTTCGGTTGCCGCCGCATTGCGGGCGCTGGAGGAGCGTGCTGCTTTCGTCAAGGTGCTCGGGTCTTATCCCGTCGCTGTCATCTGATCCCTGTTCTGGAAAAACGCATGAGCGTTGCTGGCCGTATCCCGATGACGCCGCCTGGTCGGCGGGAAACGTTGTGCCGCCGTAGTCATTCAGCGAGTACGGAGGTGCATGTATGGCTTTGATCGAAAAGCTGGTTGTTTGTGGCGTTGGCCTCATTGGCGGTTCGTTTGCGTTGGCCTTGCGGCGCGCCGGTGCGGTTGGGCGTGTCGTCGGCATCGGGCGTAGCGCGGAGACAATGGCGCGTGCCGTCGAACTGGGCGTGATCGACGAAATCGCCCCCGATTGGGCGACGGCGCTCGATGGCGCCGACTTCGTCCTGCTCGCTGCGCCGGTGGGGCAGATGCAGCGCATCATGGAGGCGATGGCGCCACATCTGGGGCCGAACACCGTTGTCACCGATGCGGGCAGCACCAAGCGCGACGTCATCGAAGCCGCCTATGGCGTGCTCGATGCCCATCTTGCCCGTGTCGTGCCGGCGCATCCCATTGCCGGCGCGGAAAAGAGCGGTGTGGAAGCCGCTTTTGCCGAGCTTTACGACGGCCGACGCGTAGTCATTACGCCGTTGCCGGAAAACGCATCCGAGGCGGTGGAGCGGGTACGTGCCGCGTGGCGCGCCTGCGGCGCGGCCGTGGTGGATATGGCGCCGCAGGACCATGACCGGGTGTTTGCCGCGGTCAGCCACCTGCCGCATCTGCTCGCGTTCGGACTGGTGCATGACCTGGCTGGGCGCGCCAACGCCGAGCTGTTGTTTTCGCATGCGGCCAGCGGTTTCCGCGATTTCACCCGCATCGCAGCCAGCCACCCGGAAATGTGGCGCGATATCTGCGTTGCGAACCGGCAGGCGTTGTTGGCGGAACTCGATCAATATCTGGCCGAACTCGCTTATCTGCGCGCGCTGCTCCTGGCTGGCGACGGCGAACGTCTCGAGCATGTGTTCGACGAGGCACGCCAGGCGCGCAATGCCTGGGCGGAGTATGCCGCGCCGCCGGCCGCCACTGCGGAATAGCCAGGAATCACGATACCGCCATGAACTTTCTAGACCTTCCTCCATTGCGCGGTGCCTGCGGGCGCGTGCGTCTGCCGGGTTCGAAAAGCATTTCCAACCGTGTGCTGCTGCTGGCGGCGTTGGCCGAAGGTGAAACCGAGATCCGCGATCTGCTCGCTTCCGACGACGTCGATCGCATGCTCGATGCATTGCGCCAGCTTGGCGTGGAGTGGCGGCGCGAGGGTGAGCATTACTTCGTGACCGGTGCCGGTGGCGCGTTTCCGGTCAAAGCGGCGGAACTGTTCCTCGGCAATGCAGGCACTGCATTCCGGCCGCTGACCGCCGCGCTCGCATTGTCCGGCGGCGAATACCGTCTGTTCGGCGTGGCCCGCATGCATGAACGGCCGATTGGCGATTTGGTGGAGGCCTTGCGCCAGATCGGAGCAGACATTGCCTACACTGCTGTCGAGGGCTATCCGCCCTTGCGCATCGGACCGGCGACGATCCGTTCCGGTGGCGTGGTGCGCGTGCGCGGCGATGTATCCAGCCAGTATCTCACCGCGCTGTTGATGGCCTTGCCGCTGACGGGGGTGGAAACCGTCATCGAAGTCGTCGGCGAGTTGATCTCCAAGCCGTATATCGCGATTACGCTGGAATCGATGGCGCGTTTCGGTATCGTCGTCGAGCGTGACGGCTGGAGCCGCTTCGTTGTGCCGGGCAACACGCGTTACCGCAGTCCGGGGGTCGTCTTCGTCGAAGGCGATGCTTCGTCCGCGTCGTATTTCCTCGCTGCCGGCGCCATCGGCGGCGGCCCCGTGCGTGTCGAAGGCGTGGGGCGCGACAGCATCCAGGGGGATGTGCGTTTCGCCGAGGCATTGGCGCAGCTTGGCGCGCGTATCGAGATAGGGGAGAACTGGATCGAGGCGCGTGCGCCCGCTTCCGGCCGTCTGCGCGCCTTCGACCTGGATTTGAACCACATACCGGATGCGGCAATGACGCTTGCCGTTGCCGCGCTGTTCGCCGATGGTCCAAGTGTGCTGCGCAACATTGCCAGTTGGCGGGTCAAGGAGACCGACCGCATCGCGGCGATGGCGACCGAATTGCGCAAGGTCGGCGCCGAGGTGGAGGAGGGCGTGGACAGGCTGCGCATCGTGCCGCCGGCGCAACTGCGTTCGGCGGTGATCGACACGTACGACGACCATCGCATGGCGATGTGTTTCTCGCTCGTCAGCCTGGGCGGGCAATCGGTACGGATCAACGACCCCGCGTGCGTGAACAAGACCTTTCCGGGCTATTTCGCCGTTTTTTCCGAGGTGGCCGACCCGGTACCAGTGATCGGCATCGACGGCCCGTCGGCTTCGGGCAAGGGTACGGTTGCTGCGCGCGTGGCCAAGGAGTTGGGCTTTCGTTATCTGGACAGCGGTTCGCTGTACCGTCTGGTGGCCTTGGCCGCGATGCGTGCTGGCGTGGCCCTGGACGACGAGGCGCCGCTGGCGGATATCGCCACCTCGCTGCCGGCGCGCTTCGAGCACGAGCGGATATGGCTGGACGGGGACGACGTGACCGATGGAATTCGTACCGAAGCATGTTCCATCGGCGCATCCAAGGTCGCGGCTTTGCCTGCGGTGCGCGCCGCGTTGCTCGATCGCCAGCGTGCGTGGCGTGCCGCCCCCGGACTCGTTGCGGAGGGGCGGGATATAGGGTCGGTAGTGTTTCCCGATGCCTGTGTCAAGGTTTTTCTTACCGCATCGGTCGAGTCGCGCGCGCAACGGCGGTATAAGCAGTTGATGGATAAAGGATTGGCTGCTAACATGGACAGTCTTTTGAAGGATCTACGTGAACGGGATGCGCGCGACGCGAACCGAACCGTGGCGCCTTTGCAAAAGCTGCCGGACGCGGCGCTGCTCGATACCACCTCGATGGGGATCGAAGAGGCCGTGGCATTCGTTGTGGAGCTTGCCCGCAAGCGGGTTGGCGAAACCAACGTACATACCGGCTGAAAGCGTGGCGTGCCGGCCTTGCCGGTTCGCTGAATTCCAACTTTGAACCACTGCCCGCAAGGGCGATCCGGATCCCTTCCTTTTATGTCCACTGCCACCCCCGTTTCCTCCCAGGAAAGTTTTGCCGCACTGTTTGAAGAAAGCCTTGCACTACAAGAAATGCGTACCGGCGAAGTCATTACCGCCGAAGTCGTGCGCATCGACCAGAACTTCGTCGTCGTCAACGCCGGCCTCAAGTCCGAAAGCTATGTGCCTATCGAGGAGTTCCGCAACGACCGCGGCGAACTCGAAGTCAATCCGGGCGATTTCATCCACGTCGCCATCGAGGCGCTGGAAGACGGCTATGGCGAAACGCGCCTGTCGCGCGACAAGGCCAAGCGTATTTCGGCCTGGAACGATCTTGAAAAGGCGCTCAACGAAGGCTCTCTGGTGAAGGGGGTGATCACCGGTCGCGTCAAGGGTGGTCTGACCGTCATGACCAACAGCATCCGTGCCTTCCTGCCGGGTTCGCTGGTCGATATGCGTCCGGTCAAGGACACCTCGCCGTATGAAGGCAAGGAATACGAGTTCAAGGTCATCAAGCTCGACCGCAAGCGCAACAACGTGGTCGTGTCGCGCCGTGCCGTGCTCGAAGAGTCGATGGGCGAAGAGCGCCAGAAACTGCTTGAAAACCTCAAGGAAGGCACCCTGATCAAAGGGGTGGTCAAGAACATCACCGATTACGGCGCGTTCGTCGACCTCGGCGGTATCGACGGCCTGCTGCACATTACCGACCTTGCCTGGCGTCGCGTGCGTCACCCGTCGGAAGTGCTCGCGGTCGGCGACGAAATCGAAGCCAAGGTGCTCAAGTTCGA
>JAVBSY010000151.1:0-9378 GCA_031556475.1 Azoarcus sp.
CAAGACCTACACCTACGACCCCTCGGGGCGGCTCACCAACGACGGCAGCCTCACCTACGTTTATGACGGCGCGGGACGACTCAAGGAGATCCGCCAGGACGCCGACGTCATGCGCTACGGCTACAGCCCGGACGGACGGCGCCTCTACAAGGACAACGGCACCGAACAGCGCCTCTTTGTGCATGACGAACAGGGGCACCTGCTGGGCGAGTACCGCGCTACATTGACCACCTGGACCCTCGTTGCGGAATACGTGTGGCTCGGTGAGCTACCGGTAGCGACGATCAAGCCCGACCCAAACAACGCGAACGCCACGAAGGTCTATCGGATCGAGCCCGATCACCTGGGCACGCCCAGGCGGGTGGCCGACAGCCAGAACAACACGGTGTGGCGCTGGAGCAGTGCCCCGTTCGGGGATACCGTGCCCAATGAGGATCCCAGTGGCAGCGGGCAGGGCTTCACGCTGAACCTGCGGTTCGCCGGGCAGTACTTCGACAGAGAGTCGGGGATGCATTACAACTACAATCGGTATTACGACGCGCAGACGGGGCGGTATGTCTCCAGTGATCCGATTGGGCTCGAGGGGGGCATAAACACTTACACCTATGTCGAGAACAACCCGCTGAGTTATACCGATCCGGAGGGATTACAGGTGCCACTTGGTGCGGGTGCGACTTCGAGTGGGTTGGGTGCCGGCGCAGCGGGGGCAGGACGAGGAAGCCAATCAAGGTCGAGGGCCCACGATGATCTAGACTCGCTACTGAATATCGACAGAGGCAGTCGGCCCTTGCTACCAAGCTGGCTCTCAGAATTTATCGAGAAGTTTTGTCCGCCCGATGAGAAACCTGCGTGTACCCCTCCAGTCGGTACGACATGCTATATGATCGACAGAGTGCCTCCATCGAAACCCCATTACCCTATTGACGGTAGCCATTATCACTTATGGCAAATGAACCAGAGTCCAAATGGGCAATGCTTCTGGAACAAAGTTGGCGCATCAAAAACGGCCCCTCCAGGAGCTATACCGTGTTCATTCTCGCGCCCTCCAAGGTGAGTTGAAATGGGATTTGATTTTTTGTTGGCCACTTTGTTGACCAATGCATTGCCCCCGCTGGGTACAGCATTGCATAAACAGAAGGGAGATGTGTTTTATGCACCAATAAGTCATGAAGGTGTTATTTACACTATAGATGATGAAATATGGAAGGCTCAGGGTTTAAGAAATACCGATGATTTGAAATATCTATTCCCGCCTGCATATGCATACAGCGAAAACCCTGCTTCGGCCATGGCAAATAAGTCAATTGCACTTGCTGCATTGGCAGAGTTTTCTTTATTTCATCCCTTTGGGTCGGAAAGCCCAGTGGAGTTGCAAAAACTATCAAAAAAAACCACTCTATTTTCAGAAAAGGGCTTTGATGTAATAGACGCAAGCGGGCTGAGCGCATTGACAAATATTGGTTATTCAAAAAGTGAATTTGACGAAATAGAGAGGTTAAATATAAAAACAAATGAAAATGGATTGATAGAAAATGCCAGCGATGCATACAAGTTTGCAGCCATGGCTTCAGATATTTGTATTGAACACGCACCGTTTTTCCCTGTTCGCATAGTCATGCTGTCTTCGGAAAAAGAGAATCTGCGCCGAGTTTTTGCTGAATAAGCCGTCACTGTCCGCTTGTTTCTCTCCCAGGGGCCGCATTTGCGGCCCTTGTTGTTTCAACCCTCTCTGTATTTTTTCTGCTGTTCGTTGGCCCCCACTGCCTTGCTTGATATTTGTAGAGCAGGTAAACCGCCTTTGCCGTTGGTGCATTTCCGGCCATCTGCTTCATTCGTGAAGCAAAAAAGTACGACTCGTTCGTTGTGTGTTTCCACGTGAGACAGGAGGAAATTTCCTAAGAAGTTTTCACCTGAATATTTCCGCCCCACGCTGTCACTATCCGGCATCGACGCTGATCTGTTTGAGGGAAGATGTAATGAGCGCAATGTCGGATTATCTTGAGAACGCCCTGTTGGGCCATCTTTTCAAAGGGGTTGCTTATGCGGCTCCGGCGAATGTTTATGTGGGGTTGAGTACGGCTGCCGGTTCGGATGCGGCGGTGGGGGCGGAGGTTGCCGGGGGCGGTTATGCCCGCGCGGCCATTGCCTGTGCCGGTGCGAGCTGGACGGGGCCGAGTGGGGGTAACGGTACGGTTGCGAATGCGGCCGAGGTGGCTTTTCCGGTGCCATCGGCCAACTGGGGCAGTGTGACGCACTGGTTTGTGGCCGATGCGCCGACCGGAGGCAATGTGTTGTTCCATGCGCCGCTGACCGCCGCGAAGACGATCAATGCGGGCGACGCCGCGCCGAAGTTCGATGTGGGCGCGCTGACGATCCAGATCGACGATTGAGCGGGGGTACGCCATGAGTTCCACCACGCTTACCAAGTCCGCCCGTGTGCTTGTTGCCCACGGTACGTCGTGTGCGGCGGGCGCGACGGTTGCCGGTACGGTCGATCTGCGCACGGCGCAGGGGGCGTTGCTGACGGCGCGTATTGCCAATGGCGGCACGGCGCCCACGGCGCAGTGCGAGGCAGCGGTGCAGGTTGCGCACGCGGATGCGCCGGCGGCTGCCGATTGGCGCACGATCCATCGCTTTGGCGGTGGGGTTGCGGCGGGCACGGAGACCGATTCGGGGGCGGTGGCCATCGATCCGGCGGTGATGCATGTGCGCGTTGCGTTCAGTGGCAATACCGGTGCGGCGGTGACGGTCGAGGCTTTGTTGTCCGCGATCGATTCGGCGCAGACAGTGTGATGTTTTCCGTTGCCGCGAGTCGTCCGGTTCTGTCGCAACCGCAGGGGTTTGCCGCTCCCGCCGATGGCTGGGATTTTGTGTGGACGCCGGCGGCGAGCAGCGGGATGGTTACCCGCCCGGCGGCGTACCACCGTGCCGTGGCCACGCCGCACGGGCTGGCGCTGGAGGCGGCGGGTAATACGGGGCTGGGGGCGGCCATTGCGCCGTCGCAGGATCCGAACTGGAATTTCGGCACAGGGCCATTTGCGCTGTTGTGCGTATTTCGCATAACCGAGCAGATTGCCGGTAATGCCGAGCGTCCGATCCTCGGCAGTTCGGATCTGACGAATCATTTGAAGGTTTATGTGCGTTCGAACGCCGCCGCGTACACGCTGCGCGCTTCGTGCGGTTTGACCTCTTCGACTGATTACACCGTTGCCGTCGGCGATACCGTGGCGCTGGCTGTGGGGCGCGATGCCGCGGGCAATGTGCGTTTGCAGTATCGCGATTTGACCACCGGCGTGACCGGGGTGCGATCCGCTACGAATACGGGGGCGTGGTATTTGCGCGTGGCCGGTGCCGATCTGCGTGTGCTTGGCTATGCGGCGACGGGGTTTCCCGGCCAGGTGCTGGCCGTTGCGATGCGCCGCTCGCATGTGGATGACTTCGATGCGCTGTTGCTCAATCCGTGGGGTGTGTTCCGGTCGTCGCCATCGCGCGTTTATGCCGACACGCTTGCGGGAGGGGGGGCGGTACATCTTCTTTCCGGTGGCGCGGTATCGCGCGCGAGCGGGTTTGCCACGCTGACAGGCATGGCGGTGGGGTTGGCTGGTGTGGCCCGGAGTGTGGCGAGCGCCGTCGGCGGGCTAACGGCCGGTATCCGGCTGGTTGGCATGGCTGGCGCGCGGGCTACGGTTTCGGGGGCGTTGGGGACGGCGCTTTCGTGGATTGGCGGGGCCGCGGGTGCGAGGGCGGGGGCTTCGGCCAGCCTGAGGACCGCGATCCGGCTTGGCGGGGCCGCGCGTGCGCATAGCGGCGCTTCGGCCTGGTTGTTCGGGGTCGAGGCGAATCCGCCGTCACGGCGTATCTGGTGCGCGCGCATTGTGCCGCGCATGCTGAGGTTATCGACCCGTTGGATGTTACAGGTTTGATCTATATGAATAAATCGGCTTTTTCCGTTCGTCCCGATGGCTCGCTGGCGGTTTATCAGCGTTCGGGCGATATGCTGGATTACGGTATCGATTATGCGCGGCTGATCGATGATGATGATGACATTGTCAATAGCGAGTGGTTGTCGGTCGGCGTGACGCTTTCTTCGCCAGGGCGGCAGGGCACGACGGTGTCGGTGTTCGTCGGCGGTATCGGGGGCAGTGTGACGAACACGGTGACGACGGCCAAGGGGCGGCGCAAGACGACGGTTTTTGCGGTGTTGCAGGCGGCGTCGTAGTTTTTGAGGTATGGCTTTCTCAGCGTAGTTTTTCTTTTTCTCCCTTCCGGATCGCTGTAACGGATCCGTTGGACTCCCCGTGCGGCCTGTGGCTGCCGGGGAGTTTTTTTATGTGTGTTTCGGTGGGAAGTGAAGGTGCGTGGGGGCCGTGGTCTGCTCGCTGTTGGTTTTCCACGTGGGGAACGTACAATTTTTCTTCGAGGAGCTGTAGAAGCGCGTTGATGCGAGGATGGCGTAATCCAGGTCTGCCGATAAGCCTCGATGCCTTTGCCGGCAAGTACGTCTGGTGAAGGATGCTGGATGAGATCGTGGTTTCAGGTTGTGATTTTTCTGTTCAGCAGACGATTCTCGATTTTGAGGGTATGTGGAATAGAGTTTCGGAAAATGAAAAATACCATCAGAAAATATGGAAGCGAGCCTTTCGCATTGGCGCTTTTGCATGGTGGGCCGGGTGCGGCTGGGGAGATGCGGCCGGTAGCGGAGGCGTTGTCCGGGGAATATGGCGTTCTGGAGTTCTTGCAGACGGAAGATTCCGTGGAGAAGCAAGTCGGGGAGCTTCGTGAACAAATGCTGTCTTCGGCGGATGGGCCGCTGGTTTTGATCGGATATTCCTGGGGGGCGTGGCTTGCCGTCCTGTTTTCCGCGAAATACCCCGATCTGGTCAAGAAAGTGATTTTGATAAGCGCCGGAAGCTTTGACAATGAATATAACGCCGATTTTACGAAAACCAGGCTGGAGCGGCTGTCTCCCCAGGAGAAAGAGGAGGCTCAAGGTATTCTCGGGTCGATTGATTCGAAAGGAATGACGCCGGCTCTTTTTCTTCGGTTTGGGCAGTTGATGGAGAAATCGGATTCTTACAGTCTGCTCCCTGAGCTGCGCGGGAGTCCGAGCAGCCCGGACATGGATATTTTTCAGAGGGTATGGCGTGAAGCCAGGGCTTTGCGGGATTCAGGTGAGTTGCTGAAGTCGGTGGAAAAAATAGGATGCCCTGTTGTCGCCATTCATGGGGAGTACGATCCGCACCCGATGGAGGGGGTGGAGAAGCCTCTTTCGGGCAGGGTGAGCGTTTTCAAGATGATCAGGTTGAAAAAGTGCGGGCATATTCCTTGGCGGGAAAAATATGCCAGGGATGATTTTTATCGGACCTTGGGCGAGGAAATAGCAGGATAATCTGGATAAAGTTTACCGATTTTGCATTTTTTGGGTGAGATTGGGTGCCAGTTATTTTTCCGATGGCAGGTGCTCCCTGATATGGGGATGGAGTGTGAAAAATTTGAAGATATATTTTGATAAAAAATTGGGGTTGTGTATCGAAAGAAAAAATGTAAAAAACGGGAGGTGTATCGAAAACCAGACGAATCAGAAAATTATTGGGTGGTTTATGGTCGCCGAGGTGTTGTGCTTGATTGTTTTCACTGTATTCCTCAAGTATTTTCATTAGTTTCGTGGCGCTTCCCGGCCCAAGGCGGTCTCTGTCGGCTTTGAAGGGGAAAGGTCGTCACATAAGGCGGCAGCCTTCATTTCTCCCCGGCGGGAACGCGATGCCGCCGACCTGTCGCCGCGGGATGGGCGCCGCCCTTTCGCTCATTGAACAAGGGGAAGATATGCTTACTGCCGGGAATTTCATTCTCCGTCCCTATGGCGACGCGGATGCTCTGCAGATGAGCGCGGCCGTGCGCGAATCCGCCCAGACCGTCGGCCGTTGGATGAGCTGGGCCAGGGCGGACTTCACCGAGTACGATGCGCTTTGCTGGTTCGCTCAATGCGCTGCCGCGCGCGCATCCGGTACGGCGCATGAGTTCGGCATCTTTGCCGTGGATGGGCAATTCGTCGGCGGCTGTGGCCTGAATCAGTTCTCCGCCGCCAACAAGTTCTGCAATCTCGGTTACTGGGTTCGGCAAAGCGCGCAACGCCGTGGCGCGGCAACGTCCGCGGTGCTGGCGCTGAGGGATTTGGCTTTCAAGTCGCTGTCCCTGGCCCGTGTGGAGATCGTGGTGGCTGATGGGAACGATCCGAGTCTCGCGGTTGCTCGCAAGGTTGGGGCGGTCTATGAGTGTCTGGCGGGAAACCGTCTCCAGGTTCATGGCCGGGCGACTGCCGCGCATGTTTTTTCATTCACGCCGTCGACGGATGCCTAGCCGCCCGGCGAATCCGACACCTCGGCGCGCCGCATTTGGGGCCCCTTCGGCAGGCGGTTAGGGTCGGTTTTCGTCCCTGACGAAACCCCTGTGAAATCCCCTCTGAAAGTGGAAATTCTTTAAGAAATTTTCATCTGAAAGTTTCCCGAACGTGTCGGTATCTTCACCGACATGGGTATCTACAGCCACTATTCGATCGAGCAACTGCATGCGCTGCGTGATGCGCTGCTGCAGTCGCTACACGACCGCCTGACGCTTCCGACTGCTCTTGGCAGCGGGGATCGCAACGCACGGTTCGACCAGCGCGTGGAGGACATCCGCGCGGAGGCCGTTTCCGTTTGCGCCGAGATCGATCTGCGTGCGGCCAATCCACTTTCTCCCGCGGAGGGGTCCGATGGTTGAGTGCCGCCGGGTCGCTTCCGTTCGCGGGGCTTTTTCCGTTTGCCGGTTCGGGGCGGGGGGCGTAACGGCCGCCGTCGGGCGGAAGGCGGTTCGGCCATGACGATGCCGACGGCGCCTTTTGCCGATATCGAGCAGATGTTGACGGATGTGACGGTCGGCATGCTGGCGAATGTGGTGGCGATTCCGCTTGCCGGGGAGCCGTTCGCGGCGTTCTTTACGGTGGCGGGGGTCGATCCGCTGGAGCCGCCGTCGTTCGTGGGCAATTACGAGTTGCGTTATGCGGCCCGGGCCGCGCTGCTGGATGTCGGCGATCTGTTGGTGATCCGTGGCGGGCATTTCCGCGTTGCGGGGGACCCGGCGCCGATCGGCGCGGGGACCGAGTTCGTTGCGCGGTTGAGGGAGGATCGCTGTGTTTGCGCTTGAGGCTCCGATCATCAATCGCTTGAAGGCGGTTGCGGCTCTCGATGGGTGGGATGTGCGCGGCAGTATGCGGGAGGCTTCGCGCTTGCCGACGCCGGCCATCGAGGTTCAGTGCGGGGGGGCGGAGTCTGTGCAGGATCCTTGCGCCGCGTCGGTGGGTATTGCGGTGGTGTGGAGCGTTTTTCTGGTTGTGCGGTACAGCGAGCAGGCGATGGATCGGCTCGATGCGGCGTTTTCGGAGGTGATCGGGGCGTTGCATAACTGGCGGCCGGGGGAGGCGCAGGGCCGGAAGTGGAAGCCGTTGCGTATCGATAGTGTGAAGCCGCCGGTGCTTTCCGAGCAGGGGTTGATCACTTACGGGTTGATGTTCAAGACGTCGGCGCGTTTCGAGGGGGTTCGGGATGCCTGACAGGATTCCCGATGTGCTCGGCGCGCTGCCAGGTCCGGTAAGGGCGGCGATTGTCGGTGCGCTGATTGCGCTGATCCGGGTGATGTATGACGCCCGCGAGCCGCGTTTGATGCGGCGTTTGCTTGAATCCGCGCTGTGTGGGGCGATTGCGTTGTGTGTGGCGTCGGCCGCGGAGACGCTGGGCCTGGAGGCGGGTTATTCGACGTTCTTCGGTGGGGCGATCGGTTTGCTGGGCGCGGATCAGGTGCGCGTGTGGGCTCGGTTGTTGGTGCAGCGGCGCATTGACCGGGAAGGAGAGGGGCGGTGAATTTCGATCTCGCGCTTGAGTGTCTTGCCCGCCACGAGGGCGGTTATTCGGATCATCCGCGCGACCCCGGGGGCAAGACGGCGTGGGGTATTACGGTGGCTGTGGCGCGTGCGCACGGTTATGCCGGGGATATGCGCGATATGCCGAGGGCGGTTGCGGAGCGGATTTTTCGCGTGGCGTATTGGGATGCGGTGCAGGCGGAGCGTTTGCCGGATGCGTTGCGCTTTGAGGTGTTCGACGCGGCGGTGAATTCGGGCGTGAGGCAGGCAGTGCGGTGGTTGCAGGGCGCGGCGGGGGTGAAGGCCGATGGGGTTTTGGGCCCCGTTACGCTCGATGCGGTGCGCCATGCCGATGCGCATCAGCTTGCCCGTCGCTTTGCAGGCCTGCGGCTGCGTTTTCTGGCGGGGCTGGAGACGTGGCCGGATTTCGGCCGTGGCTGGGCACGGCGCATTGCCGCCAATCTGGTCGGGGGTTGATATGCCGTTCATGAATGCAGCCCGGCTGGATGTTGCGCCCTGTGGGCGTTGGCGTGTCGTGGAGCCGTTGGTTTATGCGTTGCCCGATGGGACGCGCATTACGGTGCCGGCGGGATTTTTGACCGATCTGGCGTCGATTCCGCAGTTGTTTCATTCGCTGATTCCGGTGAATGGCGATCACCGCCAGGCGGCGATCGTGCATGACTTTCTGTTTGTTACGCAGCCGTTTTCCCGTGCGGAGACCGATGGGGTTTTTCTGCAGGCGATGACGGATTGCGGGGTGCGCTGGTCGCAGCGCTGGGCGATGTATGTGGCGGTTCGGGCCGGCGGCTGGTTGCCGTGGCGGCGGAACGCGCGTGCGCTTGCGACGGATTCCCGGGCGTTCCTGGCCGGTTGCGGCTTGGGTGACGCGAGCGGGGAGGAGGCCGTGGCATGCCGGTGAGGTTGGAGGGGCTTCCCTCGGGGATGCCCCCTTTATATGCGGCTCCATTTCGATGTGGGGCGCAAGTGTCCGCCGGAGGCGATGTTTTCGGGCGCGTGCCCGGAGCGGGCCGGACGGCTGATTTCGATCGGCGTAACGGAGGCGGCGCACGAAGCGCGAGCCGATGCGACCGCCAATTCCACTGTAAGTGCAAAGGAGTAATTCAATGGTAATGACAGCCAATACGCCGATCATTTGGGATGGTCAGGGTCCGGTTCAGATCGGGCGCTTCGATCCGGAGAACGGTACGCCCGACATGGGTTATCTGGTGGATCTGTATCGCATCGGTTGCGGTACGTCGTCGCTGACGACGTCGCTGGCGGTGGAGAAGAAGCAGATCAAGGAGACGTGCTCGGGGCAGCGGCTGACGTTGAAGGAGCGTACGACGAGTAAGTCGCTGTCGGTGAAGCTGAGCATGATCCAGTTTTCCGGGCGCACGCTGGCCGCGGCGTTCTTCAGCGAGGCTTCGACGGTGTCCGACGGTACGGTGACGGGCGAGGTGCTGCCGCCGCTGGTGGTGGGCGAT
>JAVBSY010000025.1:0-64617 GCA_031556475.1 Azoarcus sp.
TCGGAGGCTGAGTCGTCGGCGGTTCAGTCGTCGGAGGCTGAGTCGTCGGCGGTTCAGTCGTCGGAGGCTGTGTCGTCGGCGGTTCGGTCGTCGGAGGCTGAGTCGTCACGGGCTCCGGCGTCAAGGTAACGTCGGCATCCGTTCTAAGTGCCAACCCAGGACGGTCGTCAAGTTCGGAAGTTCTGTTCGTCGAGTATTCGAATTCGAGCGGAGCCACGCCTTCGACAATACGCAGCAGGCGCACGAAGTCATGGCTTTCGTTTGCGCCACCACCGCCCAGACCGGCACCCGGCGCTTCGATATCGTCGAGGCTGCCGCCGTCATTCAATGCCTGGATGACTTTGTCGACAGTGCCTTCGGATATTTGGGCATCCTGCGCGTGCGGGCGAGTCGTTTCGGATAGGTCGGCGTGAATGGCGACCGTTTGCTGTTGTTCGACCGGCAGGATTGTGCCGTCCGCGAAAGCAAGCTCGACATGGCCTCCGGCGGAGGTGACGACGGTGTCGCCTTCGCGCAGTACGTCACCAGGGCGCAATGGGCGCAGATTTCCTTGTGTGTCGCGGGCAAACGCATGGCCAGTAACGGCAACGACGGTAGCGACGGGGGTTGTTATGGCCATGACGAGTCTCCTGAGCGTAACGGCTGGCATGCGACGCAAATCAGCCGAGAGAGCCGAAAATGAACGGGACTCTCACGATTTTCAGGTTACTCCAATAGGGGAAACCCTATATTGGACTAGTGGACAGGTCGTGAAGCTGGTTGTGAACTACATCACGCGTTCGCCCGAGGGGAACGTCGCACTGTGCTCGTCCGCGAGCGACAAGGCCGGTTGCGGGCGGTCATACACACTGGTGTGTTCGGAAATAACTCTCCGCCGAGCGTGAAGGACGCGCATGCGAACACTTCATTCAAACCGGCAGGCCTACTGGCACTGAAGGCCACCGGTATCGCGGCAGCGCACGACGGAAATGGAAAACCGCGGCAATGCGACGCGATAGAAATGGGGCCTCCGAGTGCGTTCGCCGATGCGGCTTCGCCAGCATTTCACCCACGGCATGACCAACCGCGATGCGTCATCCTTGTGCGCCCCACGTCAGGCAAAACTCCCGCTTCAACCTCTATTTGTCATCGTACGGCCACCGCGCTGGACGGCCGTACGATAGCTACGGTCAGTGGTCGGTGATCAGCTTACCGTTGATGAGCATCTGCTGAATGATCTGCGTCTGATCGGCAAGGCCACCGGTCAGATCGATGCCTTGAAGCACGATTCTCTGATCTTCCTTCGCGGCATCGAAACCCGAACTGAACTGGCCCTGGCTGCTGACGTGAACCACGGTATCGGCGCCTTGCTGCTCGACGAAAAGGTACTTGTCGAGGTTGAAGCCGAGGCCCGTGTCATGTTCTCCCTGGAGCAGATCCTTCAGATCGAGGCGGTCGGAGTTCGCGGTGGTATCGAAGTCATGCACCGTATCGATCGCCGGCGTGCCCGGTGCGCCCCTGTCGGCCAGATGCCAGACGAAGGTATCCGCGCCCAGTCCGCCCCACAGATCGTCGTCGCCGGCTCCACCCGTAATGATGTCGTCGCCCTTGCCGCCGACGAGGTGGTCCTCGCCGCTGCCGCCAACGATGGAAACCGACGGCGCAATCGCATCCACCCCATCGACGACGACGTCGACCGTGCGGCTCGTCACCGCGGAATCGCCATTCGCCGTTTCGGTGGAACGCACCGAGACGACCAGGGAGAAATCGGTGTGGTCGTCCGCCGAGATGACCTTGAGACTGTCGAGATCCCACCCGGTCAGCGTCACGCTGCTGGAACCGGCGGCTCCGGTGAAGGTATGCACGCCGTCACTGAGTTCGACGCCCACCGGAATGTTCGAAATCGTGGGAGCGGACAGCGTTTCCGATCCATCGGTATCCACCAGACCGGAAGTGATGTCGAGCGCGTATGCGTACTTGCCTACGCTCGAACGCGTGCCTTCGTAATCGAGTTTCGTCAGGCAGTAATCGCTGCCATCCTTGCTGATCGCCATCGACGTCGCTTCGTCCATGCCGTCGAAATGGTCGGCGGCCTTGAACACGATCTTGTCGAAACCGCCCGCCCACGTAATGACCTTGTCGCTGGCGAACTCACCGGTTGGGTTGTTTTCCGCGACGATTTCCGCGGTGAAGACCATCGCACCGTCTTTCCAGAGTTCATACACCATGACGGCCGTCTGGTTTCCGGGTTTGCTGGTGAGCTCGTCGAAAAGAAGCCTGTCGACGTTGAACGATACCTTGGTGACGTCGATATCGCCGAAGTCGAAGATGAGTGCTTCGGACTGGTGCGCATCGTAGCTATACGCAATCTGGGCGTTCGAACCAGGCGTGTTATCGGGAGCGCCAGGCGCCCTCCCTGCGACACCGATCCAGTTATATCCATACGAGTTCAGGATGGCAGCGCCGGAGGCGTTATAGACTATGACGTTGCCAGCAGCAGGGGCCGACAGATCCCAATTGCCGCCGCCGAGATCGACAAACTTCTGCGCCGTCACGGTCACACCGTTGCCGGGAGCGAAAACGTTGGCTGCGGTGATGTTGCCGCTGGTCGCCGTGTTGGTGGGAACAGGCACGGCGGCGCCCAGGCTTACCGTCAACGCCGGCGCATCGGCCACCGGAACGATGTCGATCTTCATCGTCGCCGCGGCACCTTCGCTGGTGGCGTCGGTGGGCTTGAAGGCGAACCGGGCGTAATCCGATTGCATGTTACCTACACCGGCACCACCAAAGGCATCGACACCCGATTCATGAGCTTCCGGGCGGAAGACGAGCTTGCCCGCGTCGATATCGGCCTTGCTGACGGCCGTGCCGATACCGACGGCAACACCGTTCAGCAACAACGTGCCGTCAGCCGGGAGGCTGGTGATCTTGATACCCAGATCGGCCACCGGGGAGTCGGCGTCTGTCACGTTGAAGTTGCTCCACGTGAAGGTGTAGTCCGTATCTTCGGTGCCCGTCACGCCGACAGGCGACGCCACCGGGGGCTGGTTGGCCGTGGGCATGTCGATGAAGATCGAGTCGGTTGCCGTGGCGGTCGATCCGCCCGTTTCGGTGGAAGTCACCGCAACGTCCAGCGTGAAATCCGCCTGCCCTGCCGGAACAGTCAGGGTGAGGGTGGTCAGATCCCATCCGGTCAGCGTCACGCTGGTGGAGCCGACCGCCGCGGTGAAGGTGTTGCCGCTGCCATCGCTGAGCGTGACACCCGCCGGAATGCTCGAAACCGTGGGAGCGGACAGCGTCTCCGAACCGTCGGTGTCGGTCAGCGCGGAAGTGATGGTGATCGGGTAAGTGACGGTGGCACCCCCTGGCGTTGCTGCGCCCGCCGTGGCGTCCAGCGTCGGCATGTCGGCCACCGGGGTGATGTCGATGTTCATCGTCGCCTCGGCGCCTTCATGCGTGGCGTCGGTGGGCTTGAAGTTGAACTGGGCGTAGTCGTCGTGCATGTTGCCCACGCCGGGATTGCCAAAGGCGCCGGAGCCCGATTCGTTGGGAGCGGGGCGGAAGACGAGATTGCCCGCGTCGATATCGGCCCAACTGATGGCCTGGCCAGCGACAACGGGAATGCCGTTCAGCAGCAGCGTGCCGTCAGCCGGAAGGCTGGTGATCTTGATACCCAGGTCGGCAAGCGGGGAGTCGGCATCGGACACATTGAAGTTGGACCATGTGAAGGTGTAGTCCGTATCTTCGGTGCCCGTCACGCCCGCGGGTGCCGCTGCGGGGACTATTCCTGCCGGCGGCGGGACGACAGTCACTAACGGTGGCGGTATGGTTCCATCCGGCGGCAGGGTCGGCCCACCCCCAGGCGGTAGCGTCACCGGTGGTTGGGTTATCGGCGGTTCGGTCACCGGTGGTTCAGTCGTCGGCGGCTCGATCGTGGGAGGCTGAGTCGTCGGCTCGAGTGTCGGCGGTTCAGTTGTCGGTGGTTCAGTCGTGGGAGGCTGGGTCGTCGGCGGTTCGATCGTCGGCGGCGTGGTCGTTTCAGGCTCCACCGGAGTCAGGGTGGCGTCGGTATCCGTCGTGGACGCCAGCCCGAAACGGTCATCAAGTTCGGAAGTCCTGTCCGTCGAATATTCGAAGGCGAGCGGGTTTCCGCCCTCGGCGACGCGCAGCAGGCGCACGAAGTCATGGCTTTCGCTCGCGCCACCACCACTCAGACCGGCGCCTGGCGCCTCGACATCGTCGAGCTTGCCGCCGTCATTCAATGCCTGTATGACTTTGTCGATGCTAGCGCCGGATACCTGAGCATCCAACCCATCAGAGCGAGTCGTTTCGGACATGTCGGCATGAATTGCGACTGTCTGCTGCTGTTCGACCGGCAGGATTGTGCCGTCCCCGAAAGCAAGCTCGACACGTCCGCCAGCAGAGGTGACGACGACATCGCCTTCGCGCAATACGTCGCCGGGGCGCAATGCGCGCAGATTGCCCTGTGCGTCGCGGGCAAATGCGTGACCGGCAACGGCAACGACGGTGGCAACGGCTTGGGTTGTGGCCATATTATGAATCTCCCTGAGCGATACAGCCGGCACCTGGTGGAAGCCGGCTGTGCGAACCAAACGTGAATTGAATTTTTACAATTCACAGGTTAACCCTGATAGGGGAAACCCGATATTGGACCGATGGACAGGCTGGGAGATTGGCCGTGAATTATGTCACGCGTTCGCCGAGGGAGATCCTGCGCGCTGCTCGCCCGCGAACAGCAATGCCAATTGCAGGCGGTCGCGCACACCGAGCTTCTCGAAGACGGCGCTCAGGTGGGCTTTGACGGTACGCTCGGTAATAACGAGCCGGGTAGCTACCTCTTTGTTCGTTGCGCCTTCGGCGACGGCGCGGGCGACATCCCACTCGCGCGGCGACAGGATATCCAACCGCACATCCTGCACCGCTACACCAGCCAGGGCACGATGCGCAGCGCCGACGACACGGGCCATCAGATCCGGACCGACCCACACGCCGCCATGGCGGACCGCAACGGCGACTTCACGCAGCAGTCCGGGCGTGGCCATGGCGTGGCAGTAGCCGCGCGCGCCATCGCGCAATGCCTGCAGGGCGCTGCGTTCGTTGGGTTGCAGGTCGAGCACGACGACCGGCACGCCCACGTGCTGCCTGGCGCAGAGGACGAGCGCATCCTTCCACTCGGGCAGGCGTGTGCTGAGCCAGATGAGGCCAGGCGAGCACGCGGCGGCGGCGTCCATGTCCTTGACCGCGGCGGCATCGGCGAATGCCTCACGCCAGCGGGGCTGAAGTGCGGCATCGGGGGTAATGAAGAGGTGCTGCGCGTTCATCGTTCTATTATCGCTCCGTCATCGCACCGGATTTTGCTTTCAGAACCGGTTTGAGCAAATAGGAAAGTATGGTTTTCTTGCCCGTGAGCACATCGACCTCGGCGACCATGCCGGGAATGATCGGCAGATTGTTGCCCAGGCTCGATTTATGGGTGCGCACGCGGACGAGGTAAAAAGCGTTGCCTTTGTCGTCGACGACGGTATCGGCGGAAATCTGCTCCAGCTCGCCATCGAGGCCGCCATAGATGGAGAAATCGTAAGCGGTGAATTTCACCAGCGCGGGCTGGCCGGGGCGCAGGAAGGCGATGTCTTTCGGCTTGACCTTGGTTTCGAGAATGAGCGCGTCGTCCAGCGGCACGATTTCGACCACTTCCTTGCCTGGCTGAACCACGCCGCCAACGGTATTGACCAGCAGGCGCTTGACGGTGCCGCGCACCGGCGAGCGCACTTCGGCATGCTTGACCTTGTCGGCGAGCGCAAGGCTGCCTTCAGACAGGCTGCCGAGCTTGCCCATCGTATCGGAAAGCTCGTTGCGCAACTGGTTGCGCACGTTCAACTCCACTTCCTGAATCTTGCGGCTGGCCTCGGCAATGGCGGCCTGGATGCGGGAAATCTGCGCCGAAGACTGGTCGCGTTCGCCGCGCAGGCGGGCAACGTCGCGTTCGAGACGAAGCAGATCGACTTCGGACACCGCGCCGGAGGCAATCAACGGCTTGGTAACGGAAAGCTCCTTGGCGGCGAGATCGTAAGCCCGCCCGGCCTGCTCGCGCCGCGCGCGGACTTCGTTCAGTTCCTGCTCGCGCTGGTTCAGTTGCTGGCGCGCGATGGAAAGCTGCGCATCCAGTTCGTCCCGGCTCGATTCGTACAGGCGCAACTCGTGGGCTGCGATATCGGGCACTTCCGCCAGCACCTCCTTGGGCAATTCGAGCGGCGTGCCGCTGGTCAGCGCCTGCAAACGCGCCGCCTTGGCCTGCAAGGACAAATACTGGGCGCGGTTTTCCCGCAGCGAGGAAACGAAGCGGGTGGGGTCGATGCGCACCAGCAGTTCGCCCGCGTTGACCACCTGGCCTTCGCGCACGAACAGTTCCTCGACCACACCGCCATCCACGGACTGGATGACCTGCAACTGAGACGAAGGAATCACCTTGCCTTCGCCTCGGGTCACTTCATCCAGCGGTGCGAACGCAGCCCACAGCAGCAGCGCGACAATGACGACGGCCACCGTGCGCAGCAGCAGACGCGCCCGCAGCGGCTCCTGCTGCAATTGCGCCCAATCGGCATCGCCGGCCCAGTCGAGACCTTCTTCGCGCACCGGCGGCGTCAGCCGGCCGAACAGCCGGTCGAGCGGACGGCCAAAGAGCTTTTCGGCCGGCTTCGACAAACGATCGGCCGCCGCGCCGATCCGCTCGAAGTTCTTGAGCGCGGAGTCGTTCATCACGCAGCCCTCCCGACACGGCCCTGGCGCAGCGCCTCGACGACCTGGGCCTTGGGACCGTCGGCGACGATCCTGCCCTCGTCCACGACGATGATGCGATCGACCAGCTCCAGCAACGAGGTGCGATGCGTGACGATGATCATCGTCTTGCCCTTGGCGACTTCGCGCAGCCGCTGCTTCACTTCTTCCTCGCTGGTATGGTCCATCGACGCGGTCGGCTCGTCCAGCATCAGGATGGGGGGATCGTTGATCATCGCCCGGGCGATCGCCACCCCTTGGCGCTGTCCGCCGGAAAGCGATTCGCCGCGTTCGCCGATGGTCATGTCGAAACCGCGCGGATGCGCATTGACGAAACCGGTAATGCCGGCGGTCTCGGCCGCGCGCACCACTTCGGCGTCTTCGGCCAGCGGCGCGCCAAAAGCGATGTTGTCGCGCAGCGTGCCGTAGAACAGCACGATGTCCTGCGGCACATAGCCGATGTTGCGGCGCAGTTCGGCCGGGTCGAGCTGGCGCAGGTCGATGCCGTCGACCAGCACCGCACCGGAGACAGGCCGATAAAGACCGAGAATGAGCTTTTCCAACGTGGTCTTGCCGGAACCGACACGGCCGAGAATACCCACGTGCTCGCCCGCGCGAATGCGCAGGGATACGTTGCGCAACGCCGCGACCTCTTGCCCGGGATAACCGAAGGTCACGTCGCGGAATTCGATATCGCCGGAAAAACTGCGCCGGCTGATGAAATTGGACGACTCGGGGCGCTCCACCTCTTTTTCCATCAGCGTGTCGAGCGAGGCCAGCGCGGTGGAGGCGTTGTGGTACTGCACGAGCAGGCCCGCCACCTGCCCGACCGGTGCCATCGCGCGCGATGACAGCATGTAGCAGGCCACCAGCCCGCCCATGCTGAGCAACCCTTCGCCGATCATGTACACCCCGACGAGGATGATCGTCACGCTGACCATCTGCTGCACCCACATCGCACCATTGACGGTGGAGGCCGACAGCAGACGCAACTGGGCGCCGACGCGGGAAAGATGGGCCACGCTCTGTTCCCACTTGCGCTGCATCGGCCCTTCGGCACCCATCGTCTTCACCGTTTCCAGCCCGGCAAGCCCCTCGATCAGCGCGGCATTGCGCTGTGCGCCGGCGCGGTAGGTACGTTCGGACAGTTCGTGCATCCGCCCCTGCACCGACATGGTGTAAAGCAACAACACACTGATGCCGAACAGGAAAGGCAGAACCAGCGGCCAGGAGATCCAGCCGATGACGATCAGGAAGATGAAGGCGAAAGGCACGTCGATGAAGGCAATGACGGTGGCCGAGCTGATGAAGTCGCGCACCGTCTCGAAAGAACGCAGATTGGCCGCGAAAGAGCCGGTGGATACCGGGCGCGACTCCATGCGCAGGCCCAGGACCCGCTCCATGATGTAGGCCGACAATTTGACGTCGCTACGGCTGCTGGCCAGATCGACGAAATGCCCGCGCATGGAACGCAGGATGAAATCACCCATGAACACGATGAATACGCCCGCGGCCAACACCCACAGTGTATCGGTGGCGTTGTTCGGCACCACGCGGTCATAGACGTTCATGACGAACAGCGGCATCGCTATGGCGAAGATGTTGATCATCAGCGCCGCGACCAGCACATCGCGATAAATGCGGCGATTTTCCGCAATCACGCCCCAGAACCAATGCCGTCCACGTACGGTTTTCACCTCCGGCGTGCGCGCATCGAAACGAAAGCGTGGTCGCACGTAGATGACGTGCCCGGTATGGCGCGCCGCCAGTTCCTCGGCGGGCAAAGTGATCGCCGCTTCGCCCAGTTCCGGGAAAATGACTTTGACACGGCCTTTCGCCGCGTCGTAACGCACCAGAATACAGGCGTGTTCCCCATCGAGCAGCAGAACGGCCGGCAGCAGCGACTGGTTGATGCTGGCGAGATCGCGACGCGCCACCCGGCTGCTCATCCCCGCGCGCTGCGCCGCACGGCCGAACAGCGACGGAGACAGACGTCCGTTTTCCACCGGCAAACCGGCCACTGCGGCTTCGCGCGTCAGCGTACCGCCGTGCGCGCGCACCAGCAGCAGCAGGCATTCGAGCAGCGGGTCGTCCTTGCGCCGCGCATGCCCCCCCGGCGGCTCGCCGTCGCCCTCCGGGCGTTTTGGCGACCCGCGCGCCGCTGTCAGCCCGCCTTCGATCACCGTTATATTGTCGCCTTCCGCCACGGTTGCCACCATGTACCTAAAGTTTGCAGAAAACCCATATGGGAAAATATGGATAGCGTACCCATTCTGGCACGCATATGGGGAGATAACCGTGATCGGTTCCCCGTCCGGGTAAAGATCGTTTCACTTGCGGCAGGCGTCTCACGCTTCCACAATGGCGGCAAGCGGAGGCGATTCCCTCATCGCGCGCGCCTCGACCTGCCGGAGCCTTGCCCATGCAAACGGAACAACGCCGAAAATTCTCCCGCATCAGCTTTCATGGCGATGCCCGCCTGCTCGTCGGCGACAAGGATGCGGCATGTGCCGTATGCGATCTGTCGATGAAAGGCGCACTACTCGAAATCGCCGTGCCGCTTGCCCTGTCCGTCGGCGAACGCTGCCTGCTCGAACTGCACCTGGCCGATGGCAATGAGGTCGTCGTGCGTATGGAAGGAGACGCCGTGCATAGGGAAAACAACCATGTCGGCATCGTGTGGAAGGAAATCGACCTCGACAGCATGACGCATCTGCGCCGTCTGCTCGAATTCAATCTCGGCGACCCGGATCTGCTCAACCGGGAGTTTTCCGCACTGATCGCAAACTGAAAAAAACGACTCAGGACAAAATCGCCGGCGCCTTTCCCTCCAAGGCGCCGGCGATTTTTTACACCCGATACTGCTGAACGATTCGCTGCATTTCTTTCGACAGCCTGGACAAATCGTTGGCCGTATCGGACGAGGCGTGGGCAGCGCTGCTGTTTTCTTCCGACATCTGCGCGATCTTTTCCACCTGCTGCGCAATATTCACCGCCGCCGAGCCTTGCTCCCGGATGGCCTCGGTAATATCGCCCACCATCATGACCGCCTGCTCCGAACTGCTGCCGATCTCGTTGATGGCCTCGCTCGCGCGCTCGGCTTGCGCCACGCCTGTTTCAACCTTTTCCACCACCGCCTGCATGCTCCGCGCCGCCGACTGCGCGCCGCTCTGCATCTCGGCAATGGTATCGGCGATTTCCCGCGTCGACTGCGTCGTGCGTTCGGCAAGCTTGCGCACCTCGTCGGCGACGACGGCGAAACCCCGCCCCTGCTCACCTGCCCGCGCGGCTTCGATCGCGGCGTTGAGCGCAAGCAGGTTGGTTTGATCGGCAACTTCCTTGATGACGTTGACGACGGAATTGACCCGTTCGCTGTTTTTTTCCAGATGGGAAATCTGATCGGCGGCTACATGCACCGTTTCCGCGATGCTGTTGATACCCGCCACCGTGGCGCCGATGATCGAGGCGCCGTTTTTCGCCAGCGAACCGGAGGTACTGGAGAGCTGATTGGCCTCCACGGCCCGGTCCCCCACGTGGTTGATGCTGACCGTCACCTCCTCCATGGTGGCCGCCATGTTCGACGCCGCCTCGCTTTGGTACGTGGACGCGGCGGACATTTGCTGCGACGCACCCGAAACCCGCTCCGCCGCCCCGGAGACCTCGTCGGCATGGTGGCCAATCTCCTTCAGGCTGGCCTGCATCCGGTCCAGAAGACGGTTGAACACCTGGCTCACGCGGGAAATCTCGTCACTTCCGGTGGCGGGAATGCGCACGGTAAAGTCCAGATCCTTTTCCACGCGCGAAAACACATCTGTCATCGCGCCGAGCGAACTGCTCACATAGCGGTAAGTGAAAAAGCCCAGGCCGGCAACACCCACGGTGACGAGAAGAATCGACAGTATCGAGAACAGCTTCCCCTCCGCGTAGGAAGCCTCCGCCTCCTTGGCCGCCGCGGCAGCCAGTTCCGCATTGTAGTGGGCATGCTCCTCCATGTTCGTGGTGACCTGCTGCGCTACTTTATAGCCGGCATCCAGAAGGAAATCCCGCGCCTCATCAGTCTTGTTGGCACGGGACAGCTCCAGAGCACGCTGAATCGTCTTGTAATACTCATCCAGCAGTTTCCGCGTGTCTTCGATGTACTGCTTGTCCCGTGCGTTACTCGTCAGGTTGTTCGCAAAGCCGTCGACCAGCTTGGCCATTTCAGCCTTGTATTGCTCCAGCAGTTTCTCGTGCTCCGCCTTCTCCGAAGCCGACGACGCCAGAAGGTGATAGAGAACCCGGGTGCGCAACTTCAAATACGTGCTTTCGATCTTGTCTACCGTGGAAATGCTGGGAATGGAATCGCTGTTGGCAAACATCAAACCCTTGTTGATGCGACCCATCTCATACAGGCCAATGCCGCCGACGATCAATAAACCAACGATCGCCAGAAAAATCAGGATGGCCAGCCGCCTTGCTATCGTCATGTTGCTCTCCTTGCAATTCCCGCCAGTTTCTGTCATTTGAATCTGACTTTCGCTTCCCGTTCCATTTTTCGACAAGCAGAAAATCGTCGATCCGCGGCGGACGCGGAACCCCGCCATCGCGGGCTCTGTTGTTAATTTCGGGCAAACTTTCCCATTTCTTGAATTCTATTTTTAGCAAACCAACGGCATCCAAAAAAATAATCTCTCGAGACAGCAGTCGCACTGCCGCAAAAAGTCCATGCCCCCGCTCAACTGCAGCCATACGCTCGCTTATGCTACAATGTTGCATAAGCCTGCAAAAATCGTGAAGCACATGCCCCACACCGGACGTTCGCACGCACGCAGCATCATTGCCGCCCACGGCGGCCGGGTCACCCGTACCCGAGTCGCGGTGTTGCACCTTTTGCAATCCAGTCCCAGCCCGCAATCCCACGACGAGATCGGCCACGCACTCGCTGCGGCCGGCATCGATCACGACCGCGTCACCCTGTACCGCACATTGGATTGGCTGGTGGAACAGGGCATCGCCCAGCGCGTCGCCGGCGACCGCGCCTGGCGCTTCGAGGCGATGCGAGGCGAAAACCACCGTCATGCTCACTTCCATTGCGACCGTTGTGGCCAGGTGATCTGCCTGGAAATGATACGCCCGGCAACCGACTCCGCACTCCCCCCCGGCTACCGCATCGACCGTGCCGAACTCGTGCTCCACGGCGCCTGTCCGGAATGCGACCCACACCGCACGCCAGGCCACAGCGCCTGCTGATTCACCCACCCGTTCATGCCGCATACACACGACCACTCCCGCCCGCGTCGCAGCCTCCTCGGCACAGGCGCAGGCACACGCCTGGCAGTCGCCGCCGCCGCTGCCGGCTTGCTGTGGGCGACCGTTTTCTGGGCACTGGCCTGACACATGCATCCGTTGCCCCCAAACCTGATCCGCTGCGACAACCTCACGCTCGGCTACGATCGCCACCCGGCGGTCCATCACCTGAGCCTCGACATTCCCGCCGGCGCGTTGATCGCAGTCGTCGGCCCCAACGGTGCAGGCAAGTCGACACTGCTGAAAGGACTCGCGAGCGAACTGCGCCCCATCGGCGGACACATTCACCGCCCCGCACTGCCTTCAGGCGGCATTGCCTACATGCCGCAGCGAAGTGAACTGGATCTCGACTTTCCGGTTTCGGTCTTCGACATGGTGGCAATGGGTCTGTGGCGCGAAATCGGTGCATTCGGCTGTATCGACAATGCCCGCCGGCATCGGGTCACACAGGCGCTCGCGGCGGTCGGCCTGTCCGGCTTCGAATCCCGGCCCATCGGCTCGTTGTCCGGCGGCCAGTTGCAACGCGCCCGTTTCGCCCGCCTCACGTTGCAGGACGCGCCGGTCATCCTGCTCGACGAGCCTTTTGCCGCTATCGACAACCGCACGGTGGAAGATCTGGTCGCCCTCATCCTTGGCTGGCACGCCGAAGGCCGCAGCATTCTTGCCGTTGTGCACGATTACGAACAGGTACGCCGCCATTTTCCGAGCTGTCTGCTGCTGTCGCGCGAACTCGTCGCCTATGGTCCCACAGCCCATGTGCTCACCGATGAACTGCTCGCGCGCGCGCGCCATCTGTCGGAGGCTTTCGACGACCACGCGGCCATGTGCCGCCGGGAAAGCACACAATGAGCGAACTCCTGCTGTCGCCGTTCGCCGACTTCGGCTTCATGCGCCGCGCGCTGGCCGGCTGTCTCGCCCTGTCGCTGGGCGCCACGCCGGTCGGCGTCTTCCTGATGCTGCGGCGCATGAGCCTGATGGGCGACGCCATGAGCCATGCCATCCTGCCCGGTGCGGCGCTGGGCTACCTCGCCTTCGGCCTGTCGCTTGGGGCAATGACGGCCGGCGGCATCATCGCCGGACTGGTGGTGGTGTTCGCCGCCGGACTGGTGACGCGCAGTTCCATCCTCAAGGAAGACGCCAGCCTGGCCGCTTTCTACCTGCTGTCGCTCGCCGCCGGAGTGATGATCGTATCGCTGCGCGGACGCAATCTCGATCTGCTGCACGTGCTGTTCGGCTCGGTACTGGCGTTGGATGACGGCTCGCTGTTGCTCATCGCCGCCATCGGCAGCATCACCGTCTTCGGCCTTGCGCTGCTGTTCCGCCCGCTGGTGCTGGAATGCTTCGATCCCGCCTTTCTACGCGCGGTCAGCCGCCTGTCGCCGGTGGCGCACTACGGCTTTCTGGTACTGGTGGTGCTCAACCTCGTCGCCGGTTTTCACGCGCTCGGCACCCTGATGGCCGTGGGCATCATGATCCTGCCCGCCGCCGCCGCGCGTTTGTGGACACGCGGCCTGCCGGTACTGTTGGCGCTCGCGGTGGCGTTCGCTTTCGGCAGCAGTGCCGGCGGATTGTTGGTGTCGTATCACGCCGACGTACCGGCAGGTCCCGCCATCGTGCTGATGTGCGGCCTGGTGTATTTCGCCTCGCTGCTGGCCGCACCCGGCGGATTGCTCGCCGGCCGCCTGCCGGTGCGCCGCCACCTCGAATCCTGATTCCGTATCAACCGACGGCGGCTGCGCACCTTGCCTGCCGTCGGCGCGAAAGGAAAACGAGCGTCAGCGCGCCAACGTTCATCGTCAAGGCATAAACGACGCAAGGCACGGCAAATTCGGGCTGGTGAAGCAAGGTCAGCGAAACGTAGATGCCCAGGCCGGCATTCTGCAGACCGCTTTCCATCGCCACGGCCACGGCATCCTTCGGCTGGCGGGTGCAGAGCGTGGTCAGCCAGTAGGTGAGCGCCATCACCAGCACATTGAGCAGAAGCGTGGCCGGCCCCACGGCTGCGAGGTTGGACAGGATGATCTGCTGATGGGAAAAGAAGGTGCCGAACACGATGGCGGCGAAAAACAACGTCGCCAGCCGACCGATGAACGCTTCGCTGCGTGCGACGAAGCCTCCCGCCTTATGCCGCAGCCCCATGCCGAACACGATGGGCAGCGTCGTGACCATGAGGACGCTGCCCACCAGCTTGCCGGCAGGCAACTCGCCGATCCGCGCGATGCCATCGGCAAAGCCACCGCTGTCCAGATGGACGAAAACCCATTTGACGAGCAGCGGAAAGGTAAACAATGCGGCCAGACTGCTGACAACCGTCAGCATCAGGGAAAGCGCCGTATTGCCGCGCGCAAGGTGGGTGAGAAAGGCCGAACTTGCGCCCCCCGGGCAGGCGGCGAGAATCAGCAGGCCGATCGTCAGCTCGGGCGACAAGCCCGCCAAAAGCGCCACGACAAATGCGCCGGCCGGCAGCAACAGAAGCTGTCCGACCATGCCGATGGCCAACCCGGCCGGCCGCGCGAAAACCTGGCGGAAATCTCCGGCCTTCAGGGAAATGCCAACCGAAAACATGATGAAAGCCAACGCTGCGGGCAGCAGGACATCGACGATCATCCGTTCATCCCCGCGCCATTTCCGCGCACCCGTGCCTAGAACGCCGTGGCGATCGACACGCCGGCGGCCATGAGCAAACCCATCAGGCAACCGTTACGCGCCGTTTCCGCCAGCACGGCATTGAGTTCCGAACTCGGTGCGGTGGCGGTGAAACGGCGGACGAGGCCGATGAATCCCGGTACGGCCAACAAACCGGCCAAGGCGCCGGGCAAGCCCGCGTATGCCATCGCCACCAGCAATGGGACTGGCGCAAGTGCCAACACGGCGAACGCGCGCGCGGCAAAGCGTCGCCCAAGCACCGCGGCGAGCGTGCGCCGGCCGCTCTGGAGATCGGTTTCCATATCGCGGAAATTATTGACCAGGAGCACGGCGGCGGCAGGCGCGCCGACGGCAAGCCCCGCCAGCAGGTCGAACACGGAAAATCGCGGCGATTGCAGCCAGTGGCTGCCGCACACCGCCAGCACGCCGAAGAAAACCAGCACGAACAACTCGCCGAACGGCGAATGTGAAATGGGCCACCGCCCACCGGAATAGCTCCAGCCGGCAATGAGCGAGGCGATGCCGATGCCGAGAATCGGCAGCCCGCCGACCACGACCAGATAAACCCCCAGCAACAACGCCAGCCCGAAACTGAGCAAGGCACCGCGCTTGACCACCGCGCCGCTCATCCAACCGGCCTGCGTGACACGCAATGGGCCGGCGCGCTGCGGGCCGTCGGTGCCGCGCTCGAAATCGGCGGCATCGTTATAGAGATTGGTACCGATCTGAATCAGCAGCGCACTCGCCAGCGTCGCCAGCAAGACCAGCCCGTTGAGCGCGGCACCGTCGGCCACTGCCAGCGAGGTTCCGACCGCCACCGGCGCCAGCGCGATGCCCAGCGTGCGGGGACGGATGGCGGTCCACCAAATGTGCGCCGCGCTGGGTGCCGAGGAAGAAATCGCCCGGTTCACGAAGGGCGCTTGCCGTAGTGAAGGCAGGCGATGCCGAAGGAGAGGTTCTCCCAGCGTACAGCCTCGAAACCCACCGTCGTCAGCGTCTGTGCCAATGCCTTCTGATCGGGAAAGCGCCGGATCGATTCGATCAGGTAGTCGTAAGCGGCGGGCTGCCCGGCCACGGCTGCACCTAGCCGGGGGATGACGAAGCGGGAATAGAGATCGTAGAACGGCGCCAGCCAAAACGCGGGACGGGAAAATTCCAGGCAGACGAAACTGCCGCCGGGCTTGAGCACACGGCGGATTTCGCCCAGTGCCTTGTCGATGTCGGTCGCGTTACGCAAGCCGAACGAAATGGTCAGCAGGTCGACGCTGCCGTCGGCGAAGGGCAGGCACTCGGCTTCGCCGGCACTCCACGCAATGCCTTGCCGGCGCTGCCGGCCGACGGCCATCATCGACCACGATGGGTCACAGACGATGACACGCCTGCCATCCGACCGCAGCAGCCCGGCGACATCGCCCGTTCCGCCGGCCAAATCGACAACCACGCCGGAAAGCGGCCGGCAGCGCCGCGCGAGCGTGCGCTTCCACAGGCGGTGGATGCCGAAGCTCATCAGGTCGTTCATCAAGTCGTAGCGCCCCGCAACAGCTTCGAAAACGGCGCGGATACGCTGGCGCCGTTCCTGCGGCGACACGATGAACTTGCCGAACGTGGTGGACGTGCTCGATGCGGTTTCCGTATCGGACATCTGCTCTGGGAGGGGAAGAAATTTACTTGGGAAAGTGATAAGCGACGGAACAATGCGTGGGGTTGGCGATGCAGCCCCCGGAACGCTATTGCAGAAGCTGCTCCGCGATCTTCTCGAAATCCTCTTTCTTGAACGGGCCGAGCTTGCTGACGACGATTTCTCCATCACGGCCGATCACCAGTGTATAGGGCAGCAACGCCTGGGCGTTTCCCAGCGCCTGCATCAGCCAGACGCCTTTCTTCTTGCTCAGGCCGATCGTGTAATTGACGCCATAGGCGGCGAGAAACTCCTTGGCAGCAACAGGGTCGTCCTCGACCCCCACGCCGACGACGTTCAGCCCCCGCTTGCCGAATTCGTTCTGCAACTGAACCAGTTCCGGAATTTCCGTGCGGCACGGCGCGCACCAACGCGCCCAGAAATTGACGATGAGCGGCTTGCCGCGATAGTCGTTCAGATTGACGTCCTTGCCGTCCAGGCCGGCAAGGCTCGCCGCGAACAGGGTATCGGCGCCGCCGGCCGCCACGGTACCGCTGAACAGGGCGAGCACCACCAGGAACGGAACGATCAAGAGACGTTTCACCACAGCCCCCATAGCAAAATTCACAGCAAATCCCCCCGCCGGAAAATGGTGTAACCCAGCAGCGCCGAGCCAAGCCCGAGAACCGACGGATAAATGAGCGCAAACAGCCGGAAGCCATGCGCGCCAAAAAGATCGATGATGGTGTAGGCGGCGGGGCCGAGCACGATCAGTTGCGGATCGAACATGGCGAGCGCGGCCGTTCTGAATACCTGCAGTGGATTGACCAGCGCCAGCAGCACCGCCCATTCCGGATTGATCCGTTCCTGGATCATCAGGCCGAGCAGGATCAGATCGAGGAACAGCAGCAGCAGCAGCCAGACCAGGAAGGCAACGCCCTGGGCCACGTCGGTCGACCGCGCGACGGTCGAGATCAACATGCCGATACCGAGAAAGCACAGCGCCATCGCGGCAAGCAGCGCCGTGTAGTAACCGAAGATGTCCCACGGAATCTCGATGCCATCCATGTAACCCCAGATCACGGCACCGAGCATGGCGAGGAAGACCGGGGCGAAAACGACGATATAGCGCCCGACGATCTTGCCCCAGAACCACGCTGCCAGCGACACGGGCAGCGACAGCAGGTACTCGAACACGCCGGCCTCGCGGTCTCCGGCCACGGAGCGGACCGTGGTGATCAACACGAAGATCGGCAGAATGGCCATCGTCAATTGGATGTAGGTCACGAGCAGGCGGGAAAGCCCGATGAAGCCCAGCACGCGCGATTCGGTCAGGCCGAAAACGAAGAGCAGGGCAACGATGCCGCCGAACACCAGCGTGTAGGCGTGAAACCAACGCGCACGCAGGGATTCGACGATATCGAGCTTTGCCGTCAGCCAGAATTGCTTCATTGATTCGTTCCCGCCTCTACCTGCTTTTATCTGCGTTCATTTACTTGTGCTTGGCCAGCGCATGCTCGCGCACGTCGTTGAAATCGAGTGCGCCGCCCTGCGGCACGGCGACGGCGGCAAAGTTGTAAGCCATCGGCGACGTGCGCGTGATGTAGAACGCGCGCCGGGGATCGAGCCAGCGCATCTCTTCGCGGCTTTTGCTGTCGAAATCGGCAACCCACATGCGCGTTGCCGCCTCGTTGATCCATTTGTGCTCTTCGGCCTTGTCCTTCATCCACGACACCATGCAGCCGATATCATCGAATTTATAGGCCGTGTCGTTCGGCCCACCGCGCAGTTCGGTAGCGAAGCGGCGGTCGGAAATGACCATGCTGCAGCGGGAGCAGGTGTCTCGGTCCCATTTGATTTCCGCCATGCCGTCCGGCCAGCCGCTTTGCCTGCACCCCGACAATGCAGCCGCGAGGGGCGTCAACATCAGGGCGCCGGCACCGAGACGCACGAGGCAATCACGCCGCGTCTGCAGCCGGGGCGATAAACCCAGTTCGCAATGCACGCGGCACATGTCAGTTCTCGGACAGCGACAGATCGCTGATCAAACCGGTGTAGCGGGAGACGGTGCCGAGAAAGCGCAGGCGGTCCGGGCCGGCGATGTCGCCCTGCCAGACCAGCTTTTGCACATCCGGCGCCAGGCGCCATCCCTCCACCGCCTTGGCGAAAGCGGGCTCGAAACGCTTCAGTACGATACGGCAGGCAAGCACGTCGGTAAGCGCAACGTCTTCGGCCACCTTGTCGTCGAGCACGATCTTGCCCATGTCCATTTCGATGACACGATTGACCAGCGACGACACTTCGTCGAGGCGGTGGCTGGAGATGATCATCGTCGCGTCGTGCAGGCGCTCGGCGAGCAAATCGAAGAATATCTTGCGCGCCTCCGGGTCCAGATTCGCCGCCGGCTCGTCCATCACCAGCACTTTCGCACCCCGCCCCAGTGCGATGGCAATGAGCAGTTTCTGTTTCATGCCGCCGGAAAGGCGAGTGAACTGGCGCGTACGGATGGCGTCGACATCGAGTCCGAGCGAAGCGGCGATCGAGCGGATGCGCGCGGGGTCAGCCCCGCACAACGACGCGGAGAAATCGACCAAGGGCCCGACCGGCATTTTCAACGCCGGCGGCAGTTGCGGCACAAAACCGATTCGGCTGAGCGCCTCCTTGCGGTTCGCGCGCGGGTCGATACCGTCGACGCGAACCATGCCGCTGCATGCGTATTCGCCGAGCAGACAGCGGATCAGCGTGGTCTTGCCCGCGCCGTTAGAGCCGATCAAGGCGATGCGTTCGCCCAGACCGACCTGCAGGTCGATGCCGTCGAGCACGCGCGCACGCTTGAAGGTTTTGACGAGATTGGCAAAGGTAATCATGCGTTCGATCGTGCCGTGTGCAGGCGAGAGCCCGCTCGCACGCGGACGCTAGGGTCAAAAAAGCAAAAACTCACAAAAGCTTCGACAATCCTTTTATTTCGAACTGCAAAGCGCCGGTCGGGCATACATCCACGCACAGACCGCAACGCGTGCAGTCGGGACCAAGACCAAGTGCATCGTCGCTCGCACGCCCTTTGATGGTCACATCGAGCACATGCGGCACGAGGCACACCTTGCGGCAATCGCCTTCGTGAAAGCAAGGTTCGACATGGTAGCTGATACGCAGCGGCGACAGCGCACCGACCACGCCGTAAGTGAGGCCGATCGGGCACACATAGCGGCACCAGGCACGGCGGGACCAGAAAACCTCGAACAGCAACAACAGGAAAACCCAGCCCAAAGCCAGTCCCGGCCCGTAAATCAGTGCGCGCGACAGGATGCCAGTGGGCGAGATCGTCTCGAAAATGGTGTAGCCGCTGATGAAAGACATCAGCGCGAACAACACCCAGAACACCGTCCGCGTGCCACGGTGGAATTCGTGGTCGGTGACGATCTTTTTTTCCACCAGCTTCAGGTGCAGCTTCTCCGTCAGTTCGGCGACCAGATGGTATGGACACACCCAGGAACAGAAGGTCCGCCCGCCCAATGCCACCCAGAGCAGAAAAACGGTAAAGGTGCCGATGACGAGATTCACGATGATGTGCTTGTGGGCGAGCATCACGTGCAACGCGGAATTCAGATCGATCAGGTGAAAACCGACGAAACGCGAGGCCGTCAGCGCGCCTTCGAGAACCTGGATATCCAGCCAGAACGAAAACACGAACAGCAGGTTGACCGCGATCAGCACCGCCCAGCGCCGGTTGCGCCAGCGATGGCTCTGCGCGTGATGCTCGCGCGCATGCAGCTTTTCCTTGATGTAGCGCTCTTTGTCTTCGTATTTGACCAGCATGATCTGGCGCACCTTCTCGGAAACCTTTTCCGGTTTCTTCGGTGCGGCACCCAGCATGCCTAGAAAGAGGTCGACAAAACGGCTCATGATCAAGCCCCCTTCCACACGGCCTGCGCATCGACCACGATGGCAGCCGGCTCGGCCGGGCAGACCATTTCGCACACGCCACAACCGACGCACTGTTCAAGCACCGTCGGCTTGAAGCGCTTGCTGCCGTCTTCGGCGGTAAATGGCGTCAAGGCGATGGCATCCTTGATCGGGCATTCGGTCACGCACAAGTCGCACACATCGCGCTCGTAGGGATGGTCGCGCACCAGAATCGGCTTCCAGCGGTCGACCTCCATGTAGCGCATCTTGCCCTTGAACGCAGCGCCACGCGCCTGCCCCTTGAACCCCTTGCCTTGCATGGCCAGACAGGCTTCCGGCCGCGCCAGACGGGCAACGCCGAAGCGCTCATTGAGATTGAGCGTCGGCTCGGCGTCGTTTTCCTTCGCCTTCAGGATGGGCGGCGCGGCAAGCGGCGCACCTTCCCGCACATCGAGAAAATCCGGTTTGGTATAGGTCAGGGCGCCGGTCGGACAGGCGAGGATGCATTGCACCGCATCGCAGGAAAAATCGCAGGCCTGATCGCGGGCATCGATATGCGGCACACCGATACCGAATCCATCGCCGATATCCCCGAGCTTGATCGCCTGCACCGGACAGACCTGTACGCACTGGCCGCATTTGATGCAGGAAGCGAGAAAATCATCCTCGTTCAGCGCGCCGGGCGGACGCAGCCGCGGCGCGCGCGCGCTGGAGACCGGAATGTAGCCGAGCAGGGAAAGCCCGACGACCCCGACGGTCAGGCCGGCGGACTGGATGAACTTGCGCCGTTCCTTGCGCGCCTTGTCGAGCGAAACGGCTGGTTTGCCTTTTTTTCCGGTGGCGGCCGGATCGGAAGTGCTCATGACACCGCCTTCCCATCGGGCTTGGTGAAACGCGGCTTGTCGTCGCGCAGGATCAGGTCGGGCGCCGAAAATGGCGCGAGCCGCTCAAGAAAATCGAGCAACTCCATCACGGGCGAGTTGCGGAAGAAGCGCGCCATCGGCAGTTCGATCCAGATCTGGTCGGCGTAAGAATAAAGCTCGTGCTTTTGATCGCCGTAACCGTCCTGGTCCCGGTCGAAGCCCTGGTAATCGTCCCAGTAATTGCCTTCCCAGAGGTTCTGCCCCGCGCTGCTGCTGCGGCTGCCATAGGCGACCTGGGTCAGGTTGCCCTCGAAGACATTGTCGCGGACGTTGTTGCCGCCGGTTTCGGAATTGAATTGAATACCGATGCCGTTGAACGCGAAGCGGTTGCCTCTGATTTCAATCGTCGTGTCCGGCTGGAACGGGGACAGATCGGAACCGATACCGACTGCGCAATAAATGATCTCGTTGTCTTCGATCACCGTCCCCGATGCTTCCTTGAAACCGATTCCCATGCCAGCCGCGCCGTTGGCATGGGACAGCACATTGTTGCGCGCGACGCCGCGCTCGGTGTACATGAAATAAACGCCGACCGCGTTGTCGTAAAAACGGTTGCCCTCGACCACGTTGTCGTCCGCGAACATGAAATGGATCGAATACCGGCTGCGCCGGCCGACGTTGTTGCGAAAAGTGTTCCTGCTCGAATACCAGGCAACCATATCGCGCGAATCGACAATTTCATTGTTCTCGATCAAATTGTCGTTGCTGTACCAAAGGCGCAAACCATCGCCGCGCACCCCGAGTTCGAAGTTTTTCGAGCTGATCCGATTACCGCGCAGCACGCTGTTGTTCGATTGCTTGAGATCGATGCCGAACAGGCAGTTGTCCACCACCAGATTCTCGATCACATTGCCGTTGCCACGCACGTCGAGACAGGAATCGTCCGTATCGTGAGATTCGCCCGAACCGGTCAAATGCAACCCGCGCAATACCGCACCGCTGGTATTGAGCAACATCACCGAACCTTTGTCGCCGGAATCGATGGTGACCTTGCCGTCGCCCTCGATGGTCAGCGGCTTGTCGATGGTCACGGGGCCGGCATAGACGCCCGGCGCGGGGCGCAACACAGAACCGGGCGCGGCCGCATCGACCAGATCCTGAAACGGTTTCAGCCCATGAATCCGCTTGTCGCGCTCGATCAGCATGAAAACCGGCTTGGGGCGATCGGTATTTACCTGCGGCGCCATGCCGGCGTCGACGCGGGACCGCTGCGGCTCATCCTCGTCGACAATGGCCGACCCGCCGTTGCCGTGTGAAAAGGCGAGCAACAGCGCGGCAGCCAGGCTGACCCGGGCAATTTTCGGCAATGCGGACACGATTTACTCCGCTGCTGGATTCTCGCGCAGCTGCTTGCGGCGAATCAGCAGTGCCAGACTCAGGCACACGAAGATCAGAAGCAGCAGGCCGTACCCCCAATAAGGATAGGAAAAAGTCGAGAACTGCGCGACCTTGCCCTCACCAAACACCGTGGGCATGAAGGGTTTGACCGTGAATGCGCCCCATGGATGCAGGTTGTGACCGAAGAACCACAGCCAGGCGGAATACGTGATGAGGAAAAACACCGGCAGCAACGCCGGCACCAGGGCCAGCAGCAACTGGAAATTGCGTATTTTCGCAACGCCGGCGACAACAATCACCATGATGGCGATCAACCCGACTATGACGATCTGGGAGATCAACCGCACGTTGTCGCCCCAGACCTTGATCTTGTCCGGCTCCTTGAAGTAGGTGCCGATTTCGTTCATGTAGTTCTGCACGTGGCTTTCGAGGTGCCCCAATACAAACTGGTCGACGATCATCCAGCCTGCGACCGCGGCGAATCCGAGCGTCAGGATCGTCAGCCGGGCTTTTTTCTTCGCCACCATGAACGCCAACATCATCACGGTGAAAAATCCAAAGAAGAATTTCGCCAGCGGTTTTTCGACCGGCGCCCCTGTCGCGATCGGGAACATGCCGACGTAGTGGTTGATCGTGTTCATCTCATGAACGCAATCGAGCCCTTCCGCACCCTTATCGACGTTTTTCTTCGCGTCCAGAATTGGATTCCAGCGCTCGTCATCATGCGCGAGATCCTTCTGGATAATCTCGTCGGCCATCCGCGTGCCCTTGGCGGCAGCCCTGCAGCCGTTGTAGACACCGTCGAAATGGAAGTGGATACGAATGCCGTCGGGGAAGGCGTCCTCCGGGTAGTTCGGCGCGGTCAGCGACACCCACCAGATCGGAGAAAAATAAGCGGCGACCAATGCGATCAGAGCGATCAAGGTCAAGCCGCCGATAATCTTGTTTTGCTGCTGCATCGTGTTGCTCTCTTTGTCGTGCCGCTCTGTGCAAAACGGCGGCTTGCGGCGTATCCCCGTCGCACCGCCTATAACGTGGTACGCGGTGCGACGGGCTACTTTACTACACTCCCTATCTCTCCCTGCTTACGCTACTTGCTTCGCGCTTTCCACTTACTTCTTGCCGCCAGCCTTCGGCGCACACATCGCGCCCGGCATCCTCAGGCTGGACTGATACGCCGAAATTGCCACCAGTTGATCGTCGGTATACGGTTTGATGACCTTGACCATGTCAGGGTTGGCGTTGCGACGATGACCATCGCGGATTTCCGTCATCTGGCGCAACAGGTACTTGTAGTGCTGGCCGGCGATCACCGGATAGAACTTTTCCTTGTTGCCTTCGCCGTTCTTGCCGTGGCATTCCAGGCACTGCTTTTCGTACAGTTCCTTACCCTTGGCAACCTGCAGGGCCGCATCCACCCCTTCGTACTTGCCGTGATCAGTCGGAATGCACAGGCCTTCGATGTACGCGGAAACGTCGGCCAGCTCTTGCGGATCGGTCAGCGTGGCGGCAAACGGATACATCGTCGGATTGTCGCGCAGGCCAGCGCGAATATCGGCCATCTGCTTGATCAGCACTGTGGTGTGCTGCCCCGCCAGTTGCGGGAAGGTGCCGTCGGGGCGCCCCGCGCCGGACGGCAGATGACAGGCGCCGCACACTTCGTATGCTTCCTCGCCGTTCTTCTTGTCGCCTTTGAGCTTGAGCGCCTCGATCTTTTCGCCTTCCTGCGCGTTCCAGGTATAGGTCTGGCTTTCAATGCCTTCCTTCTTCGGTGCCGGCGGACCCGCGAAAGCGACACTTGCGCTCAGCAAACCGACCAGTAGTAAAGAAATTCTCGTCTTCATTTTGTACATCCTTTCAAAACAAGTCGTCCACTCCCCGTCCGGCCACGACACACCGCGCCAGCGGAACAAAGCTGACGGCTTATTTCAGTGTCTGGAGATATTCGGACAGGGCCTTGATTTCTTCGTCATTGACCAAGTGCATGATGCCCTTCATCGCCGCAGTCTGGCTGTTGTTACGGGCGCCACTCTTGATGTCCTTCATCTGCTGTTCGGCATACGCCGCATTCTGGCCCGCGATCTTCGGATAATTCGGCAGCAAGGGCTTATCGCCTTTCGGGCCGTGGCAGGCATTACAGGTTTTTTCAGTGTACAGCTTGGCGCCATCCGGTGCCGCAACGGCCGTGGAACACAACAATGCGCCCAGCAACAGCATGACCAATTGCTTCATTTACCTTCCTCTCTGGAGAAATCGGCGGGGGGCCAAGCCCCCGCCGCTGTTTCGACTTGCTGACGGACTAGCCGTGCGGTGCCTTATTTGATTTTCTTGGCGCCGTTTTGCTCAAGGTAAGTCTTGGCGCGCAAACCAATATCCGCCGCCTTGACCTGGTACTGCCACACCTGCTCAGCCCAAAGATTCGCCTGCTCCCAATCCTTCTTGGCAGCGGCGGCTTCGTGCTTGGCCTTGGCCTCGGTCGCCTTGTTCAACTGGTCGGTCGCATCTTCGACCATGTTGACCACATCCGGGAAGTCCTTGTAGTTGGTGCTGGTGATGAAGCCGACGACGGAATCGATCACCGTCTGCGTCTCCGCCACTTTCTTCAGCGTCGCCTGGTAATCGGCCTCGGTGTAGGAGCCTTTCGCTATTTCCGTCTTCGTCGGCTTCCAACCCTTCGGCTTGACCAGCAGGTAACCCTGCATTTCGAGGTGCAGCGCCGAGCAGAACTCGGTGCAGTAGTACGGATAAGCACCTTCCCGATCAGCCTTGAACTTCACCGTGACGGTCTTGCCCGGCTCGGCCGAGGCATGGACGTTGTACGTCGACACCGTGAAGCCGTGCGTTTCGTCCTGGGCGCGTTCGAGGTTGGTCAGGTTGATGGTGACTTCATCGCCCACTTCGACCTCGATCGTTTCAGGCGTGATGTGCGACCGGATCAGCGTGCCATAGACCGTGACCTGATTGCCATTACGCTCGGTCCGCTCCTCGCCTGCGCGCACGGCGCCCGGATGCGGCTTGTCGGTCCGGCTGTTGGTGCCGACCTTGTAGCGCACGCCCGGCTTGAGCTTGGACGCCTCGATGGCGACGGCATAGTGCGGCTCACCCAACGGCAGGGGCATGTCGTACAGGAGCTGCATCTTGTCGTTGCTGATGTCGATCAACTGGTGGTTCTGCGGATGCAGCGGCCCCACCGGGTTGAAGCGGTCGATGGACAGCTTGTTCAGCGCCACGAGGTAGCGGCCCTTCGGGTCGACCGAGTCGCCTTCCATCGTCATCAGGTGGCCGATGTTGTAGTGCACGGAGATCTTGTCCAGCACCTTGCCTTCGCAGTAGTTCCACTTGGCAACCTGTGAATCGACATAGAGCGAGGTGTAGGCGACGCAGGGCTTGGAGTCGTACTGCGTGTGCAGTGGCCCAAGGCCGAGCTGAACCTGTGTATGCAGAACGTCCTTCATGTTCAACACAGGAATGCCATACGGGTCCTTGGACTCGAACTTGCCCGCCTTGATCGCTGCCTGGATCTTCTCGAAAGAGTAGACCGAGACGTGCGTATCGAGCTTGCCGGCGACGACGATCAGCTTGCCGTCCGGGGTCACGTCCACGCCGTGCGGCGATTTCGGCTCCGGAATCAGGAAGAGGATGCCTTCCTTGACCGCGGTGTCGATCGACAGCACGTTATGGCCGTTGATCTTCTTGGCCTTGCCCTGCGCGACCAGTTCGACGGCCTTCTTCCAGTTGATCACATGCATGTAGTCGGTGTCCTTGGCGGAACAACCGGCTTCATACGGCGGACGTCCTTTCTCGATACCGCCCACATAGCGCTCGGAGCAGAAGGAGTTGGTGAACGACCAGCCGTCGGAAGGTCCCTTGCCCGCGTCCGACAAATCCTGCGAATACGGCGGCAGCTCAACCGAGAAGGACTGGCTGGGGTCGAGCCGGCCTTCCTTGCGATCGAATTTCCAGTAGGTCACCCCACCGCGGTATTTCTCGTTGAACTCTTCCAGCGGCTCGAATTTGCGGTTTTCCAGGATCGTGGCGTACTGCGCCGCCTCGATCACGTAATCGGTGTCCGGTGTCACGAACGCGCCGCCGTGCTCCGATTTGTAGATCGGGTTGACGACGATCTGCTTGGTTTCGAAGTCGCGCAGGTCGACCACGGCCATACGCGGATTGGCCTTGTCGTTGATGAACAGGAACTGCCCGTCATACTGGCCCTGCGTTTCGGAGATCGCCGGGTGGTGCGTATCGCCCCAGGTGATTTCCTTGCCGTCGATCCAACCTTGCTTCAGCACAGCCTTGGAGTCTTCGTCGTAACCGTAACCCTGCCACGGCTCCGGCGTGAAGACGCCGATGTATTTGAGGATCCGCATCGACGGAATCCCATACACCAAAATCTGTCCGGATTGACCGCCGGAACTGAATGCGAGGAATTCGTCGCGCTTACCGGTCGGCGTGTATGTTTTCGCCGCCGCGAGCAAATCCTGTTGGCTCAGGTTCCGGCGTTTCATTACGTCCTGCAAGGACTCCGCGGCCAATGCCGCGCCCGTCCCCATTCCCGCCGCCAGCAACAAGGCTGTTGCTTTGACTGCCAGGCTTTTCATCGTACATCTCCCTTAAAGAAGAATCGCTCCCTACTTCGATCACAGTGGCGCAAACATCTCGCCCACAATGATTACCGGGGTATTCTGCGCCGGGGACTGGGGCGCCGACAGGTGACGAATCCTGATTACGGGATAGGAGTTGTCTGATGTTGCCTAGGAATATTCCTAGACCGAGAATGCGGCCGACGACTACCCGGAGAACGGCGTGCCGTCTTCGATCAGGTGGTGCTGGATCGCGTAGCGAACCATCTCGGCGGTATTGTTCAGCCCCATTTTCGAGAGAATGCTGGCTTTGTGCGTACTGACGGTCTTGACGCTGAGGTTGAGCTTGCGCCCTATTTCGGATACGCCCATGCCCTGGACGATCATCAGAAAAATCTGATAATTGCGGTCTGTCAGGCGGTTGTGTGGCAGTTGGGTATGACTGCCCTGCAGAATATCCCGCGTCAGGTTTTCCGCCACGCTCTGATTGATGAACAGGCCACCACCGGCGACTTTACGGATGGCCTCGGCCAACAAAGCCTCGGCATTGTCCTTGCACAAGTAGCCGGCGGCACCGGCTTTCAGCGCCCTGACGGCGTAGATATCTTCCTTGTGCATGCTCAGGATCAGAATCGGCAAACCGGGGAATTCGCTTTTGATCTGTTTGATCAATTCGATGCCGTTGCGTCCCGGCATGGTCAGGTCGAGAACCAGCGCATCCCAGCGCTCGCCACGCAGCATCGTCATGACCTCGGCGCCGTTGCTCGCTTCGCCGCCTACGGCGATATCGCCGGAGTCACTGAGAATATGCTTCAACCCCGCGCGCAGGATGTCGTGATCGTCCGCGATCAGGATACGTATCATGATCAAACCTCGGGAACCAAAGGCAGCGCTACCGTGATGTACGTCCCTTCACGGTTTTCGATGTTCATTTCGCCGCCGAGCATGCTGACCCGTTCGCGCATACCCAGCAACCCAAAACCTTTTTTGGGCTCCTGGTGATCGAATCCGACGCCGTTGTCCTGAATCGTCAACATCAACTGGCCGTCGACTTCCTGCAATCGCACCTTGACCTCCGTCGCCGCAGCATGGCGGGAAATATTGGTCAGGGCTTCCTGAACGAGCCGAAATACCGCAATCGCTCCGCCCGCACCAAGATCGTATTCATCCTGGTCGGCGAAGAAATCGCATTCAACACCTGTGCGCTCGGTAAATTTTACCACCAGGTGCTCGAGCGCCGCGCACAGTCCGAGCACATCCAGCATGCCTGGCCGCAACCCCTCCGAAATCCGGCGCAGGGAATCGATGGTGCGCTCCACCAGCGCATGAGCCGAATCGGCACGTTCGACGAATGCGCCGCCCAGTCCGGCGCAGCGCTTGCGCAGCCAACCCAGATCGATGCGCAGCGCCGTCAGCGCCTGCCCGAGTTCGTCGTGCAATTCGCGCGCGATCGAGGTGCGCTCGTCCTCGCGCACGGTTTGCAGGAAGCGGGTCATTTCCTGCAGGCGCGCCTGGGAAAGCCTCAGTTCCGCTTCCGAGCGGCGCAGTTGTTCGGTGCGCTGTTCCACCCGCTCTTCCAGGCGTGTTTGCAACCCGTACAGTTCGATATGCGTTTTGACGCGCGCAAGCACTTCGTCAGGCTGAAAAGGCTTGGCGATGTAATCCACCGCGCCGAGCGCGAAGCCTTTCACCGTGTCCTGGGTTTCGCGCAGCGCGGACAGGAAAATGATCGGTACATCGCGCGTACCGGGGTCGGCGCGCAACAGTCGGCACAGCTCGTAGCCGTCCATGCCGGGCATCCTGACGTCGAGCAGAATCAGCGTCGGCGGCCGCTCCCGCGCCGAACGCAAGGCCATGCGCGCATCCTGTGCCGCACGGACGATGTATCCCGCCGCGGAGAGCAGGTCATTGAGCAGGTTGAGCGACGCGAGCGTGTCGTCGACGATCAACACCTCGGTTGCGTTGCTGGCCCCGTTCTTTTTACCCGTACCTGGTGCCGCCATTCCCATCATGCTTCGCTCCCCTCGATGCCCAGCATGTCCCAAAGCTCCTGGTAGCGGCGCTGTCTGGATAAGGCCGCTATTTTTTCGCCGAGGGTCGGCAGTACGGCCTCGACATCGGCAATCATCGCTTCGATTTCGATCGGATTGAGCGAAATGACCGCTCGGATCAAACGCTCCCGTACCTCCTGCGGCAGCAAGGGCAGCGCGTTCCGGGCAAAATCCGCATCCACCCGCTCCATCGCCTGCGGTGAAATCGGTGCGCCGCGCGATTCGAAAACGTTCTCGATCATCCTCAGCAGATCGCTTTCCGCGAACGGCTTGCTCAAAAACCCATCGACCCCGGCAGCTAGCGACGCCGCACGGCTCTCGGCCATGGCGTTGGCCGACAACATGATGACCGCCGGCCCCTCCGCACCACGGCGTTTGATCGGCGGCACCAGATCGATGCCTTCGCCGTCCGGCAGATACCAATCCAGCAACACCAGATCAGGCGCACTCGTTTCGAGGGCATTACGGGCCGCTGCGAGATTTTCGGCTTCATCGACATCGAAGCCGAGCGGCCGCAGCATCTCACCCACCAGTAAACGCCCTTCCGGACTGTCGTCGACCACCAGCGCCGACATTTTCCGCTCCAGACAAATCGAATGCGCCGGACACGCCACATTCGTCAATCCAGCCGATTCACTCTCGTCCGCCTTCACCGCCACGCCATCTTTCGTCAGCACCTCGATGGCGAAAGAAAAACACGCTCCCTCGCCCGGCTTCGATTCGACAGCCAACTCCCCGCCCATCAGGTGTGCGTAGTGGCGGCTGATCGTCAGCCCCAGACCCGTGCCGCCTTGCTGCAAGGAGCCGATTTGCTCAAAGGAAGAAAAAATACGCTCCCGATCCTCTGCACTGATGCCGATGCCGGTATCCCGTACCGCAAAGGACAATTCGACCGTATCGCCACGTACGGGCCGTGCCAGCGCACGCACGACGATTTCCCCGTGCGCAGTGAATTTCACCGCGTTGGACAAAAGATTCAGCATGATCTGGCGCAGCATGCCCGGGTCCAGACAAACGATCGCCGGCAGGGATTCGGCCACGAGTTTCAGCGCCAGCCCCTTTTCATCGGCCCGCAACCGCATCATGTCGACGACCTGCTCCAGCAATTCCTTTACATCGACCTCCTCCGGCCGCATTTCCATCTTTCCGGATTCGATCTTGGACAATTCGAGAATATCGTTGATCAGCGTCAGCAGATGGCGGCCGGAGTGGTTGATGATCTGCAGGTTGCGCTGGTTTTGCGACGAAAGCGCATGGTCCTTTTCCATCAACTGCGAAAAGCCGATGACCGCGTTCAGCGGCGTGCACAATTCATGGCTCATGTTCGCCAGAAAGGTCGATTTACTATGATTGGCCGCCTCTGCCTGATCGCGCGCCACGGTCAATTCCTCCGTGCGCTGCTTGACCAGATCTTCCAGATGCTCTCTATGCGCGGCCAGGTCGCTTTCATTCTTCTTGCGCTGCGTGATATCCGAAAAAATCGAGATGTAGCGCCGAATGCGCCCATCCGGACCACGCAGCGCCTGCATCGATATTTCCTCGGGAAAAATCTCGCCGCTCTTGCGCTTGTTCCAGATTTCTCCCCGCCAATGGCCATCCCGATACAGGCTTTCCCACAATCGGGTGTAAAAGGAGCGGTCGTGCACGCCGGATTTCAGTATCCGTGGATTGCGCCCGATGACCTCTTCGCGCGCATAGCCGGAAATACCGCAAAACGCATCGTTCACCCAAAGGATCGTGCCTTGCGCGTCGGTAATCACCGCCCCTTCGGCCATGGCCGCGAAAGCCGCCTCGTTTTCCCGCCGCACTTCATCCTGCTGCAGCAAGTCCGCCGCGCGTTTGCGCGATACCCTATGCAGCAGGAAAATCGTCGCAATACCCAGCAGCCAAACACCGGCATGCCAGGATCGAATGGCACGCCAGGTGGGTTCCTGTGCGGTGCGGTAGGTGTTGAGGTCGATGGATACCGTGGCCCCGCCGCGCAGCCCGCCGACCGGAATCAAGGTATCGCGGTGGCAATCCAGGCATTCCTTTTCCATGCGCATCGGAATCATCGCGCGCATCAGCCCGTGCCCGCCTTTTTTCGGCAAGGACTCGGTAACGATGTTGGCGCCTTTGTCCAACGATTCCAGCGCCTGGCGCTCCCATTCGTCCGGCGCGTTGTCGAGGTTGCGCAATTGCTTCGAGGTCAATCTTTCCTGGCTGCCGAATTCCTTGTTGGTCATGCCTTGAATGGCAAGCAGCAAATGCATCGGCGTAACGGAAACGATGCCGATCCGCTCACCCGTGCCACGTACCGCCGTATAGCGTTCTTCCTGTTCGAGCGAATTGATCGGCGGGATATTCTTCTCGCGGACGAAAATGCCCCCGACGGACGACGCCCATTTTCGGATCGCCATGTCCTTTTTCAGGTTGGCGATGGCGTCGATGCGCGCCAACTCGGCCGCGGCGCGGTTCAATTGTTCCTTTTGCGTCAGCAGTGACGCGAGAATCAACACGGTCCAGACAACGACGGCCAGAACGGTGCCTGCCACCCCGGAAAAGGGAAGAAAATGCTTTGCAGAGGCCTTCACGGTGGGAAAAGCGCTTCGACGCCGACGGTAAGTGCAACCGGGTCACTCTGGTCTTCTTCGGTAGCGTCGTCAACAAACCGGACCGGGAATCGAACCCGGTGCGATGAATACGTCGCAGCCCGACTGCTGTATCCGGAATGCACTCCGCGCTCAAACTCCACGGCGAACAAGCATCCCGCTCTTACACAGTCCGCCAGCCTAGGAATATTCCTAGGCATGATCAGCCATTTTTACCGGAGTCGACCAGGATTCACCACCTTTCGATGCACGCCCTCGTCGACGCAAAATCACACTTGATCGGAAACCGTCTGGTCTTTAAACGGTTTTATTCAGCAGCACGTTCGATCAAAGCGATAAAGGCGGCCCAGTTGAAAGAAGCAATCTCCAAAGTAAGTCCCGCGACACCCGCCGAGTTGCTCCTCGCGCCCCTTCTGCACAGCCCTGCGGAACGGCGAGGCCATGCGCGCGCGCATACAAGCGCCGGAAGCCTGCGGCGCGTACTGCTCGGGCTCATTGGCGCACTCATGCTCGCCTTGCCGATCGTCGTCGCCTATAAACTATCTCCGATACTCTTTCCCACGCCGGATATCGAAGTTCTGCCCGCAACCGGCTGCAATATCGTGCAGCGCGCCTGCCCGGCGAGCATTCCCGGCGGCGTGGTCGCACTGCGACTACTGGCGCCTTCCACCACCCTCGCCGGTTCTTTTCAGGTATCGCTGACGACGCAGGGTATCGTGCCGGACAAGGTCGAAATCGATTTCGCCGGCGTGGACATGGACATGGGCCCCAGCCGGACCACGCTGAAACCGGACGGCAACGGTCATTACACCGCCGAAACCCGCCTGCCCGCCTGCATTACCGGTGCGATGTTATGGCGCGCGACGGTGGTGCTGCACATGCGCGGGCAACGCGCGATCATTCCCTATGCGTTCCTCTCAGGCACGAACGATTGACCCGCCGAACTGGGTACTGGCGCTCATCGCGCTGCTGCTCGCACTGGCGGTTGCCGGCCTGGCGCTGGGCTGGCACCCCACCCCTGCGGAACGCCCCCTGCCCGGGCCAGGATTGCCACCCGGCGGCGACTTCAGCTTGTCGGCCACGCACGGCTCCACCGTTTCACTCCACGATTTTCGCGGCAAGGCCGTCTTGCTCCATTTCGGCTGCGCCCATTGCGCCGACCGGAGCCCCACCGCCTTGAGCACCATGGCCAGCGCCATCGAACAACTCGAACCCAAGGAAAAAGCGCAACTGGCGGCGATCTTCATTTCCATCGATCCCGCGCGCGACACGCCCGAGCGCCTTGGGGCGTATATTGCGCCCTTCGGCGGCAATCTCATCGGCGCAACGGGAAGCGATGCGCAGATCGCCGACATCGCACGGCGCTACGGCGTTCTATACGCCAGGCGGAATACCGACCCGGACGCAGGGGACGATGGCATCGACCATTCCGGGGATATTTACGTGATCGGCAGGAACGGCCGGGTTACCGACAAACTCGCTCCCGGCGCATCTCCGGTCAAACTGGCCTTGGCCATTCGTCAATCGTTGAACATCGAATAAAGGGATTGCCATGAAAAAATCTTGCGCGTTCATCTTCGGCCTCGTGCTCTCCAGCCTGGCGCTGGCCGGCGCGAGCGAACAGGTTTCCGTCGTCAATCCATACGTCCGCCAGGCGCCACCGTCCGCACCCGCCACCGGCGCGTTCATGGTGCTGAAGAACAACGGCGATACGGACGTCCGGCTGCTCAAGGTCAGCAACCCCGCCTCGCGCATCACCGAGTTGCATACCCACACCCACGAGGACGGCATGATGAAAATGCGGCAAGTCGCCGGCATCGACATCAAAGCGAAAGGAGAAACCGTCCTCCAGCCCGGCGGGCTCCACATCATGATGATCGACCTGAAAGCGCCGTTGCAGGAAGGCGAATCCGTTCCGCTGACGCTGACTTTCGACGACGGTTCGAACCTGCAGGTCGACGCCAAGGTGATGCGCCCGAGCGCCGCACAGATGCACATGGGCAAGTAACCGACACTCGCACGACCATGCTCACACTGCGGACCACCCTGCTTGCGCTGTCGCCCTTTTTCCTGGCCGCATCCGGCAGCGCCACCGCCGATGCCGCAACCAACACCGCGCTCTATGCGCGCGTGGCCGCTCACCCCTCGTCGGGCGAGTGCATCGAGGCCGAACTCGACCTGGCGCCGGACGACATCACCCGCGCCGAACTTCCGGCGGATGTGCCCGCAAGCACCCGGCTCCACTATTCCATGCGCTACAACGACGTGGCGGAAGGTTGGAGCTGGCCCGACGCCTCGGCGGAAAAAACGCCTGAATACTTCCTCTTCAAATATCTGCCCCTCGGCTCCGAAACCGAGGAACGCGGCAGCTATCTTCAAGAGGATAAAATCGGCGAACTCCAGACGACACAAATCCGCTGGCGCTACGATTACTTCCTGGCTTTCCCGAACCTGGCCGATTTCGCCATACCCGACGACGGCGAGCCCGGTTTCGCCAGCCCGGACACGGCGGTTCCACCACAAGCCGTAAAACTGCGGGCCTACGCGTGCCTGACGGCACCGGTGACCCGTGAAAGCACGACCTTCTGGAAAGCAACGCATGGCAATCCGGTCGATTTCACGCTGAAGAAGCGCTACCTGATCGGACACCTGCAACGCATCGACTTTTTCGACGGGCGCAACGGCCAGACCATTGCAACCATACTCCCCACGTCACGTCCCTGAACTCGCGGCAGACGTGAACACACATCGAACAGGAGGACTCATGATCCGCAACCACTCAAGCCTGTCGGCCCTGCTCATGGCGGCGGCCATCGCCGGCGGCTTCGCCGGTAGCGCGCAAGCCCAGTCTGCGGACGACCTGCAGAAAGCCGTAACCGAGTTGGGCAAACTGAACGGCATCGCGCTGGCATGCAAGCAAGGCGCGCTTTCCGCCCGGCTGCGCGAGGCGGTGATCGACCTGGCGCCGAAGGAAAGAACCATCGGCGAATATTTCGAGCAGGCAACAAACGAAACATTCCTGTCTTTCGGGCAAAACGACGAAAAATGCCCGGACGGAAAAACGCTCGCCGATCAGGCCGCAGCCGCACGCGAAGCCCTGCGCCAGGCGGTCGGCGCCAAACCATGAGTGCCTGCCTGTTCGGCCGCCTGCTGCGTGGCCTGCTGCTCTCGTCGCTGCTCCTGCTCGGCGGCGCACACGCACAAAGCACATCGACGCACGGCCTGAACGGCGACGAGAGCGACGCGCCCGCCGGCGCGCGCGCGCGCTACCTGCTTGTCGGCCCCGACGGAGGCGCGGTGAGCGACGAGGATTTCCGCGGGCGCTTTCAACTGATCACTTTCGGCTACACCTTCTGCCCCGACGTATGCCCGACCACGCTGGTGGACATGGCCGAAGTGCTGCGCCTGCTGGGTGACAAGGCCGCCAACGTGCAAGGCATCTTCATTTCCGTGGACCCCGAGCGCGACACACCCAAGACGCTGAGTACCTACACGAAATTCTTCGACACACGCATTCTCGGACTGACCGGCTCCGCGGCGCTCGTCGAGCGCGCGGCAAAGAACTTCAAGGTCAAATACGCCAAAGTACCGGACAGCAGCGGCGCACCCAATCTGTACGCCGTCGACCACTCCGCGGGACTGTATCTGCTCGGCAAGAACGGCGAATTCATCAAGAAAATCGGCTACGGCACACCACCCGAGCAGATCGCTGCCGACCTGCAGGCGATTATCGGCAACTAATGCTTGCTCCGCGCAACCCCGAACACCCCATCGTGGATATTTGCCATGCGTAAAACGACTTCCACCGCGATCACCATCGCGCTGACCCTCACCGCCCTGCTCGGCACCTCACCTCTCCGGGCGGACGATCGACCCGGCGGCGACGGCGTGGCGAAAGGGTTGATGATGTTTCACGAGGGCCGTTTCATCTTTTCCCCCTGCCGGGAACGCAGCTACGTCCCCGCCGACGACGTTTCGGCCAACGGTGAAGTCAGCGCGGCCTTGCGCAAACTCGGTCTGGCCGAAGGCAAACCGTTGTACGTCGAACTGTTCGGCGAGGCCGAAGGCGACACCCTGCACATGCGCGCCATCAACTTCGCGCACACCGATGCCCGCTGCCACGCACCGCGCCAAACCCTTGGCCCATGGCGTGCGATCGGCCGCGATCCGGCATGGAATCTGACGAGTACCCGCGACACGCTGCGCCTGCAACAAGAAGGACAGGCCGACGTCGAGGCCAAATTCGTCGAGAACAAGGACGACCCCGCCACGACCCGTCTCAGCGTTCAAACCGCGCCCGAGTACGAATGGGAACTACGGCGGCAATTGTGCTACCAGATCGACGACGGCGTCGTGTCCGGCTGGACGATCGCGACACGTTCCCGCGAGGCCCGGCTATCGGGCTGCGCGTGGAAACCCTGAGGGAGAAAACGGCCCGCCGCGCTTGAATCAAGCGCTGGCGAGGCCGGCGAATCACATTCCGCAGCCCATGATGGTTTCCACTCGTTTGACCAGTTTGATCAAGCGCGGGCCTATGTCGGATTTGATTCTTTCCTCGGTCAATAACGGCGGTGTCGTTCCCCCGCAGTTGAATGCCATCGTGGTTCCGTCGGGGGCGATGAAAGGTACGCCGACCCCGTGGATGTTCTTGTTCCAGTCTCCGATGGAAATGCAAAAACCGTACTCTTCGTAATCCCGCATCGCCTGTTCGATACCGTGCTTGATGCGCGGCCAGTTTTCCTCGTCGCCAGCCCGTATCTGATCCATCAGAAAATTTCTTTCCGCCTCGGCGATACCCACGAGATAGGCGCGCCCGATCGCGGACGTGGAAAGGGAGAGACGGGCGCCAACCCCCATGTTCATGGTGATCGACACGTTGCTGCGCACAGACTCCACGTACACCATGCTCAAGCGGTCCCGAATGGCAATCGAGACGGAAGCCAGCGAATAGGCGGCCAACTCCTGCATCATCGGCCTTGCCACCTGGCGAACATCGAAATTCGAAAGCTTGCCGTAGCCAAGCGCCAAAACACCTGGTCCCAGTCTGTACTTTCCGATTTCCGCGGAAAACTCCAGGTAGCCAAGCTTTGACAGCGTACCCGCCAATCGCGAAACGGTCGGCTTGGGCAGATTGGTACGCTTCGCCAGTTCGGTGACGCCGAGATACTCCTCTCCCTGCTTGAAGCTGCGCAACAGCTCCAAGCCTCTGGCCAACGCGATGACGAACTGTCGATCGTCGGCGTACTTCGTGTAGTCGAAAGCTTCCACCTTGGTTTTGGGCCTTTCGATGGTCATCGACGATGCCCCTGGCAATCCCGCCGGAGCGACACAAAAAAATCCGTATGTTTGGTGCGTTTGCCGAGGCATCCGGATGCCTCGGCAAACATGCGTTTTCGTCGTGAAATTGCACTGTTCATGAATGATTTCTCCTTGTTCCCTTCCTGAATCAACGATCCCTGTTCCGATCCGCCTCTACCGCATTGCCACGGCTCTCATCTCTACAGGCTCGTTGATTTGGAAACGGGATTTCCAGTTGAGCATATGTAATGTTGTGCTGCGATTTTCGTCTGCGCCCAGTCTCGCGTTTTGAGATATCACTGGCGAGGGGTGCATAGCGGCGCGATTGTAATCCTGTATCCAGCTTCCAATATTGCCGTGAGCATAGTCGAGAGCTGGAGCCTTTGGACGTTGAATCGCCGGCTACGGCAGTTGCCGGAATGCTTATCCGGTTGCGCCCGACCAAGTAGCCGACCACCTGTGCGGGGCGGCACTCATGCCGCTGCACCGCTCACGGCCGTAGTGGAACACGGCTCGTTGATATCCATCTTCTTCGGCCCGCTTCGCGGCGAACGCGGTCCGTTCTCCGGTGATCTTCGATTTCTCCCTTGCAACAAGGCGGTGTTGAGGACTGAGCACTGCCGAATCCTCCATTTCCGAGTACCAATTTCTATCTGATATATAGTATCGTATCGCACAGCGAATATTAGTTTCGCTGTGCGAACCACATTGGAGAGAGTGTGAGCGAAGTTATCTTCGAAAAAATGAACTTCGGGGTTGGCGTCGTCCGCCTTAACCGCCCGGAAGTCAAAAACGCCCTGAATCAACGTGTCCGCCAGCAATTGGCGGAGCATTTCACGGCGCTGGGGCAGGATCCGGAAATCCGTAGCGTCGTGCTGTGTGGGAATGAACAGGCGTTTGCCGCCGGTGCCGACATCAGCGAGTTTGCCGACGCCACATCGACCGAGATGTACCTGCGCAATACGCACAAGCTTTGGAAGGCGATTGCCGACTGTCCCAAACCCGTGATCGCCGCGGTCAACGGCTACGCCTGGGGTGGCGGCTGCGAACTGGCGATGCATGCGGACATCATCATCGCCGGCAACGGCGCTTCGTTTTGCCAGCCGGAGATCAAGATCGGCCTGATGCCCGGCGCTGGCGGCACTCAGCGGCTGACACGCGCGGTAGGGAAATTCAAGGCGATGAAAATGGTGCTGACAGGGCAGGCGGTCAGTGCCGCAGAGGCTTTGTCGATGGGCCTGGTCAGCGAAGTCGTGGAAGACGAAGCCGTGATGACCACGGCCCTGGATCTGGCCAGACGCATTGCCGCCATGCCGCCGTTGGCTGTCGCGCAGATCAAGGAAGTGTTGCTGGCCGGGCAGGATGCGTCCCTGGACGCCGCGCTGGCACTGGAAAGAAAGGCGTTCCAACTGCTCTTCTCCAGCGAGGATCAGAAGGAGGGCGCACGCGCCTTTTTCGAAAAGCGCAAGCCGGTTTTCAAGGGATGCTGAGCATGAGCGGACAGAACATCGAAGCCACCCGCCTCGGCATCGTCGGCACCGGACTGATGGGCAGGGGTATCGCCCAGATCGCCGCGCAAGGCGGTATCCAGGTGGTGCTCTACGACAACCGCCCCCAGGCCGCCGCTGAAGCAATGGACGCCGTCGCGACGATCTTCGGCCAGCTCGCCGCCAAGGGGAAGATCGATCCGGCGCAGGCCGGGGCCTCGCTGGCCCGCCTTCAGGTAGCCGACACGCTCGAAGCGCTGGCCGACTGCACGGTTGTCGTCGAGGCCATCGTCGAAAATGTCGATGCCAAGCGCGAGCTGTTCTGCAAACTGGAATCCATCGTCGGCGAACACTGCATTCTGGCGACCAACACTTCGTCGCTGTCGGTGACGACAATCGCCGCCGGCTGCCAACGGCCCGAACGGATCGCGGGATTTCATTTCTTCAGCCCGGTTCCGTTGATGAAGGTCGTCGAGGTCATCGACGGCCTCCTGACCCGCCCGGAGGTGGGCGAAACGCTGACCGCGCTGGCCGTGAAAATGGGCCACACCGCCGTACGGACAAAGGACACGCCGGGTTTCATCGTCAACCACGCCGGCCGCGCCTACCTGACCGAATCCCTGCGACTGCTGGGCGAGAACATTGCCCACTATGCCGTGCTCGACGACATCCTGCGCCAGAGCGCCGGTTTCAGGATGGGGCCGTTCGAACTGCTCGACCTGACCGGGCTGGACGTCTCTCATCCCGCGATGGAGTCGATCTACGGGCGCTTCTACCACGACCCGCGTTTCCGTCCCTCGCCGATCGCCGCTCAACGCCTCGCCGCAGGCGTGCTCGGGCGCAAGTCGGGCGCCGGCTTCTACGTCTACGACAAAGGCCAGAAGCAGCCGATCAGCCTTGCGGCGTCCCGGAATGGGGACAGCTCGACCCCGGTATGGGTCAGTGCCGCCGAGCCGCAGGCGCAGCAGACTGTCATCCAACTGCTCGAAAAGCTCGGAGCACGGATCGTCCGCGACCCGCGTCCCACGGCCGAAGCGCTTTGCCTGGTACTGCCGATCGGACAGGATGCCACAACCGCCGCGCTTGCCGAAGACCTCGATCCGGCACGCGTGGTAGCCCTGGATCCGATGTTCCTCGACGGGCATCGGACGCTCATGGCCACCCCATTGACGACGCCAGCCATGCGCGACGCCGCGCTGGCGCTGCTCGGGCGCGACGGCGTGCCGGTCGCGCTGATCCACGACAGCCCCGGGTTCGTTGCACAGCGCGTCATCGCCGCCATCGTCAATCTCGGCTGCGACATCGCACAGCAGAACATCGCCAGCCCGCAAGACATCGACCGCGCGGTCACGCTCGGCCTGGGTTATCCGCGAGGGCCTCTGGCGATGGGCGACTTTTTCGGACCACGGACGATCCTGCGGATTCTCGACGGCTTGTTCGAGTTCTACCGCGATCCCCGCTACCGCCCCTGCCCGTGGCTCAAGCGCCGCGCGTTGCTCGGCATGTCCTTGCTGACACCTGAGCTGGCTACGTAACTCATTTCATCGACTGCCCAGGAATTACATATGCTTGATGCGTATATCTATTCGGGTCTCCGAACGCCGTTCGGTCGCCACGGGGGCGCGCTTGCCCCGATCCGCCCCGATGACCTCGTTGCGCGGGTCATTCAGAAGGTGGTCGCCGATTCGCCGTTCGATCCGGCACAGATCGAGGATGTGATCCTCGGCTGCACCTGCCAGGCCGGCGAGGACGCGCGCAACATCGCGCGCCATGCCGTGCTGCTGTCGGGCCTGCCGGTCGAAGTGCCGGGACAGACGGTCAACCGCCTGTGTTCGAGCGGCCTTGCAGCAGTGCTCGATGCATCGCGCGCAATCACCGCGGGAGAAGGCGATCTCTACGTCGCCGGCGGCGTGGAGAGCATGAGCCGCGCGCCCTTCGTCATCGCCAAGGCCGAGTCGGCTTTCAGCCGCGATTTCAAGGTGTTCGATTCGGCCATCGGCGCACGCTTCCCAAACCCGGCGATCACCAAGGCTTTCGGCAACGACACGATGCCCGAGACCGCCGACAACGTCGCGCGTGAGTTGGACATTTCGCGTGAAGACAGCGATCGTTTCGCGCTGGCGTCGCAGCAGCGTTTCGCCGCCACGCAGCAAAGCGGCTTCCTGGCCGGGGAAATCCTGCCGATCGAAGTCTCCCGTGGCCGCAAGGCACCGCCCGCGCGCATCGATACCGACGAGCATCCACGCCCCGACACGACAGCCGAAACGTTGTCCAGCCTCAAATCCCTGTTCGAAGGCGGCGTGGTCACCGCCGGCAACGCTTCCGGCATCAACGATGGTGCGGCGGCGCTGCTGGTCGGAAGCCGTGAAGCCGGCGAGCGCGCCGGAGCGAAGCCGATCGCACGGGTCGTCTCGGGCGCCGCGGTCGGCGTGGCGCCGCGCGTAATGGGCCTCGGCCCCGCATACGCCATTCCCAAGGCACTGGCGCGCGCCGGCCTGAGCTTGAGCGACATGGACGTCATCGAGATCAACGAAGCGTTCGCCACCCAGGTTCTGGGCTGCCTCAAGCTGATGAACGTCTCCTATGACGATCCGCGCGTCAACCCGAACGGTGGCGCAATCGCGGTGGGCCATCCGCTGGGCGCCTCGGGCGCCCGCCTGGCCTTGACCGTTGCCCGCGAGTTGCAACGGCGCGAGGGCCGCTACGCGGTCATCAGCCTGTGCATCGGCGTCGGCCAGGGGCTGGCGGTCGTGATCGAGCGTGTTTGATTTCACTACGAGGAAATGATGTCTGGAGCATTGAGCAATATCCGCGTTCTCGATTTGACACGTGTTCTGGCGGGGCCGTGGTGCACGCAGATCCTGGCCGATCTCGGCGCGGAGATCATCAAGATCGAACGCCCGGGAACCGGCGACGACACGCGCGCCTGGGCGCCGCCCTACCTCAAGGACGAGGAAGGGCACGACACGAGCGAGGCCGCCTATTACCTCGCGGCCAATCGCGGCAAAAAGTCCGTCACGCTCAATATCTCGAAGCCGGAAGGCCAGGAACTGATCCGGCAGCTCGCCGCCCAGTGCGACGTTTTCATCGAGAACTACAAGGTCGGCGACATGGCGCGCTATGGCCTGTCGTATGACCGCCTCAAGGCCATCAATCCGCGCCTGATCTATTGCTCGATCACCGGCTATGGCCAAGACGGCCCCAAGGCGGACCATGCCGGCTACGACTTTGTCATTCAGGGTGTCGGCGGCCTGATGAGCATTACCGGAGAGCGCGACGACCTTCCCGGCGGCGGACCGCAGAAGCTCGGCGTCGCGTTCGCCGATCTGATGACCGGCGTGTATTCGGCGACGGCCATTCTCGCGGCCCTGGTTGCGCGCGGGAAAACGGGCGAAGGGCAGTACATCGACATGGCGCTGCTCGACGTGCAGGTCGCGACCATGGCGAACATGAACATGAACTACCTGTGCTCGGGCAACGTCCCCAAGCGGCAGGGCAACGCGCACGCGAACATCGTTCCCTACCAGGTCTTTCAGGCGAACGACGGCTATTTCGTGCTCGCGGCCGGCAACGACAGCCAGTTCGTGAAAGTTTGCGAAGTCATCGGACGGCCGGAACTGGCGGCGGACCCGCGCTTCGCCACCAATGCGTCGCGCGTGCGCAATCGCGAAACCCTGATTCCGATACTGCAGGAGGTCTTCCTGCAACGCGGCGTTTACGCGTGGGTCGACCCGCTCGAGGCCGCCAACGTGCCATGCGGGCCGATCAACGATATCGGCCAGACCTTCGAGTATCCGCAGGTCAAGCACCGGAAGATGAAAGTGGAACTGCCGCATCCGCTCAGCGGCACGGTTCCGTCGGTGGCAAACCCGATCCGGCTGTCCGCAACGCCGGTCGAGTACAAGAGCGCTCCCCCCACGCTGGGACAGCACACAGAAGAAGTTCTCTGCGGCCTCGGCGGTTTGAGCGGCTCCGATATTGAAGCATTGAAGCAAAAAGGCGTTCTCTGACCGGCGCGCATTGCGCGCTTCACTCATTCAACGATTACGGAAAAAACATGATTCGCGATCAGGAAATACTGGACCTGCTGCTCGACACCATTTCGCGCTTCGTGCGCGAACGTTTGGTTCCAGCCGAACACGAGGTTGCCGAAACCGACACGATTCCGGCCGGCATCGTCGCCGAAATGAAGGAGCTTGGACTGTTCGGGCTCACCATTCCCGAGGAATACGGCGGCCTGGGCCTGACGATGGAAGAAGAGGTGCTCGTCGCCTTCGAACTGGCGAAGACTTCGCCCTGCTTCCGCTCACTGATCGGCACCAATAACGGCATCGGCTCCCAAGGGTTGATCATAGACGGCACGCCCGAGCAAAAGCAGCACTACCTGCCGACACTCGCGTCGGGCGAACTGATCGCATCGTTCGCGCTGACCGAACCGGAAGCCGGGTCGGACGCCGCCGCGCTGCGCACGACCGCGGTGCGCGATGGCGACCATGACGTGCTCAACGGCACCAAGCGCTTCATCACCAACGCCCCGGAAGCCGGCATCTACACGGTGATGGCGCGTACCGATCCTACGCTGAAGGGCGCCGGAGCAATCTCGGCCTTTATCGTCGAGCGCGGCACGCCGGGCGTATCGATCGGCAAGGCCGACGAGAAGATGGGCCAGAAAGGCGCGCACACCGCCGACGTGATCCTCGAGAACTGCCGCGTTCCCGCCGCCAACCTGATCGGCGGGCGCGAAGGCGTCGGCTTCAAGACGGCAATGAAGGTGCTCGACAAGGGCCGGCTGCACATCGCGGCGATCTGCGTCGGTGTTGCGGAACGGATGCTCGCCGATGCGTTGCAGTATGCGATGGAACGCAAGCAGTTCGGCCAGGCCATCGCCGAGTTCCAACTGATCCAGGCGATGCTGGCCGACAGCAAGGCGGAAATCTATGCCGCCCGCTGCATGGTGCTCGACGCCGCGCGCAAGCGCGACGCCAAGCAGGACGTGTCCACCGAGGCTTCGTGCTGCAAGCTGTTTGCGTCCGAAATGTGCGCGCGCGTCGCGGACCGCGCCGTGCAGATCCACGGTGGTGCCGGTTACGTCAGCGAATACGCCATCGAGCGCTTCTACCGCGACGTGCGCCTGTTCCGTATCTACGAGGGCACGACGCAGATCCAGCAGATCGTCATTGCCCGCAACATGATCAGAAACGCGGCGGCATAGCGGTTCGAAACATCAAAATCAACCAAGAGAAGAGAAGGGAGTAACCGTAGTGGATAACGCTTTGAAGAACACGGCGCGCACCCCAGGTGAGCGCACCTGGATGCTCGTGTTCGCATTCACTTTCCTGGCGTTGCTGGTCGATGGCGCCGATCTGATGTTTTTGTCCTACAGCCTGTCCAGTCTGAAGAAGGAGTTCAACCTCACCAGCGTGGAGGCGGGCAGCCTCGGAACCATAACGCTCATCGGCATGGCGGTCGGCGGGATCTGGGGCGGATGGGCGGCCGACAAGTACGGCCGTGTCCGTGTCACCGTCTGGTGCATCATGGTCTTTTCGATCGGCACCGCCGCGCTGGGCATGACGCAGAGCTACCTGCAGTTCGCCGCCGCGCGTTTCCTCGCCTCGATCGGCCTGGGTGCGGTATACGTGGTCGGCAACACGCTGATGGCCGAGTATGTGCCCACCAGGCACCGCACGACGGTACTCGGCTCGCTGCAGGCGGGCTGGTCGGTCGGCTATCTCGTCGCCACGCTGCTTGCCGGGTGGATACTCCCGACCTACGGATGGCGCTGGCTGTTCTACATCGCGATCCTGCCGGTCATCATGGCCGTGATGATGCGGCGCCTCGTCCCCGAACCGCCAAACTGGGTCGCGGCACGCGCACGGCTGGCCGCAGGCGAGACCGAAGGCAACTCGAAGGCCGCGGAATCGAGCTCGCTGAAGATGATCTTCGGCAACCCGGCACACCGCAAGATGTTCATTCTGTGGTCATTCACGGCGGGCTTCCTGCAGTTCGGCTACTACGGCGTCAACAACTGGATGCCGACCTATCTCGAAAACGAACTGCACATCAACTTCAAGTCGATGGCCGGTTACATGGTCGGCACCTACATCGCCATGATCCTCGGCAAGATCCTCGCCGGCTGGATGGCGGACCTTTTCGGACGCCGTGCGGTCTTTGCCTTCGGCGCGCTCGGAACGGCCCTCTTCCTGCCCGTGATCGTGTGGTACAACACGCCCGAGAACATCATATACCTGCTGATCTTCTTCGGCTTCCTGTACGGCATACCGTATGGCGTCAATGCCACCTACATGACCGAGAGCTTCGAAACCAAGATCCGCGGCAGCGCCGTGGGTGGCGCGTACAACGTGGGCCGTGTCGGCGCCGCGCTGGGGCCGGTGGTGATCGGCTATCTCGCCACGAACGGCTCGATCGGCACGGGCTTCCTGATGCTCGGCGTCGCGTACTTCTTCTGCGGGATGATCCCGGCGCTGTTCATCAAGGAAAAACTCTACGACGCTCAGCAATAAGCTCGCGTGTGACGGCCTCCGCGCGAAATTGCGCGGGGGCCGTTTTTTTTCGAGATGATCGAAATGACTCCCGGCGCAGCAAAATCATGGGGCTGCGCGTGGGAACCCCAAAAGAAAGCGCAGCCCGTCGTTCTCAAACCGAACGCTCGAACTTCTCCCCCCTGAACGTTCGCACCGGATTGCCCCGCTCGACGCGGTGATGCGCCAGACGCCGCTCGGCGCGCAATGCGCCCTCGGCCTGTTCCGCACACTCGGCCAATCGCCGTGCAATCAGCAACACCGCCAGGCGCTTGTTCGCATGCTGGCTGCGCTCGGTCTGCACCTTGACGCTGATGCCGCTGACCACATGCGTGGCACGCACCGCCGAATCGGTTTTATTGACGTGCTGGCCACCCGGGCCGGAAGCGCGCAAGGTCTCGAAACGGATTTCCCCTTCGAGCGACGGCGGCGGCGACGCGAAGCGGGCCCCACCGAAAAACCAGTTCTTGCGCCCATGGTTCGGCCGGTAAGGGCTCGCACAAATCCATTGCAGCGTGCCCGACCATGTCTCGGCAAGACGTTCCGCCGCATCGCCCTCAAGCGCGAGCAGCACCGACGACAAGGTGCCGCCACGCGGGCCGGGCTCCTGCTCGACCACGCTCGCTTCGACGCCCAGGCGTTCGGCTTCCGTCAGCAAGCGCCGCAAGGCTTTGCTGACGGCAAGCGCGCATTCCGCCGGGCCTTGAGCCGCGGAGAGTTGGAACAGAATCATGCGCCGCCCTCCCCGCGAGTCTTGTAGGTCAACACGGGTTTGAGCCGCGCCAGCACACGCAACAAGCCCGCGTCGCGCAACGCACCCACGACCGAATCGATCGGCTTGTACGCCTCCGGCGCCTCCTCGAAGATCAGCGCCCGATCGCCGCAGATCACGCGGCTGCCCAGTGCGGTACGCGCAAGTTGCTGCGCGTTGTAGCGCGCGGAAAGACGATCCTTGCACTCGCCGCGCATCCACTTGCGCCCGGCGCCGTGGGCGAGCGAGAACAAACCACGCTCGTCGGCAACGGGCTCCACGAGGTAGCTGTAATCGCCGCGTGAACCGGGAATCACCGTCACGCCGCGATCCGCCGGCGTCGCGCCCTTGCGGTGCAGCCAGCCGTTCTCATCGCCGACGCGCGCCGGTGAAACCAGATTGTGGTTAATGTCGAGCGACATCGAGCCTCCGGCGCGCAGCCGGTCGAGCATCCGCCGCGCGATCAGTTGCCGGTTCGCTTCGGCGAAACGCAATGCCCCATCGTGCCGCGCGAGGTAATGCGCCCCATCGGACGATTCCGGCACGATGCCGTCATGCCCGAAGCGATCCACGTGCTCACGCAGAATCGCTTCACCGAGTCCGCGCGACCCGCTGTGTACCAACAGCAGCAGGCAGCGGCGATCGACGTCTAACGCGGCCAGCGCGGCCTCGTCCTCCACCGCATCGATCTGCTGCAACTCGGCAAAATGATTGCCGCCGCCGATCGTGCCAAGCGCATGCGCATGGCCGCAATCGGGCAAACCCAACGCGGCGACGGCCTCGCCCCAATCTTCGTCGAGCGGCGTATCCAGATTGCCCAGACGCTTTTCGAGCTTGTCGAGATTCAGCCTTCCGGCCGCGAGATCGGTCTGCCACAGCGCCATGCCGCAGCCGATGTCGTTGCCCACCAATGCCGGATAAATCCGGCCTACCGAAAAGAATGCGGCGCCCACCGGATAGCCGCGCCCCGGATGCAGATCCGGCATGCCCGCCACCCGGCGCATTCCGGGCAGGCGAGCGGTGGTTTCGAGTTGTTGGATCGCTTTTCCTTCGATCCAGGTGTCGTCCGCGGCGATCAACGATGCGCCATCGGACAGAGTTTGAATGCAAGTGCCCATGAGAAATCCATGACAGTCCGGGCACGTCCCATGTGATGGACGCGCCGGCTTGATTGAAGAAATGGATCGGCAGTTCGGGGCCGGGCACTGCCGCACACGCGATAGCCGCGTGCGCTCGATGAGGTGCGTTTAAACCGGGCGCGAACTGCAAAGCGAGATCAGCGTGAATCGCATGATGGTCTCCTTTGCAAGTTGGTGAGTGAATCGGGTGATGCTAAGACAATGGCCAGACTCGTACAAGACCTGCAGCGACTGGTGTGTGTTTTTGTGCCACACGGTATTTACGAAGCATGTGGCCAGAATCGGAACCTGCACAGATGAGATTTTCGGCGGAAAGTGGCCAAATCCGTCGCGCGAAGCAGGTCATTCACCTCTTTTCATAGCCAGCCACATACCCGGCACGGCGGTAGCACTGCAGCACATCGGCCGCGGTCCGCGTCTTGACCGTTCCGCTTTCCAAATCCCGCAAGAAATCGATTTGCCAGTGGGATACAGGCTTGCCATATTTCTCGATCAAGCCGGATATGCCGAGCTTTCTGATTTCCTCAGGTTCGATCACGCCAAGATCGATATCGACATGGGTGCTCTGCGAGGTATCGGGTATCCCATAAAGCTTCAAATACTTGATGGCGTATTTGAAATTACCCAGATATGCCTCAAGCAGGGCAATGATGTCCGGGCTCCTGAGATGCCTGGATGGTCCGAAGCCCAGTTGTTGAAATACGGAGAAATCGCACTCCTTGCGTTTAAAACCACCGATGAACAAGTGGAAATCCCGCAAATACGCTAAATCCGCCTGCTCGCGAAGAGAGGGCAACAAGAAGCGATCGATCGCGGTACACATAGCAGAAGCCGCGTCGGACGGAAAATGAAACGGCTCGCTTCCGCAAAAATGCGATACCCCGTCTGGAGAAAGGTAGCGCAAGGTTTCTCGTAACAGATAGGCTGGCTTTTCGTAAGCGCTCGTCAAGGAAAAATAGGCGGTAACGACGTAGCCAGGAATGCCTTCTTCGTCGAATTCAATGTCGATGCATTCGATGAGGTTTGGAGAAACGGAGGATGGGCGATCGAAAAACTCCCCCTTGCCCGAATGAAACGGCCCGGTCGGATGAGACGCCACAAAGCCTTGTCGAACAAGGTGAGCAGCCACCTCCTTGCTGAAGGCGGAAGAGTTTTTCATTATTCAAATCACCCTTTGGAGCGTACTCAAAGCCGGGCAACGAAACAGCGCGGGAAAGGAAACCTCGCCGCCCATAGCCGCTCCACGCTGGCGACCGTCCTCCGTGAGATCCTGCTCCGCCACGGTGGCCGTTGTCGAAGGCTATTCCGTCCGTGGCTTACGCGCCCGGTTTGCGTGCCTGGCTGTGTACTTAACGGCGCACTTCCCCGTTGCCGAACACGACCCACTTCTGGCTGGTCAGCCCTTCCAGGCCGACCGGGCCGCGTGCGTGGATCTTGTCGGTGGAAATGCCGATTTCCGCACCCAGGCCGTACTCGAAACCATCGGCGAAACGGGTGGAGGCGTTGACCATCACCGAAGCCGAATCCACTTCGCGCAGAAAGCGCATCGCATGGCTGTAGTTTTCGCTGACGATGGCATCGGTATGCTGCGAACTGTAGGTGTTGATATGGGCGATGGCTTCGTCTACACCGGCAACGACCTTGACCGCGATGATGGGAGCAAGAAACTCCTCCCCCCAATCGCTCTCGCTCACCGCAACCAGTTTCGCGTTGGCGATTCCGGCTTCCCGCAGGATGGCGAGGCTTTCCGCGCAGGCGCGCATCTCGACGCCGTGACCGGCAAGCATGCGGCCGATCCCGGGCAGGAAGAGCGCAGCCACGGGGCGAGCGACAAGCAGGCTTTCCGCGGTGTTGCAGGTACCGTAGCGTTGGGTTTTGGCGTTTTCGACGATGGGAACGACCTTGGCCGGATCGGCGTCCTCGTCGATGAACACATGGCAGGTGCCGTCCAGGTGCTTGATGACCGGCACCTTGGCCTCGCGCGAAATGCGTTCGATCAGCCCCTTGCCGCCGCGCGGCACGATGACGTCGACGAATTCGGGCATGGCGATCAGCACGCCCACGGCGGCACGGTCGGTGGTATCGACCACCTGCACCGCATGCTCGGGCAGGCCGGCTGCGCGTAGCCCTTCACGCACGCAGGCGGCAATCGCCTGGTTGCAGTGCAGCGCCTCCTTGCCGCCGCGCAGAATCGCGGCGTTGCCCGATTTCAGGCACAGCGCCGCGGCATCGGCGGTCACGTTGGGGCGGGCTTCGTAGATGATGCCGATGACGCCCAGCGGCACGCGCATCTTGCCTACCTGGATGCCGGATGGGCGGCGCTTCACGCCATCGATCTCGCCCACCGGATCGGGCAGCGCGGCCACTTGCTCCAGCCCTTCGGCCATTGCGGCGATACCCTTGGCCGACAGTGTGAGGCGGTCGATCATCGCCGCGTCCAGCCCATTGGCACGGGCGTCGTCGAGATCGCGCGCATTGGCCGCGAGCAATTTCGCCTCGTGCGCACGGATGGTGGCAGCCATGGCGAGCAGTGCGGCGTTCTTGGCTTCGGTGGAGGCGGCGGCGAGCAGGCGCGAGGCCGCGCGGGCCTGACGGCCCAGCGTCTCCATATAGGCTTGAATGTCCATTTGGGTACCGGTGTGCGGGTAAGACTGGTAATTAAAACATCGAACGGAAGCGGCGGCGAGTGGTGGAGCGTGGGCGTGGTCCGCCGTTCAGGCCCGGCGCGCGAGACGCAACGCAAGCTGTTGAAATTCGTCCCACACGTCGCCGGGCGCAATGCCTTTGATGACGCGGTCGATCTTCGCCGCGTGCATCAATGCGGCGCGCAGCGCGCGGACGGACATGCGGCCAACGGCACGGCTCAGCGCCTGGCGGCGGCGTTCGTCGAACACACGCTCGGCCTTCAGCGCCATTTGCAGCGGCTGACCTTCATCCTGCGCGGCGCGCAGCGCGGCGAGCGTGCGGGTTTCGCTGGCGAATGCCCACAACACCAGCGGCGGCGCGGCGCCTTCGCCGCGCAGGCCGTCGAGCAGGCGCACACAGCGCGCCGGATCGCCTTCGAGCAGCGCGTCGCGCAGCTTGTCGATGTCGTAACGGGCAACGTTGAGCACGGCGTCCTGGATCTGCTCCAACGTCAATCCACCTTCGCCATGCAGCAGCGCGAGCTTGCGGATTTCCTGGTGGGCGGCAAGCAGGTTGCCTTCGACATGATCGGCGATGAAGGCGAGCGCCTCGGCCGGCGCGGACTGCCCTTGCTGGGCCAGCCGCTGAGCGATCCAGGCTGGCAGGCGTTGGCGCTCCGGGGCGTTGGCCTCGATGACGAGGGCGTTATCGGTCAGCGCCTTGAACCAGCTGGTTTTCCGCGCCTGCCAGTCCATTTCCGGCACGGTGACGAGCGTCATCGTGCTCTGTGGCAGGTGGGCGACGTAGCGTTGCAGCGCCTCGCCGCCGTCGCGCCCCGGCTTGCCGTTGGGTATGCGCAGGTCGATCAGCTTGGCGTCGCCGAACAACGATTGATTGCCGGCGGCCAGCGCCAGGCTGTCCCAGCGGAAACCCTGGCCGGCAACGAGCGTTTCACGCTCGCCAAAGCCCTGCTTGCGTGCGGCGGCACGGATCGCGTCGGCAGCTTCGAGCACAAGCAAGGGTTCGTCGCCATGCACCACCCACAGGGGTGCGAGCGGCTTGTCGAGCTGGGCCTGAAGCTGGTCCGGGCGCAGGTTCACTTGTCGCGGTGTACGGCGGCCAGGCGGCGCATGATCTGCTGCACCAGATCGGTCTGCATATCGTTGTAGAGCAGCGCTTCTTCCTGCTCCTTGCCAAGAACCTGCGAATCGTCGAAGGTGTATTCGCGCCGCGCGAGCAGGTTGGTCGGGGGAATCAGGTCCGCGCCGCTTTTATCGACCAGGCGGAAGCGGATACGCAGGGTAAGCTGGTATTCGCGCACCTTGCCGGCGCCGGTCAGGCTGAGAATTTCACGCCCGCGGTCGGCGGTGAGGATGTGCAGGGTGACGTCGGCCTGCGCCGGGTCTTCGACCACGGTGGTGGTGCCGCTGGTCAGCACCTGCCGGCGCAGTTGCGCGCCGAATTCGGTCAGGTCGCTGACGCCGATGTGAATGGTGGCGAAATCGAGCGGCTGCGGGCCGCGCAAACGAAAACCGCAACCGCCGGCGAGCGCGCCGCCAGCAAGGCCGGCAAAGGCAAGCAGCAAACGGCGCCGTGTCGGAATGGAAGGCATCGGCTCTCCCTCAAACCACGATATTGACCAGACGGCCGGGCACGACGATGACCTTTTTCGCCGGCTTGCCTTCCATGAATTTCTGCGCCGCCTCGCTCGCCAGCGCCGCCGCTTCGATCGTGCCCTTGTCCGCCGTGGCGGCCACGCACACACTGCCGCGCAGCTTGCCGTTGACCTGCAGCATGAGTTCCAGCTCGTCCTGCTTCATCGCCTCGTCCTGCGCCTCGGGCCAGGGAGCGGCGAGCACGTCGTCGCCGAAACCGCAGTCCCGCCACAGCGCGTGGGCAATGTGCGGCGTAATCGGCGACAGCAGCCGGATGAGGATGGACAAGCCTTCGGCAGCCACGCCGGCATGCGCCGCAGCATTGTCGCGCGGGGCTTTTTCCAGCGTGTTGAGGATTTTCATCGCCGCCGACACGACGGTGTTGAACTGATGCTTGCCGAAGTCGTGGTTGGCCTGCTTGAGGTGAACGTGAATTTCGCGGCGCAGGGCGGTCAGCGCCTCCGGCAACTCACCCGCCGATGCGCCGGCCGGTAGCGCCGGCCGGATTTCATTGACGAAGCTATGCCCGTAGCCCCACACCCGGCGCAGGAAGCGCGCGGCACCCTCGACGCCGGAATCGGACCACTCCAGTTGCTGATCGGGCGGCGCGGCGAAGATGATGAACAGCCGCGCGGTATCGGCACCGTACTGGTCGACCAGGGCCTGCGGGTCGACGCCGTTGTTCTTCGACTTCGACATTTTCTCGGTACCGCCGATCACCACCGGCAGGCCGTCGCTGGCCAGTTTGGCGGCAACGATGCGGCCGCGCTCGTCGCGCTCCACGGTGACGTCGGCCGGGTTGATCCACTGTTTTTTGCCGCCGTCGAGCGCGCGGTAATAGGTTTCCGCCACCACCATGCCTTGCGTGAGCAGGTTGGTGAAGGGTTCGGAAGCGCGCGTCAGCCCGCAATCGCGCATCGCGCGGGTAAAAAAGCGCGAATACAGCAGATGCAGGATGGCATGCTCGATACCGCCGATGTACTGATCCACCGGCGCCCAGTAATCGACGCGCCCGTCCACCATCGCATTGGCGTTGTCGGCGCAGGCGTAGCGCAGGAAGTACCAGGACGATTCGACGAAAGTGTCCATCGTGTCGGTTTCACGCCACGCCGGCTTGCCGCATTTCGGGCAGGTGCATTCATAGAACGAAGGCATTGCCGCCAGCGGCGAACCGCGCCCGGTGATTTCGACATCCTCGGGCAATACCACTGGCAATTGCTCGTCCGGCACCGGCACGTCGCCGCAACCGTCGCAATGAATGACCGGGATCGGGCAGCCCCAGTAACGCTGGCGCGAAATGCCCCAGTCGCGCAAGCGGAACTGCACGCGCTTGCACCCAAGCTGCCTGGCTTCGAGGTCGACGGTGATGGCATCGACCGCGCCCTGGAAATCCAGCCCGTCGTACTTGCCCGAATTCACCAGTTGGCCATAGTCGGCATAGGCATCGATCCACGGCGCCGCGACGTCGGCGTAGGCGTCGCACATGGAGCGCACGACCATCTTGATCGGCAAGCCGTACTGGGTGGCGAAGGCGAAATCGCGCTCATCGTGCGCCGGTACCGCCATCACCGCGCCTTCGCCGTAGCCCATCAACACGTAATTGGCCACCCAGACCGGCAGCGTTTCGCCGGTAAGCGGATGGACCACGTACAGGCCGGTCGGCATGCCCTTCTTTTTCATCGCCGCCAGATCGGCCTCGGCCACGCCGCCACGCTTGCATTCCTCGATGAACTCGGCGAGTTTCGGATCCTTCTCCCCCGCCTGCGCCGCAAGCGGATGTTCGGCGGCGACGGCGACATAGGTGGCACCGAGCAGCGTGTCGGCGCGGGTGGTGAATACCTTGAGTGCGCCGGCATGGCCGACACTGGCGAGATCGTAGGGAAAATGAATCTCCACCCCTTCCGAACGGCCGATCCAGTTCTTCTGCATCAGCTTGACCTGCTCCGGCCAGCCGGAAAGACCATCTAGCGCCGCCAGCAGCTCGTCGGCATACGCGGTGATCTTCATGTAATACATGGGGATCTCGCGCTTTTCCACCAGCGCACCGGAGCGCCAGCCGCGCCCGTCGATGACCTGCTCGTTGGCGAGCACGGTGTTATCCACCGGGTCCCAGTTCACCACGCCGAGCTTTTTGTAGATCAACCCTTTTTCGAACAGACGGGTAAACAGCCACTGCTCCCAGCGATAGTAATCCGGCGTGCAGGTAGCCAGTTCGCGCGACCAATCAATGGCGAAGCCGAGCCGCTTCAACTGGCCCTTCATGTGCTCGATGTTGGCGTAGGTCCACTTGGCCGGCGGCACGTTGTTCTGGATCGCCGCATTTTCCGCCGGCATGCCGAAAGCATCCCAGCCCATAGGCTGCAGCACGTTGTAGCCGCGCATGCGGTACAGGCGCGCGAGCACGTCGCCGATCGTGTAGTTGCGCACATGGCCCATGTGCAGCTTGCCCGACGGGTAAGGGAACATGGACAGGCAGTAATACTTCGGGCGGGCAGCGTCCTCGACGGCGCGGAACGCGGAAGTGGATTCCCAATGCTGCTGGGCGGCCGTCTCGACGGCGGCGGGCTGATATTTGTCCTGCATGTGCGGGAGAAAACGGTGGCGAAAACGCAGCAGTATACCCCGAAGCCTGGGGCTGGCACGGCATACGCCGATGCGTCGACAGCGGAAACCACCCAAACGAGACAAGCATGTATCGGGGGTTTTAGAATCGTCGCGCTTGATCGTTTGCGCACCACAAAATCGTCGCGCCCCGGTCGTTCTCGTTCGCTCGGCGCCGTTCAAAAACGCAACAGCTTGAACAAGAAGAAAAGATCATGCCGCCGCAAGACATTGCCGCGTCCGATTTGAAGACGATTCTTCATTCCAAACGCGCCAACCTGTATTACCTCGAACACTGCCGTGTGCTGGTCAACGGCGGCCGCGTGGAATACGTGACCGACGAAGGCAAGCGGCAACTGTATTGGAACATCCCCATCGCCAACACCACGGCGATCCTGCTCGGCACCGGCACCTCGGTTACCCAGGCGGCGATGCGCGAACTGGCGAAAGCCGGCGTGCTGGTTGGCTTTTGCGGCGGAGGCGGCACGCCCTTGTTTTCCGCCAACGAGATCGATGTCGAAGTCGCGTGGTTCTCGCCGCAGAGCGAATACCGGCCGACCGAATACCTGCAGAAGTGGGTGCGCTTCTGGTTCGACGATGCACACCGCCTGGAAGCCGCGAAAGACATCCAGCGCACACGCCTCGACTTCCTGCACACGCAATGGCTGGAAAACCGCGCCCTGCGCGACAGCGGCTTCTCGATCGACCCGACGCAACTCACGCCGGCCATCGAACAAAGCCGCGACAACGTCAACGCCGCGCCGGATGTGATGAGCCTGCTGACCGAGGAAGCGCGCCTGACCAAAAAACTGTTCAGGCTCGCGGCGCAAGCCACGCAATACGGCGATTTCGTGCGCGGCAGCCGTGGCGAGGCCCACGACCCCGCCAACCGCTTCCTCGACCACGGCAACTACCTCGCCTACGGCCTCGGCGCCACCGCCGCCTGGGTACTCGGCCTGCCGCACGGGCTGGCTGTGCTACACGGCAAAACGCGGCGCGGCGGCCTGGTGTTCGACATCGCCGATCTGGTCAAGGACGCCATCGTACTGCCGCAAGCCTTTCTCGCCGCGATGCGCGGCGACGGCGAACAGGAATTCCGCCAGGCCTGCATCGAAAACCTGACGCGCGCCGAGGCGCTCGACTTCATGATCGACACCGTCAAGCGCATCGCCGAACAGCGCGGAGGCGCCGCCGCGTGAACATCCTGCTGATTTCCGAATGCGACAAACGCGCGCTCACCGAGACCCGCCGCATCCTCGACCAGTTCGCCGAACGGCGTGGCGAGCGCACCTGGCAAACTCCGATCACGGACGCCGGACTCGACACCCTGCGCCGCCTGCTGCGCAAGACCGCGCGCAAGAATACCGCCGTGGCCTGCCACTGGATTCGCGGCAAGGACTACAGCGAACTGCTGTGGATCGTCGGCGACGCCAGCCGTTTCAACGCGCAAGGCGCGGTGCCGACCAACACCACCGCGCGCAACGTGCTGCGCATGCAGGACGAAAACGATTGGCACACCGGCGAGGACATCCGCCTGCTCGCGCAGATGGCCGCGCTGCTACACGATCTCGGCAAGGCTTGCGTGGCGTTTCAGGCGCGGCTGCGCAAACCGGTGCTGGAAACCAACCTGTATCGCCACGAGTGGGTATCGCTGCGGCTGTTCCTCGCTTTCGTTGGTCAGGGCGACGACGCTGCCTGGCTCGGCCGACTGGCATCGCCAACCAATGACGACACGCCCTGGCTGACCGAAGGGCGCTTGCTGCGCGATGGGCTGGATGCCGCGCCACCACCGTTCGCCGGCCTGCCGCCGCTGGCGGCGGCGATTGCGTGGCTGATCGTGACGCACCACCGCCTGCCCACGATTCCAGTGCGCGACATAACGGGGCAGCAGCAATGGCTTGGCATGCGCTCACGCGAATTCAATCGGATCATGCTGCCCAATCTGCTAGACCAGATCGGCCCCGACTGGAACGAGAGAAAGCAAAACGCCAGCGCCGATGCCATCGCACCTTACTGGCGCTTTGCCCACGGCCTGCCGGTCAGCGGCTCCAAGTGGCGCACGCAGACTGCCAAGCTCGCCACTCGCCTGCTGGCCTTGCGGGAAAAACCCGGCAAGGGCGACTGGCTCGACAATCCTTACGTAATGCATCTGGCGCGCCTGAGCCTGATGCTGGCCGACCACCACTACTCGGCGCTCGGCCTCAAGGCCCCCGAACGCGTGCGCGGCGATAACGCCCCGGCCGGAGGCGAAACGCTGTTTGCCAATACCGGCAAGGACGAAAACGGAACGGCGCAACTGAAGCAGCCCTTGAGCGAACACCTGCTCGGCGTGGCCCGCGACGCCGGCCGCATCGTGTATGCGCTGCCCGGCTTCGAGCGGCTGCTGCCGCGCCTGGCCCGCCATCGCGGCCTGCGCAAGCGCAGCGGCTCGGCGCGCTTCGCTTGGCAGGACAAAGCCGCCGACGCCGCCGACGGCTTGCGCACGGGCGCTGCGGAACACGGCGCCTTCATCGTCAACATGGCCTCGACCGGCTGCGGCAAAACGCTGGCCAACGCGCGCATCATGAACGCGCTGGCCGACCCGCGCCAAGGCCTGCGCTGTACCTTCGCGCTCGGCCTGCGCACGCTGACGCTGCAAACCGGGCGTGCCTATCGCGGCGACCTGCATATGGGCGAGGACGAACTGGCGATCCAGACAGGCGGCTCGGCCAGCCGCGCGCTGTTCGAGTATTACCAGCAGCAGGCCGAAGCGAGCGGTTCGGCCTCGATCCAAAGCCTTGTCGAAGAAGATAGTCATGTCATATACGAAGGCCAGTACGCCGGCCACGGCCTGCTCGACAAGGCGATGAGCGAACCGCGCATCCACAAGCTGCTGGCTGCGCCGCTGCTGGTCTGCACTATCGACCACCTGATGCCGGCCACCGAGGCGCAGCGCGCCGGCCGCCAGATTGCGCCGATGCTGCGCCTGATGAGCGCCGATCTGGTGCTGGACGAACTGGATGACTTCGGCCTCGACGACCTGCCCGCGCTCACGCGGCTCGTGCACTGGGCCGGCCTGCTCGGCACGCGCGTGCTGATATCCTCGGCAACACTGCCGCCGGCCCTGGTGGAAGGCATGTACCAAGCCTATCGCGCGGGCAGGCTGCACTACCAACGCAATCGCGGCGCGCAGGGCGGATCGGCGCAACCCGCGCCGCACATCGCCTGCCTGTGGGTGGATGAATTCACCGCGCACGCCCTGCCCTGCGCCGACGCCGACTCTTTCCGCCAGACTCACGCCGCCTTCGTGGACAAGCGCGTAGTGGAACTGGACAAAACGCCCCCACGGCGGCGCGGCGAACTACTGCCGCTGAACATTACCGCCAAGAAAGAAGAAGACATCCGCCACGCCTTCGCCGCCGAAGTCCGCACGGCCATCGTCCGTGCCCATGCGATACACGCGGAAACCTGCCCGGCTAGCGGCAAACGCGTCAGCTTCGGCCTCGTGCGCATGGCCAATATCGAACCGCTGTTCGATGTGGCTCTGGAACTGTTCCGCCTCGGCGCGCCGGAAGATCACCGCATCCATCTGTGCGTCTATCACTCACGCTTTCCGCTGCTGCTGCGCTCGGCCATCGAACACCGGCTGGATACCGCGTTGAACCGCCGACAGCCGGAAGCGGTATGGGATTTGGCGGAAATTCGCGCGGCCATCGATGCGTATCCGGAGCAGCAACACCTGTTCGTGGTGCTCGGCTCGCCCGTTACCGAAGTTGGCAGAGACCATACCTTCACGTGGGCGGTGGTTGAACCCTCGTCAATGCGCTCATTGATCCAGCTTTCCGGACGAGTACAACGTCATAGATTAATACCCATAACATCGCCAAACGTTTTCATCTTTGATACCAATTTGCGCCATTTCGCACAGGCCACAGGTCAGGACAATCTGCCGCTTGCGGCCTTTCGGCGGCCAGGCTTCGAGTCGGACGCCAAACGCGCCGACCATCCGTTCCGCCTCGTCACGCACCGCCTCGGCAAGCTGCTGCGCGAAGACGAATACCGCGTCATCACCGCCCGCCCACGCGTCGCACCGCGTCCACAAGCCGAATGGAAGCCCAAGCACAGTCTGGTAGACCTGGAGCACGCGCGCTTGCTCGACACCATGGCGCCCGAAGATTCCGGCAATACTCGACACAACCCTACCGAATTGAACGCCACCTGTGCCTGGGAACACCCGCGCGCCGCGCTGACCTGGGCGCTACCGCAACAACAGCCCTTCCGCGACGACAACGCGGTACGGGAAACTGATCTGGTCTTTCTGCCAGACGAAGACGAAGAAAAACTGATCCTGCACCGCATCGACACGCCGAAGCGCAGCGGAAAACCCGATCTGTACGTGAAGGACGACGCCCGGCTCGAACGCATCGACCTCGACTGCCAGATCGGCCCACGCATCACGCGCTGGGGGCGTGACGATCTGATGCAGCTATTAGCCGTACAGGCCGAAGCACAAGAATTACGCTTGCAGGACAGCGCCAAACGCTTCGCCACCGTCAGCGTGCTGGATAACGAGCAAGGCTGGCGGTTTCACGAGGCGCTGGGATTTGGAAAGAAAAAAATAGCCGGGCATTTCTGCCCGGCAAAGCTGCCTTTCGGCAGTCAATGAATACAGCAAATACAGCGTTTTCTGAGCTGCCTATTCGGCAGTGAAGGGCTGCTGGGTGAATTGGGTCATTCTTAAAAATATACAGCAGATATAGCGTGGTTTGATTTTCAATTTACCCTAGTTTAAGATAAGGCCCAAGCGTCGCACCACCGACGCTTGGGCTTGGGCAACTTGCCGGTCAGAGTCCGGCGCCTACGCACGACAGTTGGCGTGCAAGGAGGGTAAAGAGGTGTCTAGCAAGCACCACAAGTCACTTGCGCTTTGAGGGCTACGCCCTCAATAACCACATCCCCACGGCAAAGCTGCTGTGGGGATTCTACAGACGCAACTTCCTCTAGTCGATTCCATGGAGTGCCCCAAATGCACGAAAGGAATAAAGAGCGAACGCCACGTTCTGCAGCGTTCCATACCGCTATTTCCAATTTCATCACAGAGCGCCGCGAAGCCAAGCTGAAAGGCGCCAGCGAAGAAACCGCCGAAGCCACTTCCGCCAAATACGACTACACCGCCTGGCTGGCGGACGCCGCACGGCGGGTTGGGCAGATTCAAGCGGTGACGCACGTACTAAAAGCCACGCACCCCGATGCGCGCGGCAACAGTCTGCACGCAGTACCTTCTACGTTGCGACCGCACGCCGACATCGGCACGCATAGTGTTGGAGAGAATTACGCTGACGATATTGTCGGCAATGCCGCCGCACTGGATGTATATAAATTCCTGAAAATCGAAGTCGAGGGTCGCCGCCTGCTGGACTGGCTGCTGGCCGACGATGCCGATCTGCTCGCTGCCCTGAACGACGATGCGCCCACCGCGTGTGAATGGGCCACCGCGTTCAAGGGGCTGATCCGGCCGGCAAGCACGTATGCGTCGCACGAGAAAGCCAAGCAAGTCTACTGGTGCATCGGCGGCGACCCAACCGACGACGCCAGCTTCCATCTGCTGCAACCGCTGTTTTCGAGCACGTTGGCGCAGGTCGTGCATACCAACATCAACGACGCGCGTTTCGGCGAGGCCAATACACAAGCGCGACACGCCAAGCGCGACAAGCTGGCATACGACGGTGTGTATTGTGACTACCGTGGTCTGGTCGCACGCAAGCTCGGCGGCACAAAACCTCAAAACATTTCGCAGCTCAACAGCGAACGCGGTGGGGTGAACTACCTGCTGGCCTCGTTGCCGCCGAAGTGGGACCAGGACCAGCCGAAGCAGTTTCTCGGTATCAAATCGGCCTTGGATCGCTTCCCGCATTACGACGGTGTGCGCTCACTGATCCGGGCGCTTTGCGATTTCCTCGCCGACAACCCCAAGCCGATCATGGAAACACGCATCGAACGTGAGCGTATTGAGCGGACGCTGGGTACCGCACTGGCGGCGTTCGGGTTGGAAACGCAGCAACGGTTCCCACCCGGCTGGACGCGCAACGAGGATTGCAAGCTGCCGGATTACGAAAAACTCTGGCTCGATCCAGAGCGTGCCAACCTGCCGCCACGTGAGGACCATAGTGACGAGGACAAAGCCTTTGCGCACGATTTCGGATGGAAAGATTGGCCGGATCAGGTGGCCACACACTTCGGTCATTGGCTCAACGCCATCCTGCGGGAGCGCAGCCTGTCAGTAGGCGACACTGAACTCGCACATTGGACCAAGCAAGCCATTGTCGAAGTCACCGATTGGCCAGCGCCAATGCGGCGGCGCGTTTTCGTGTCGTCCCAACGTGAGGAGTCGACACATGGCTGAATGTCCGCACTTCGACCACCTGCTGGTGATTCCGCGCCTGCGGGTGCAGAACGCCAACGCAATCTCCAGCCCACTCACGCACGGTTTCCCGTCGATCACCGCCTTTCTCGGCCTTATGTGGGCATTGCAGCGCAAGACAGCAGCAGCCGGCCTGGATTTGCAGTTCAACGCTGTCGGCGTGGTCTGCCATGCGCACCAGGAACAGATCACCGAGGGCGGCTTCGTCAATGCCTTTTGCCTGACCCGCAATCCGATTGAAAAAGACGGCGGCACCGCCGCCATCGTCGAGGAAGGGCGTATTCACCTCGATATCAGTCTGGTATTCGCGCTGCAAAGCGACACGCTATCGGCCAAAGCATTGGATGCCACCGTTGCCGACGACATTGCCGCGCAAGTATGCGAACTCGTCAGCCAGATGCGCGTTGCCGGTGGCACGGTGATTCCATCCACCGCATCGCAGGCACGGCAGCAAGCCTACATCGTCGCCATGACCGGCACCGAGCAGGATCGGGAAGCGCTTTTCCACCGCGCCAAACTGCGCCTGCTGCCCGGTTCCACCCTGGTCGGCCGCGATGATCTGCTCGAACAGCGCCATCAGGCGCTGCTCGCGGACGATCCGCAGGCCACGCGGCTCGATGCCTGGCTATCGCTGTCGCGCATCAATTGGCATTACGAAAATCCGGCCGAGGACGGCGGCACACGCAAAGGCGGTTGGGGGCACGACCGCAAAGGTCTGGGCTGGGTTGTGCCCATCCCGGTCGGCTATGCCACGTTGAGTGGACCGCACGAGTCGGGCAGCGTCGCCAACGCACGCGATGGCAATACGCCGTTCTGCTTCGTTGAAAGCCTGTATTCGATGGGACAGTGGCTCAGCCCGCACCGCCTGCAATCGCCGCAACAACTGCTCTGGTACGCCGACAACGAACCGGAGCAAGGTCTGTACCGCTGCCGCAACGACTACCGGACATCGCCGTTGAATGACGACGACTACGACTTCGATTGACCTTTGATGCATTGACCTTCGATTCACTGACCTTTGATCCAAATTCTCAGGGAGTAAAACCATGGCCAACGACACCATCAAGACCGCTTCCGTCCTCGCTTTCGAACGCAAACTCGACCCTTCCGACGCACTGTTCTTCGCCGGCGATTGGAACCAGCGCAATGAGACCTGTGCGTGGCAGCCGGTGACGGTTCGCGAGAAATCCGTGCGTGGCACCATTTCCAACCGCTTTAAAACCAATAAAAAAGACGAAGCGCCCGACCCGGCCAAACTCGACGCCGCAATCGAAAACCCGAATCTGCAAACCGTCGATGTCGCTACACTGCCGCACGATGCCGATACGCTGAAAGTGCACTTCACCCTGCGTGTGCTGGCCGGCACCGGCACGCCTTCGGCCTGCAACGATGCCGAATACCGCAAGCGCCTGGAAGAAACCATTCTTGGCTATGTGCAGGAAAACGGCTTTGGCGAACTGGCCCGCCGCTACGCCTGCAACCTCGCCAATGGCCGTTTTCTGTGGCGCAACCGCATCGGCGCGGAACAGGTGGAAGTGACCATCGAGCAACTGACCGGCGGCAAGGCCACGCAACGCTGGACCTTCGATGCCCTGTCGCTTTCCCTGCGCAGCTTCGAGCCGCAAGTGAACGGCGCAACGCAAAAAGCACTGGGCGAACTATCCACGCTAATCGCCAATGGCCTGTACGGCGAGCAGCACGTCCTGCTCGGAGTGACCGCCTATGTCCGCCTAGGTCGCGGGCAAGAGGTGTTTCCTTCGCAGGAATTGATCCTCGACCGTGGGCGCGGCGACAAGAGCAAAACGCTGTACGCAGTGAGTGACATCGCCGGCATTCACTCGCAAAAACTCGGCAATGCCATCCGCAGTATCGACACCTGGTACCCCGGCACCAGCGAACTCGGCCCCATCGCCGTGGAGCCCTACGGCTCGGTGACCACCCAAGGCAAAGCTTACCGCCAGCCCAAGGAAAAAGCCGATTTCTACACCCTGCTCGACAACTGGATCGTCAAGGGCAAGGCGCCGGAAGCGCTCGGCGACCAACACTATGTGGTGGCGGTGCTGATCCGCGGTGGCGTGTTCGGCGAGGCAGGTTGAGCCATGGACCACTACATCGACCTGCGCGTGCGCCCCGACCCGGACATCGCCACGGCGCACATCCTGAACAGCCTGGGCGGCAAGCTGCATCTGGTCTTGGCCCGCCTCGGCGGCGGCGATATCGGCATCAGCTTCCCGCACTTCCGCCCGGGTGCACAGCCCGCTCGGGACGACACCCCCCGCGCCGCCGACAGCGCCCGCCAGGCGTACCGCCCCACGCTCGGCGACACTCTACGGCTGCACGGCAAGGGCGAACGCCTGCGACAACTGATGGCACTCGACTGGCTGGCGAGCCTGGGCGACTACGTAACGGCCACGGAACCACGCCCGGTTCCGCCCAACACCCAATACCGCGTCGTCACCCGCCGGCAAACCCATAGCAGCGCCGAGCGCATCCGCCGCCGCCAAATGAAACGCCACGGTTGGACCGAGCAGGAAGCCCAGGCACGCATCCCAGATTCGGTCGAAAAACGGCTGAACCTACCCTTCCTCAACCTGCACAGCCAGAGCACTAGCCAACCCTACCGTCTGTTCATCGAACACACGCCCTGCTGCGACAAACCGATCCCCGGCACATTCAACGCCTATGGCCTGAGTACCTCGGCCACCGTGCCGTGGTTTTGACCCTTTTTTGGCGGACACGCAGGAGGCCAATAAAAACAAAGACTTGACAAGAGTGATAGGGAAAGGGTCTAGCCCATCAAAACGGGCGGGAATGCCGGCAGCAAAGGCATTCCCACCTTTGTTGGGCTACTTCACTGCCGTATAGGCAGCTCAGAAATCGCGCTCGATTGGAATCAGATCGATGAGGAGCTTCACTGCCGTATAGGCAGCTCAGAAACGCTGGAACCTCAGCCGGCGCGGGTTTCCGATCTTCACTGCCGTATAGGCAGCTCAGAAAAATGTCAATACCGTAGCCCATCAATTGCTTCCCTTCACTGCCGTATAGGCAGCTCAGAAAATTAAGCATGACCAAGACAGTTCTACGCTGCCCTTCACTGCCGTATAGGCAGCTCAGAAAGTATCAATTTTAGTTGCTATGCAAATGTGAGTCTTCACTGCCGTATAGGCAGCTCAGAAATTTGCGAAATAGTGTTTGACGCCATCTACGTCCTTCACTGCCGTATAGGCAGCTCAGAAAATCCCAAGCGCAGACACCAAAGCAACAAGAATCTTCACTGCCGTATAGGCAGCTCAGAAATTTTGGCTGTCGTCTCGCTTATTTTCTTTGTCCTTCACTGCCGTATAGGCAGCTCAGAAATCATCAGCGGGGGTTGGCCGGGCCTTGTCTTACTTCACTGCCGTATAGGCAGCTCAGAAAACAGGCTCTGTGATCGTGCTCGCGCCCGGCCTCTTCACTGCCGTATAGGCAGCTCAGAAAAACGATCACGCCGCCACGGCCATTCACGATTACTTCACTGCCGTATAGGCAGCTCAGAAAACCAATCGATGCCCTTAGCCTCCGTTCCCATCCTTCACTGCCGTATAGGCAGCTCAGAAACGTACGCAGAAATGGCGGTAAAAGCGCCTGCTCTTCACTGCCGTATAGGCAGCTCAGAAAGAAGTCACCTTGACACAATGACGCCGTATTAACTTCACTGCCGTATAGGCAGCTCAGAAAGAGTGACGAGGCGCTGGCGCATGTGGCTTATGCTTCACTGCCGTATAGGCAGCTCAGAAAGGGCGCTCGGACGCTTCGGAATGTGAGGTAAGCTTCACTGCCGTATAGGCAGCTCAGAAAGGCACGCTGCGGCTCAACAAGTGCGGGCTGATCTTCACTGCCGTATAGGCAGCTCAGAAATTCGTGGGACGCCAACCCCTGGGTGTGGTGCGCTTCACTGCCGTATAGGCAGCTCAGAAATGCTGGAGAACACTGGTGTTCGCGTGGAACGTCTTCACTGCCGTATAGGCAGCTCAGAAATTTTCGGCAAGCCGGCATGGGCTGGCTGAAAACTTCACTGCCGTATAGGCAGCTCAGAAAGCAGATCGCGGCCCCACTGACAAACCGGAGATACTTCACTGCCGTATAGGCAGCTCAGAAAATCTGCACCCATGCATTGCGGTCCTTGTCCGGCTTCACTGCCGTATAGGCAGCTCAGAAAATGTGCGCACCGTTGGGCGCGAAGATGGAAAGCTTCACTGCCGTATAGGCAGCTCAGAAACTGCCGGTCTCCGGGGTGGCCGCGTGCTATGTCTTCACTGCCGTATAGGCAGCTCAGAAAATTTAGTGATGATAGCGTTATATGCTATTTCCCTTCACTGCCGTATAGGCAGCTCAGAAAATACGTCGCATTAACTGGCAAATTAGCTGCG
>JAVBSY010000044.1:0-38961 GCA_031556475.1 Azoarcus sp.
TCCCCCCCTCCCCATACTCTTTTGTGTGTGGGTGGGGGGGGGCGTCTTCCCCCCCCCCCCCCCCCCCCACTCCGCGACAACTGGATCAGGAAATCAGCGTTTTGAGTTTCTCCAGCGCGGAAACATCGATCGGTTCCAAGGCGTGAAACCCGAGTTCGTCAAGAATGGTTTTTCCGCTCGGATCATCTGCCATGCCGCACAGAGCGGCCTGAACGCGGGCAACCTCCCCACCCCAGGCAGGGCCGACCATGAAGCAATGGAAAGCCATGCCATTCTTCGTTTCGCCAAGCACCTTGAATGCGGTGCGGGTACTGTTGTTCAGGCCGGCCCAGGTTTCATTGAACACGAAACCCATCTGGTCGGTGCCGTTGAGAACCGATTTGACTGCATTCATGTGATTGCCGCACATGTTGAAAACGACGTCGTCCGCATTCAATCCAAGCTCAGGCAGCAGCGTCATACCCAACGGATGGACAATCAGCTTGTCGGTCGCGCTGGCAATCCTGATCGGGCGCGCGGCGGAGGCAAGATCAAATTCCGTTCGTGCAATCAAAAAGGCTTCATCGTTGACTCCGGCAGGACGCGCGATGGGGATAAAGCCTTGCTCCGCAAAGCAATGTGCGCTGTACGGATTCGCGTACACCAGATTATGCGGCGTCGAAAGCACGAATTCCCGTTCGGCGAGGAGGTTGTCTTGCGGCTCGAAACGCATGCGTACGTCGAGCTTGCGCTGCAAATAGGTATTCAGGGTAAACCAAGCCACCTGATTCTTGGCCGTATCGTGCGGGCAAACGCTGAAACGGCATAGAGTTGCATTATCTGTCATGATCGTTCGACCTCATTACGGAAAGCGGAAAAAGTAGCGTGTACGACCGTTCTGTCCCCGGAATCGTCGGCAACGAAAAAACACGCACTGCCTGCCATGCGCCGAGAAATCCGAATGCACGCCGAGTACCTCCATGCTTCGGCCCAGGCCCATCATCGACGGACTGTCTCCGCCCATCTTTCCAGGGCGGCCCGAAACAAACGGAACTTCCGGCTCGTCTTCCCGATACCTTAGAGAATCTGCTTGATCGCGGCAGCCGCCCGCTTCACATCCAGGAAAATCAATCCCAAGCGCGCCTGTGGCTTGGCGATTACCGAGAGCACCGCCTCACTGCCGGCGCTGGTCATCAATACATAGCCACTATCACCCTTGACCAATACCTGCTCCAAATCTCCCCGTGCCAATTCCTTGGCGATACGTCCGCCGAGAGAAAGCATGGCCGCGCTCATCGCACCAACCCGGTCTTCGTCCAAGCCAGCGGGCAACAATGAGGCCATCATCAGACCATCAGTGGAAATCACTGCCGATGCTTCGATATCAGCTGAACTGCCGTTGAGCTCGCTGAGAATGGAAGTGAACATGTCTTGACGCATAGCGATTATCCTCTTGCTATAAGTGAGTGGCAGGGTTCGGATCGATCAACGGATACGAGCGCCGCCATCAGGGTTGAAAAGAAGCTGTCATTTCGATTGCGCGTAGCGTTGGCTCAGCGCCCATACAAGGTCACGGAAAGCTGGCTGGTTCAGATACGGAACATCCGCGATGACAAGATTGAATTCGGTTTCGCCGATATGAAGCGGCCAAAAACCGATACGACTTCCACCACTGGCGTCCAGCAACCCCCATGCCTCGGTATGCAAGCCCAGATTGCGACTGATCAGGTAGCGATGGCGCTCATGCAGCGCAGCCAGGTCGGCACCCAACGCCGATAACTCCTCCGCCGTTTCGTGGGTAAAACCCACATTGGCGATATAGAGTCCCTGGTTATCGGACAGCAAGGCCTTGCCGCTACTGGACAAAGGTAATAGCAGCGGCGGCAAGACTTTTTCCAATGGCCCGGAAGGCGCGCCACATGTATCGGCCCCGGCCTCTATGAAACCAAGCGTTTGCAACGTATGAAGAAGATCGAGCGTTTCATCCTCGGTTTCTTCCAAACAAGCCGCCAAGGCGCCTGGACTGACGTACTGCCCCGCATTTTTCTCCATCAAAGCAAACAGCAGGCCGCGCACTCGTTTCGGCTGCTCCGTGCAGGCGGCATGGTAGGCCCCCGACGGAGTCGGCAACAGTCGCTCCCCTGATTTCAAATCCAAGCGATAACGCACAAATCGGCCGCCTATGCTGTCAATTCCGGATCCAACTGATAAAGCAGCGCCTGTACCATCATCAGCACATTTTCCCGAACACGCGCATCAACCTCGAAAATCGGGCAGCGCAGCCCCAATGCCACGCTTTCCCGACGATATTCGCCAAGCCCAGGCAACGGATGGTCATCGGTCCGGGTCACGCCGATCACCAACCCGGTCTTGCCGATGAAATCCCGGAAAGCGGAAACGAAAAAACGCAGATCGTTGAGGGGCGCAGGCCGGCTGTTGTCCAACAACAAAATCAACCCCAGGCCGCCAACCGTCAAAATATCCCACATGAAATCGAAGCGTTCCTGCCCCGGCGTACCATATACATGCAAACGTTCGCCACTTTCGAGCTCGACGCAACCGTAATCGAACGCTACCGTGGTCGTATCCTTGCGCAGCTTCGTCATGTCGGATGCGGCTTCTTCCGTGGTCAGCAGCACCCCTTGGCAAAGCGCCGCAACGGCGGTGGTCTTCCCCACACCGACCGGCCCCGAAAATATCAACTTGTATTGATCCATCCGTGTTCTTTCCTAAATTCGGTCAGGCGTCGTTGCTGTTCGGCCAGATTTTTTGCAGCAACCTCCGCAAGAAGCCGTGCGTTGCCGCCGGCTCTCTTGCCGGCAATGACTCGCTCTCGGCGCGGGCCGAGGGGGTTACGATCGACGTCGTCGGCCGCTTCACGAACAGGCAAAGGGCATCGCAAATAGCATAAAAAGCGAACACATGCCGCTGCGGCAGACCTGTCAACTCGACGACCTTGGCCAAGGAACACGGACGCTGCGCCCACAGCGCGGCGATCCGCATCGCCCCCGGCGTACGAGGCAATTGCGGAAGATTCGGCCAATATCGCAAAAACAAAGGTGCATGCACATCCGTTCCCTTCGGCAAATGCCCGCGTGTACACCACAATCCGATCTGAGCCAGAACAAATTCGGCGCGCTGGGTACGATGAAGCGGGATCGAATGACGGCTACGAGAAAAATCGGTCTGTGCCGCTACCGTTTCATCACGCCCTCCCGCGCGCATTTCTCCGGATAATTCGTCCAGAAAGCGGATATCCGGGGAAGAAAGCAACGGTCTCAGGCAAAGCGCGCTCAGTTCCTGTTCGTTCAGATCGCCACCCCAGCGATTGCGAATGAAATCGAACACCAGCAGCTTGTCATCAACCGTCAGTTCGATAATTCGTGGAGCATTTTCGGAATTCAGTGCGCCGCGCAGATATTCACTTAGGAAACCGGCGGGATTGAAATACACACGCTCGAGCTGCGCTGGGTCACGCAGGTCGACGTCGTGCAGGAGTCCACCTCGATTGTCAGGGCTACCCAGCTCGTTTTCGAGCTGCCTGGCGGCATGTACTGCACGGCTCGCACTTCCACCATTTTCCGTAGAACTGGGGGGCACCATTCCAGTCGTCGGTTTTCCACCGAGCACGGCATTTTTTCCTGTTCCTGCATATTGTTCTTGCGTAGAGGCGCGTTCCGAAGGCGCTGCCACATGTGGCACTGTCACCGGCGGAGGCTTGACCGCGGGTGATGCGCCCAATACGGGGTCGCCGATCCGCGTCTCGATCGCTTGCGCAACGTCGCGTAACGCGCCCAAAAGCGACTGAGCCGTAAGCGGGCTGAGCAAGCTCAAAGCATCTGGAATATCCTGGCGCGACTGCGTACTCACCACGATAGCCGGTAACAACCGCGTAGCCCGCAACTTCTGGACTACTGCCGCAATGTCCAGGATATCGCCGTTGACCAACAAAATATCGGCTTCTTCCGCCGGGGACAAAGCAAACTCTTTCTCCCCATAACGTTCCAGTATCGCTTTCAGCATAGCCAAAAGGCGTACGCCAAAACCGACGGCAAAAATGCGATGGAAGTTGGTCAACACCACACTATCGTTCACGATCCAACGTTCCTCGAACGCAGAGCAGCCCACTGCTCGGCCTTGGCAGGCGACAACCGCAGCAACGTGTTCAAACAGCCATTCGCACGCGCTTCCCCATCATCCATATAGCGGTATAGCCGAATCAGCTCAACAGCGTTTTCCTCCCATTGCCTGTCATCTATTTTTTTCAACTCACTTTCGAGCATAAGACACGCATCACTCAATCGGCCGCTATTGATCAGATCCAGCATGATTTCCCGAGCCGGACGAAAATCCCTTCCCTCCGCACCTATTCTTGCCTCATCCTCTTTTTTCAAGGCGATGAAATGTCGCCGCCCTCGAGTACCCGCCGTCAAACGCGAACGCGCCGGCAGCGGCACATAGGCGTCGAGTCCGGAAATGAAGCGGCCATACAATAAGGCCTTCCATGCCGGAGGAATTTTTTCGCCATATCCTTTCAACATCCTTGCACGTAGCCCCACGCCTTTGGCACCAAGAACGATGAACAGGTCTGCCAATGCCTGCGCCTGCTCTTCAGTCTCTCCGATGGCCGCAGCATGGCAGATACGCTGAACATGAATACGCAAATCATTCGGCTGTCGCTCAACGCGGCAGGCAAGTAGCGCTGCCATCGCCGAACCTCGGAAATTGTCCGGAAAATCGAAACCATTGCGAAGCGGAGTGGCAAAACCGGGATCGACAAAAATATCGGGTTCGTCTGACATGAAATTTTTCATTGTCACCGGGCCATAAAAATCTGATTAACCGTAAAAGACAAACAGCCGACCAATTCCCTCAATCTTGTTTTTGACGGAATTCAATGCAACAACGCTATTAGTCTTTTTAAGATTTTAGCAAAAATCAACAAACACACCAATTGATGAAAATCAAATTTATGCGCTTTATTTTGTAGGCCAATTTGTTTTCAGGCTGATAGCGCTCACAGATTTATATTTCGTCTCAATCGATCATGAGCAAAAAACAGGCCATTCCGCCTTCTGCAATCATTGAAACGAAAACAATCTGGAAACTCTTATTCCCATCAAAAATACAGATAAATCATGCAGATACAAGATTAAATCAATTAATTTAATTTTCGAATAAACATCAAGACAAATACAAAGCACCGGTGTTATTCATTTTTTATCACGGAAATAAACAATCTTCCGTGAAAAACGCCGCACAAAAATGAAATTCCGCAATCGAGTTCACTTCGGAGGATCAGCCTTCTTCACCTTCGCTTCCAGATCATCATCCTGCGCTATTGATCCGGCACAGTGAAGTTTTTATGCCAAATGCTTGACCATCAAACCCTGGAAGCAGGATCAGCACTACAAAAGTCGAACTTCACCGTGCCGGATCGATACCAGATTCGACGTGCGATGAATATCAACTTCAAGATGTCCGTACAGACGCACAGAGATGCCCATATAGGGTTCTCACATAGCGAGCATTTTCTTATGAATGACTAATATAGTCTACATTAATTGATGAGTAAACACTGTAGTGAATGAATCTACAGCTCAGGCATCCTGCTCGGCATGACTTCCGTGCGCTCTGTGAATCAGCCCTCCGCCATTTCCGTTGCGCTTGGAAGGCGGCTCAAGCAATGCCGCCACGCAGCCAACAAATCGCAAGAAACGCTGGCCTTCGACGCACACGTCGATCGCACGTATATCTCCGCCATTGAAAGAGGCGTGGCAAATCCTTCAGTCGAAACACTGGCGAATATTTGTTATGCGTTGGGAGTGACGCTCGCAGAACTGTTCGAGCCGCTATCTGACGTACCGTTAGCACCAACGGGAACACGCCGGGTCAATGCAGCGACGCCGCCGGAAATAATCCGTAAGCGGCTTCGCTAGGAGTTTGATCCCATATTTTCATGGTGCGCGGAGCAAACCGGTGGTTTTTTCTACCTGGATCGCCGCACGGTCGATGGTGTGCATACGCTGATCGTCGATATCCACGTCGCGCCCGGCAATGTCCATGACAGCAACCCCTACCTGGACGCACGCGTTTCGCTCTACCCACCGGAGCCGTCAAGCTCGATGCGGACCACTTTACTCCGTACGTATGCAAGGGTCTGATCGAGCGCGACCTCTACGCGGTCATGGGCTACCGCCATTCCACTCACCACCGGGCTACTTCTACAAGCGCGACTACCGTTACGACCCAGCTACCGACACGTACCGGTGCCCAAGCGAGCAGGTGCTCTACCGTGACAGCAACCGCAACTGCTATTGAGAGTATGTCTTCCGAACCAACCCAGTGTGGTTCGCGCCCGATGCGCAGCCAATGCACCCAGAGCCGCAATCACCAGAAACTGCCCGCCCGCCATGTGTAGGAACGCTACAAGAAACAGATCGACGCCAACCGTCTGACCGAATTGTGCAAGCGGCTCAATGGCCCCATGCAAGGAAACGGTCGACGCGACCTTGCCAACACGCCAAAGAACTGCATGGTCATCGCCACGCACGCTACCGGGGCTTGGCCGGGGTACTGGCCCAGTGCCTACTCTCAGCCGCTTACCAGAACATGAAGAAGATCACCTTACTGCTCGCGCACAAGGCCAATGCGCCACGCCCCCCATTTTTACGACTTGTATGCCGTCTCTGGGCTCAAGTCGCCACGCCGAAGCGGTTCTATCGCTTCGAGTATGCGCATCGCTGAACAACGCCCTCGAACAGATATCAGCCCACAAAAAAACAAAACCCCCGGAAAACCGGGGGTTCGTCAGCAACCTGAAAGGGCACCGAAGCACCCTTTGTGTTTTTCCGCCAAGCGGATCAACCTGCGGGGTTTTCGCTCAGCAGCGCCTTCATGCTCAGGCGAATCTTGCCGCGCTCGTCCGTTTCCAGCACTTTGACGCGAACGGTCTGGCCTTCTTTCACGTAGTCGGCCACGTTATTCACCCGCTCGTTGGCGATCTGGGAAACGTGCAGCAGGCCGTCGCGCCCCGGCAGGATATTGACGATGGCGCCAAACTCCAGCAGGCGCACGACCGTGCCTTCGTAGACCTTGCCCACTTCGACCTCGGCAGTGATTTCCTCGATCTTCGTCTTGGCATTTTGCGCGCCTTCCGCCGATACGGAGGAAATGGTGATGTTGCCATCGTCCTCGATCTCGATGACCGTGCCGGTTTCTTCCTGCAATGCGCGAATCACCGCTCCGCCCTTGCCGATGACATCGCGGATTTTTTCCGGATTGATCTTCATCGTCATCATGCGCGGTGCGAACTCGGACACCTCGCCACGGTTGGAACCCAGCGCGGCTTTCATATGGCCGAGGATATGCATGCGGCCTTCCTTTGCCTGACTCAGCGCGACCTGCATGATTTCCTTGGTGATGCCCTGGATTTTGATGTCCATCTGCAACGCGGTGACGCCGTTTTCGGTGCCGGCCACCTTGAAGTCCATGTCGCCGAGGTGATCCTCGTCACCCAGGATATCGGTCAGCACAGCAAAACGGTTGCCGTCCTTGATCAGGCCCATGGCGATGCCGGCAACGTGATTCTTCATCGGCACCCCGGCATCCATCAGCGCAAGCGAGCCGCCGCACACGGAGGCCATCGAACTGGAACCGTTCGATTCGGTGATCTCGGAAACGACGCGAATGGCGTAGCCGAATTCGTCGCTGCTGGGCAGCATCGCCAACAGCGCACGCTTGGCCAGGCGGCCGTGGCCGATCTCGCGCCGTTTGGTGACGCCGAAGCGGCCTGTTTCTCCGGTGGAGAACGGCGGGAAGTTGTAATGCAGCATGAAACGTTCGCGGTATTCGCCGGCAATGGCGTCGATGATCTGTTCGTCGCGACCGGTGCCAAGCGTGGTGACGACCAGCGCCTGCGTTTCACCGCGCGTGAACAACGCCGAGCCATGCGTGCGCGGCAGTACGCCGACGCGGATGTCGATGGGGCGTACGGTACGGGTGTCGCGCCCGTCGATACGCGGTTCACCGTTGAGAATGCGGCTGCGCACAATGTCGGATTCGAGATTGAACAGCAGATCCTTGATCTCGTTTTCCGACGGCGGGGTGTCCGTACCAGCGGTCAGCGCGGCAACTGTGCTCTTGCGGATCTCGCTCAAGCGCTCGGTACGCGCCTGCTTGCTGGTGATGCGGAAGGCCCCGTCGACATCGGCGCGGGCAATCTCGCTCACGCGTGCGATCAAGGCTTCGTTCTTGGCCGGCGGCTGCCAGTTCCATTCCGGCTTGCCGGCAACTTCGACGAGTTCGTTGATGGCGCGGATCACCGCCTGCATCTGCTCGTGACCGAAAACAACGGCGCCAAGCATGGCCGCCTCGGACAACTCCTGCGCTTCGGACTCCACCATCAGCACTGCGGCTTCGGTACCCGCAACGACCAGATTCAGCTCGCTCATACCGAGTTGCGTGGTGGTCGGATTGAGGATGTACTGCCCGTTGGCGTAGCCGACCCGCGCGGCGCCGATCGGACCGTCGAACGGAATGCCGGAGATCGCCAGCGCGGCGGAAGCGCCGATCATGGCCGGGATGTCGCCGTCGACTTCCGGGTTGAGCGACAGCACGGTCACGATGACTTGGACTTCGTTATAGAAACCATCCGGGAACAGCGGACGGATCGGCCGGTCGATCAGGCGCGAGGTCAGTGTTTCCTTTTCGGTCGGACGGCCTTCGCGCTTGAAAAAGCCGCCGGGAATACGGCCGGCGGCATAGAATTTTTCGACGTAGTCGACAGTCAGCGGGAAAAAGTCCTGTCCCGGTTTGGCGTCTTTCGCGCCCACGACCGTAGCCAGAACGACGGTGTCGTCCATATTGACGATCACGGCGCCGCCGGCCTGGCGAGCAATCTCGCCGGTTTCGAGCGTGACGGTATGGGCGCCGTAGGTAAATGTTTTCTTGATGGCGGTAGGCAAGGGAAGCTTCCTTTTTATACAAGGGTTGCAGCCAACCACGGCTGCGACGACGAGCACACGGACGAATGCGCCAGAAACGGAAAAGCCGGCACGACCCTGGCGGGTTCGCCCCGGCTTTGCTGGCTCAAGCCAACCTGGCAGGTGCTGGCGGGCTCGTCACGATCAGCGGTTCTTTATTTGCGCAGACCCAAACGCTCGATCAGGGCGCGATAGCTGTCGGCGTTGGTCCCTTTCAGATAATCGAGCAGCTTGCGACGCTGGCTGACCATTTTGAGCAGGCCACGGCGGGAGTGATGATCCTTGCCGTGCTCCTTGAAGTGGCCGGTCAGCCCGTTGATGCGCGTAGTCAACAATGCCACTTGCACTTCGGGCGAACCGGTGTCGCCAGGAGCGCGCTGGTATTCGGAAACGACTTTCGCTTTGGTAGCGGTATCGAGAGCCATAGGTGTATTTACTCTTTTCGTTCTGCCAATCGGAAGCGGGGGATTATACCCGCTACTAAACAGGAAACTCAATCGTTAAGGCATTGTTTATGCCGCGATTCCCGTGGTGATGAGGCGTTTCGCCCACAACCTGCCGTCGTCGTGCCATTCCGCCAGGCCAAGGAACTTCCCTGCGCCATACAGGCGGACGATGCCTTTACCGGAAGGCGCGAAGCGTAGCGGCTGGCCGTGCAGGATGGCAGTGGTCTGCTCGCCATCGAGTTCGACGCGTTCGAAAGCACTGACGAGCACATCCGGCGGCGCTAGCAGGCGATCCCGTTCGATCAGATCCGCCGCTTCCAGAATTTGCAGCGACACGGCATCCTCCACGTCGAACACACCGATGCGTGTTCGACGCAAGGCGCTCAGATGCGCACCACACCCCAGCGCGGTACCAATGTCCATCGCCAGGCTCCGGATGTAGGTGCCTTTGCTGCATGCCACACGGATGCGGAAGCAATCACCGTCGAATGCTTCCAGATCAAGCTCATGGATACGCACGCGGCGCGTCTCGCGCTCGATTTCGATACCTGCGCGCGCATATTCGTACAACGGCTTGCCGTTGCGCTTGAGCGCCGAATACATGGGCGGCATTTGCTCGATTTCGCCCCGGAAACGCTTCAGCACCTCGATCAGGCCCGCCTCCGACACTTCGACAGGGCGCGTACCGAGCACCGCCCCGTCCGCATCGCCGCTATCGGTTTCGATGCCCAGGCGAACGGTGGCAGCGTAGGTTTTGTCCGCATCGAGCAGCATCTGCGAAAACTTTGTCGCCTCGCCAAACGCAAGCGGCAGCAAACCGCTCGCCATCGGATCGAGTGTTCCGGTATGCCCTGCCTTGGCCGCATTGAGCAGGCGACGGGCAGTCTGCAGAGCAGCGTTGGACGTCACCCCTGAAGGCTTGTCGAGCAACAGAACGCCATCAATGGTGCGGCGTACGATTTTGCGCTGCATGGGGAAAAAGTATCTGCCGAACGCCTGCTGCGCGTCAGTCGTCGGTATCGACGTCGTTGCGGTGACGGGCTTCGTCTTCCTTTACCGTATCGTCGATGAGCCGGGACAAGCGGCTGCCCTCTTCAACCGAGCGGTCGTAGTGAAAGTGCAGTTCGGGGATCGTATGCAACCGAATCCGCCGGCCAAGTTCGCGTCGCAGGAAACCACCCGCGCGACGCAAACCCTGCAATATATCGGGAACGCTCTCCTCTCCACCCATTGCAGTAAAAAAAACCTTGGCATGGGCGTAATCGGGCGTGATCTCGACATCGGTCAAGGTAATGAAGCCGACACGCGGATCCTTGACTTCCAGCCGGATCAACTCGGCCAGCTCGCGGCGGATCTGCTCCACCACGCGCTGGCTGCGGGAATATTCCTTGGGCATCGCTTACAGGGTCCGCGCGATCTCTTTGACCTCGAACACTTCCAACTGGTCGCCGACTTCGATGTCGTTGTAGTTCTTCAACTGCAAGCCACACTCGTAGCCGAACTTGACTTCCTTGACGTCGTCCTTGAAACGCTTGAGCGACTCCAGTTCGCCCGACCAGACCACCGTATGGTTGCGCAGCAGACGCACCGAGGCGTTGCGCTTGACCATGCCTTCGAGCACATAGCAGCCAGCCACCGAACCGACCCTGGAAATGGTGAACACCTGCCGGATCTCGACCAGACCGATGACTTCTTCGCGCTGCTCCGGCGACAACATACCGGACAGGGCGGCTTTCACCTCGTCGACCGCGTCGTAGATGATGTTGTAGTAGCGGATATCGACACCGAAGGTTTCGGCCAGTTTGCGCGCACCGGCATCGGCACGGGTATTGAAGCCGACGATGACGGCGCCCGAAGCCTGAGCCAGGTTGACGTCGGATTCGGAAATCGCGCCGACAGCGCCGTGGATGACGTTGACGCGCACCTCTTCGGTCGAGAGCTTGACCAACGATTGCACCAACGCCTCTTGCGAACCCTGAACGTCGGCCTTGATGATGAGCGACAGGCTTTTGGTTTCGCCTTCGGCCATCTGGTCGAACATATTTTCCAGCTTCGCGGCCTGTTGCTTGGCCAGTTTCACGTCGCGGAACTTACCCTGACGGAACAGGGCGATTTCCCGCGCCTTCTTCTCGTCGGCCAGCATGATGGCCTCGTCGCCCGCGGCAGGAACGTCGGACAAACCGAGGATTTCCACCGGAATCGATGGCCCCGCTTCGTCGATGGGCTTGCCGTTTTCGTCGAGCATCGCGCGGATACGGCCGAAAGTGGCGCCAGCGAGCAGGACATCCCCTTTTCTCAGCGTACCGGACTGCACCAGCAGCGAGGCAACCGGACCACGCCCCTTGTCGAGGCGCGCTTCGACGATCAACCCCTTGGCCGGCGCATCCACCGCCGCGGTCAGTTCCAACACCTCGGCCTGCAGCAGTACCGCTTCGAGCAGCGCATCGATCCCTTCGCCGCTCTTGGCCGACACGGGAACGAACATGGTGTCGCCGCCGTACTCCTCGGGAATCACGCTCTCGCTCACCAATTCCTGCTTGACCCGATCCGGATTCGCTTCCGGCTTGTCGACCTTGGTGATCGCCACCACCAGCGGCACCTCGGCCGCCTTGGCATGGTGAATGGCCTCGCGCGTCTGCGGCATCACGCCATCGTCGGCAGCCACCACCAGGATGACGATGTCGGTCGCCTTGGCGCCACGCGCCCGCATCGCCGTAAAGGCCTCGTGGCCCGGCGTATCGAGGAAGGTCAGCATGCCGCGTGGCGTCTCGACGTGATACGCGCCGATATGCTGGGTAATGCCGCCAGCCTCGCCCGCAGCCACCTTGGCGCGCCGGATGTAATCGAGCAACGAGGTCTTGCCGTGGTCGACGTGCCCCATGACGGTAACCACCGGCGCGCGCGGCAACACCTCGGCATCCTTGTGCTCATCGTGCTCTTCGAGGAAGGCATCCGGATCGTCGAGCTTGGCGGCAAGCGCCCGATGCCCCATGTCCTCGACCAGAATCATGGCCGTTTCCTGGTCCAGCACCTGGTTGATCGTGACCATCGAGCCCATCTTCATCAACACCTTGATGACCTCGGTCGCCTTTACCGCCATCTTGTGGGCAAGATCGGCAACCGTGATGGTTTCCGGCACGTGCACTTCGCGCACGATCGGCTCGCTGGGCGCCTGGAAGCTCTGGTGATCGTCCTGATGACGCCCGCCGCCATGGCGCCCGCCACCCTTGGCGCCGCGCCATGAGTTACCGGCCACGCCACCGACCTCGCCACGGCTTTTGATCCCGCGGCGCTTGGCGCTGTCGTTCTCGCGAACGCCGCGCTTGGTGTCCTTGGTAGCCGCCTTGTCTTCGGTCTTGGCCGGGCGGTGGAGCGTACCGGTAGTGGTCTTCGCGGCCGCGGTCTTCGTGGTTGCCGTCTTTGCCGCCTCTTCCTTGCGTTGCGCTTCCGCGCGGGCGTTGGCCTGCCGCGTTTCTTCCTCGACGCGACGCGCTTCGACAGCCGCCTTGGCGGCGGCTTCCCGTTCCTGGCGGGCGCGCAGGTCGGCGGTCTGGCGTTCGAGCAGTTCGCGATGGCGCCGCGCCTCCTTCTCCCGCGAGGCGATTTCTTCCTCGCTCAACAAGGACGTAATGCTCACCGGCTTGGCACGCACAGGCGCAGCGGCGGGGGACTCTTCCGCCACCACGGTTTCCTGCTCAGGCACAACCTCGGCTGGAACAGCTTCGGCGGAAACAGGTTCGGCGACGGCGACAGCCGGTTCCGGTTCGGGCACGGCCTCGGCCACTACAGGCTCCGGCACCGCGACGGGCTCGGGCACCTCGACCACAGGCTCCACCACTTCGGCGGACACGGCTTCGACAACAACGAGTTCCTCTTCAGCCACTGTCAGCGCATCGGCATTCGCCGTATCCACGGGCAATTCGTCGCGCTTGACGAAAGTGCGCTTCTTGCGCACTTCCACCTGCACCGTACGTGCACGCCCGGTCGAATCGGTAGACCGGATCTCGCTGGTCTGCTTGCGAGTCAACGTAATCTTGCCTTTGGATTCAGTACCGCCGTGGGCGCGGCGAAGATAATCGAGCAGCCGGGTCTTATCTTGCTCGGACAGCAGATCACTGGCACCGGTCTTATCGACGCCGGCACGCTTGAGTTGCTCGAGCAACGCTGCCGCCGGCATTTTCAGTTCGCCGGCAAACTGGGTCACGCTCATCTGTTCCATTGCTGCCCTCCCCTCATTCTTCGAACCAGTGCGCACGGGCCACCGAGATCAGTGCCGCAGCCTTTTCCTGGTTCACCCCGGCCACCTCGATCAATTCGTCGACCGCGAGGTCGGCCAGATCGTCCCGGGTACGGATACCTTTCTGCGCAAGAACGCTGGCCAGCGTTCTGTCCATGCCGTCGAGGTTGAGCAAATCGTCGGAAACGTTCTCAAGCTGCTCCTCGGTCGCAATCGCTTCGGTCAGCAAAACGTTACGCGCACGGTTACGCAACTCGTTGACCGTGTCCTCGTCGAACGCTTCGATTTCGAGCATTTCGGCGAGCGGCACGTAGGCGATTTCCTCCAGCGAGGAGAAACCCTCGTCGATAAGGATATCGGCCAATTCTTCATCCACGTCGAGCTTGTCGATGAACAGACCGCGTAGCGTGGTCTGCTCCTGCTCGGACTTTTCCGCCGACTCCTGCTCACTCATCAGATTGATCGTCCACTGCGTCAGATCGGACGCCAGCTTCACGTTCTGACCGCTGCGGCCGATGGCAATGGCGAGATTGCTTTCATCCACCACCACATCCATTGCGTGCGCCTCTTCATCGACGACGATGGACACGATCGCGGCCGGCTGCAGCGCGGCGATGACGAACTGCGCGGGATCGGGCGCCCAGACGATGATGTCGATCTGTTCGCCGCTGATTTCGTTACGCACCGCCGTCACGCGCGACCCGCGCAAGCCGACGCAGGTTCCGATCGGATCGATGCGCGGATCGTTCGACTTCACCGCGATCTTTGCACGCAGGCCCGGATCGCGCGCGCAGCCCTTGACTTCGAGCAGGCCGTCCTCGATTTCCGGAACCTCCAGCTCAAAGAGCTTCATCAGAAACTCGGGCGCCGTGCGCGACAGAATCAACTGCGGCCCGCGCGCGCTGCGATCGATTTTCAGCAGGTACGCCTTGACCCGGTCGCCCACGCGCAGGTTTTCGCGCGGAATCTGCTGATCGCGCGGCAACACCGCTTCCATGCGGCCCACTTCGATGATCGCGTTGCCCCGTTCCATGCGCTTGATGGAACCGGACACAAGAAATTCCTTGCGTTCGAGGAAATCGTTCAACACCTGCTCGCGCTCGGCATCGCGGATGCGCTGCAAAATGACCTGTTTGGCCGCCTGCGCCCCGATGCGGCCGAAATCGATCGGCTCCAGCGGTTCCTCGATGTAGTCGCCAAGTTCGATACCTGGCTTCATTTCACGCGCATCGATGATGCCCATTTCGGACTCATCGTTACTCACTTCCTCGTCCGGCATCACCACCCAGCGACGGAAGGATTCGTAATCGCCATTGTCGCGGTCGATCGACACGCGCACATCGGCATCGTCGTGGATACGCTTCTTGGTGGCGGAGGCAAGCGCCGACTCAAGCGCGGCGAACACGATGTCCTTGGCGACGTTCTTCTCGCGCGCCAACGCATCCACAAGCAGCAAAATCTCGCGGCTCATTTCGGCAAAACCTCCACAAGAATCTCAAAATTTAGGTACAAGGCGCGCCTTTTCGACTTCATCAAAGGGGATCGACACCTCCCCTTTCTCGGTGGCCAGTACGACCGCGCCATCGCGCATCCCCTGCAGGGCGCCGGTGAAGTTGCGCTGATTGTTCTGCGGCAAGGTCGCGCGCAACTGAATATCATGGCCGGCGAAACGCTCGAAGTCGCTCATTTTCTTCAGCAACCGATCAAGCCCGGGCGACGACACTTCAAGGCGGTCGTAATCGACATTTTCAACCTCGAAAACGCGCGTCAACTGATTGCTCACCGCAGCGCAATCGTCCACTGTCACACCACGCTCGATATCGATGAACACGCGCAGCAAACGGCCTTTCGGCGACAGCTCGACGTCCACGAGCTCGAAGCCAAGTCCGCTGACAACCTGACCGACCAGATTTTCGATATCGATTCGCATGCCCGCCCGCAAATAAAAAATGGGCGAAACGCCCATTCCCGTCGTTACAACTGGATAAACGGAACACGCACCGCAGCAATTAACCGCTACACCGCTTCATTTCTCTATTAGTGCGCCCGTAAAGCCTTAGGATTATAACGTCAAATACAAAAGCCCGCAAACCGGAAGCGGCGTGCGGGCTGGCGCGATCAAGGCAAAACCGCTCAGCGATCCCGTCTCATGGTGCGGTGCAACTTCGGCCCCTTCGGCTTTCGATCCCGCTCCTGTCCGCCCTGCGGTAACGGCTTGCCAGCCAGCGTGCACGCTTCCGCCTCCGGCATCTCCATCCACATGCCGCGCTTGAGGCGTGCCGGCAACTCGACCGGACCGTAGCGCACCCGCATCAAGCGGCTCACCGTCAAACCGACCGCCTCGAACATGCGCCGCACCTCACGGTTGCGCCCTTCCGAAATCGTCACCCGGTACCAGTGATTGACCCCTTCCCCGCCGGCATCGAGCAGCGTATTGAAACGCGCCAGGCCGTCCTCCAACTGGATGCCCTCGGTCAGCGATGCGGCCTGTTCCGCGTCGAGTTGTCCAAGCAAGCGCACAGCGTATTCACGGTCGATTTCGTAACGCGGATGCATCAGGCGGTTCGCCAAATCACCGTCATTGGTGAACAGCAGCAGGCCCGAGGTATTGAAATCGAGCCGGCCGACGGCCAGCCAACGTCCCTTGCGCAGCGGCGGGAGACGCTCGAACACGGTCGGCCGTCCTTCGGGATCGTCGCGCGAAACGATTTCCCCTTCCTGCTTGTGATAAATCAGCACACGTGGCGAACGCTGGACAAAGCGAAGCGGAATCAGCTTGCCGTTCAGCTTGACCCGATCGCCCGGCCCCACCTTCTGTCCCAGCGCAGCCGGCAAGCCATTGACCGATATCCGCCCGGCGAGAACCAATTCCTCGATTTCACGCCGCGAAGCCACGCCCGCCTGCGCGAGTACCTTTTGCAACCGTTCCGGCTCGGAGAACGTCGGCGCCGGCATATTCGCCGCCTTCTGGTGAAAACGCGGACGAGCCCCGCCCCCACCGGCCTTCTCCGGCCTGCCCAGGGCGGACTGATGCGCATCGTGACGCAAGGACGCGCTGCTTTCCCCGTCCTCGTACCCATCCTCTGGGGGCGACGAGCGGCCACCTCCGGCGAATGTATCCGGCTGTCCCTGTTGCTTCAAGGGCGGTCGCAACGGCCGCTTCGATCTACGCGGTACGAACAAGATGAAAGTCCTATGAAAAACGAGGCCAAACGGCCTTTTCACACTGAATCCCGCCAGCGCCGGAGCGGGGAGAACACCGCAGCACGATGCCCATGCGGGCGGCACCACCCGGCGTAGCCGTGGCACCACAAAAACCGGGAACGCTATCGCTCTGAAAAAACACAGTCCCGGCAAACAAGAAAATGTCGCCCCGAGGGCGGCAACGGGCCCTTTACGCAGCAGTATCCGCTCATGCAAAAGCCCTTGGAATTCGGCGGATTATACCGAACCATGTGACGCCGCATGAAGAATGCACGTCATATCGCCACCAACCGCATGTGCCAATCCGGCTCTCCAGCCTTGCCTACTTGCGCTGCGCGTCGAGCACGCCGGGTACGTCCCTGATCAAGGTGATCGCTCGCTGCAATTGCGCCACACCGCCGACTTCCATGGTGAAGTTCATATAGGCGGTACTTCTTTTCGTCAACGTATTGACTGCGATGACATTGAGCTTTTCCCGCGACAGCACATCGGAAATGTCGCGCAGCAAGCCTTGCCGGTCGACAGCCTGTACGGCGATATCGACCGGATACGCCGCCTGCTTGCTGTTGTATGCCTGACCGCCCCATTCGGCCGAGATGATCCGCTCCGGATGACGTTTGAGCAGCGTCTTGAAATCGTGGCAATCGACACGATGGATGGAAACGCCACGCCCGCGGGTGACAAAACCTTCGATCGCATCCGGCGGCGCCGGCTTGCAGCAGCGCGACAACGAAGTCAGCAGTTTGCCGACACCGACGATCAGTACCTTGTCGCTGTTGTCACCGGAACGGCTGCGGCTGACGACGATTTCGGGCTCGTCGGCCGCGACCGGCGGCGCCTCCGCCTCACGCAAGGCCATCTGTACCGCGCGCGGACCTATCTCGCCGCGTCCGGCGGCAAGGTACAGCGCTTCCGCGCTCTTGAAACCGAGGCGCTCGGCCAGACCGCCGATATTGGCCTGAGCATGGCCATCGCGCTGCATTTCGCGGTTGACGAAACTACGCCCCCTGGTCAGCAGTTCCTCTTCTTCCAACTGGCTGAAATACTGCTTGATCTTGGTGCGCGCACGCGATGTGGTGACATAGCCTTGCCGCGGGTCGAGCCAATCGCGCGAAGGCCCGCCTTCCTTGGCCGTGACGATCTCGACCGTCTGCCCGCTTTCCAGCCGGGTATTGAGCGCCACGAGGTGGCCATCCACCTTGGCGCCGCGGCAACGATGGCCAAGACCGGTGTGCACCCGGTAGGCAAAGTCGACCGGTGTCGCGCCGCGCGACAAATCGACCACCAAGCCCTGCGGCGTCAGCACATACAGCGTGTCATCGAGCGAGGCCCGCTTGAACTGTTCGAGCCAGTGCGCGGAATCCGCCACATCGTCGCGCCAGGAAAGCAGATTGCGCAGCAATGCGATGCGGTCGTCGTAATCGCCACCGTGGCTGTTGCCTTCCTTGTAGCGCCAGTGCGCAGCAATGCCCAGCTCGGCGTGCCGGTGCATGTCGTGGGTGCGAATCTGCACTTCCAGCGCGCGGCCGTCGCCAGCCAGCACCGCCGTGTGCAACGATTGATAGTTGTTGCCTTTGGGCTTCGTGATGTAGTCGTCGAATTCATGCCCGATCGGTTGCCATATCTGGTGCACCAGGCCAAGCACCGAGTAGCAGTCCTTGATTTCGTCGACCAGCACACGCAAGGCACGAATGTCATATACCTGAGAAAAATCCAGCCGTTTGGCGCGCATCTTGTTGTAGATGCTGTAGATATGCTTCGGCCGGCCGTAAATCTCGGCCTTGACGCCCATTGCAGCCAATTCGCCGCGCAGCCGCTCGATAGCCTGTTCGATGAAGGCCTCGCGCTCGACGCGGCGTTCATCCAGCATCTTGGCGACGCGCTTGTAGGTATCGGGCTCCAGGAAGCGGAACGAAAGGTCCTCCAGTTCCCACTTCACCTGCCAAACGCCCAGACGGTTCGCCAAAGGCGCGTACAGATCGAGGCTTTCCCGTGCGACATCGCAGGATTCGCCGCCGGGGTGGTCGGCAAAATAGCGCAATGTCTGCGTACGCGAAGCCAAACGCAACAATACGACGCGGATATCCTCCACCATCGCCAGCAACATCTTGCGCAACACTTCGGTCTGAGCGCGGATTTCCGGTGCGGTGGCCGTGGCCGTCATGCGGGTGACGACGCGCAAGCCATTCAAACGGAACAAGCCATGGACCAGTCGCGCGACATGGTCGCCAAAGCGGCTTTCGATGATCTCGATGGCGTCGTCCCGATACGCACCGGAGGCAAACAGCAAGGCGGCAATGCGCGAATCGACGTCGAGCCGCAGCGATGCGGCGATCAATGCCATTCCGATGGCGTGGGTCCAGGTCGATTCGCCGGTTCCGAGCACACGCCCCTCGTACACGTCGGCGGCCAGGTCCAACGCCTGTTCGATCCGCTCGCGGTCACTCGCGCGCAGCCCAGCGACAAGAAGGTCTATCGGGGCGACGGAATCGTCTTGGGAGATGGCGTGAGTAACGGAAACCATTACCGGAATTATCCCATACTGAATTTACGCGGGTGCTAAGATCGCCCGATATCGACGGTCGCGCGACGACTGCATCACGTTCGGTATTGCAATGAGCCGCGCTGTAGCACTGACCGCCACGCGCGCAATCGGTTGCAGCCGCGCCGACAAAAAATTCACCCGTCCCCCGGCCCGTCTCGTCTCAATACACAAAACAACTTTCTGACGCCATGTTTCAGCGCTTACGCCGATGGTTCGGCCTCGGTCCCTCGCCGGCAGAAACGGCAACGGTTTCAGACGCGCAATGGCGCGAAGTCGAAACCAGGCTGCCTTTCCTTGCCTTTCTCTCTGCGGAAGAACGCCAACGCCTGCGTGAACTCGCGCTTGCCTTTCTCGCCGAAAAGCAGTTCCACGGCGCACACGGCTTTCTGCTCACCGACGCAATCCTGCTCGCCATCGCACTGCAAGCCTGCCTGCCGATCCTGAACATCGGCCTATCCGCTTACCGCGATTGGGTTGGGATTATCGTCTATCCGGGCGATTTCATCATTCCACGGCAGGAAATTGATGAGAACGGCATAGTACACGAATACGACGACGAAGTGCTTGGCGAAGCCTGGGAAGGCGGGCCGGTACTGCTTTCCTGGTTCGACGACGGCGAGGCGCCCGAAGGCATCAACACGGTCATCCACGAATTCGCCCACAAGCTGGACATGGCCAATGGCGAGGCGGATGGCTACCCAGCCCTGCCGCCCGGCCTTTCCCGCGAGGACTGGGCCACGGCTTTCGGCGCGGCCTACGAAGCGTTTTGTACCCAGATCGATGCCGGAGAAGAAACCGTTCTCGATCCTTACGGCGCGGAACACCCAAGCGAATTCTTCGCCGTCGCCTCGGAGGCGTTCTTCGAAACGCCGCTTGCGTTGCAACATACCTTTCCCGCCATCTACGAACAGTTCCGGCGCTACTATGGCACCGACCCCGCTGCGGGCGAACGCCGGCTCATGGCCGCCGTCGAAGCCGAATAGGCACGCTACTTTTCCTCACACGTTTTTTTGCACTCTCCGCATGGCCGACCGTAAACGCCTGCTCATCGTTTACCACACCCAATCCGGCAATACCGGCCGGCTTGCCGCCGCCGTGCTGCGCGGCGCGCAAAACGCCACCGATACCGACACGCTCATAAAACGCGCCTTCGACGCCGGCACCGACGACCTGCTCGCCTGCGACGGCCTCCTTCTCGGCACGCCGGAAAACTTCGGCACCATGTCAGGTGCGTTGAAAGACTTCTTCGACCGCACCTACTACCCATGCGAAGGCAAACTCGCCGGCCTGCCCTACGCCGTCTTCGTCAGCGCGGGCAACGACGGCAGCGGCGCGGTACGCGAAATCGGCCGTATCGCCAACGGCTATGGCTGGAAAACGGCCACGGAAGCCCTCATCGTGCGGCGGGAAATCACCGCCGCCGACCTCGCCCTTGCCACGGAACTCGGCGAAGGGTTCGCCGCGGGACTTGCCATGGGCATTTTCTGAATTTTCACCACCCAGGGGAAACCCCTATTTTCGCGGCTCACCGCGCGACAATCCGTATTTTGAAATCACTTCCCGTATCGTGGGAAAGACCACGTTGGCAGCCTTTCCTCGATCTGGCTAAGCTTGGAGTGCCGGTCTTCCGGCAGCCGTATTTTCTCTTGTCTCAGAGGGGTATTTCATGGCTATTACCTGGATTCTGGTGGCCAACGCCAGCTTAGCGAAGTTTTACGCCAATCTTGGCCCCAACAAGGGCCTCAAGCTGGTGAAGGAGCTGATCCATCCGGAAAGCAGACAGAAAAACGCCGAACTCGTCACCGACCGCCCCGGCAGCATGGCCGCCAGCGGCGCCGGCGCGGGTTCCAAGCAGCCGCAAACGCTGCCCAAGCAGCACGAAGCAAAAGTTTTTGCCCAGGAGATTGCACAGGAACTGTATCGAGGACGCGCCAAAAACGCCTTTGAACGCGCGATCATCGTCGCCCCACCCGCTTTCATGGGAATACTGAACACAGTCATCGACGGCACCACTGCCTTGCTCGTCACCGACCGCTTCGACAAGGACTACACCAAGACACCAGAACCCGAACTGGCCGCCCGTCTGGCCGGCACCATTTACCTCTGATTTCACCAAACGTTTCCGTGGGAAACGAAAAGGACCGTTCTACGCGGCCCTGAAGACGAGCGGGGCGCCCAGCGCCCCGCGCTTCGCTTTTCCGCCCCGTCCATACCCGAGTTCTCTTGCCCCTTCCGTAGTTCCTTCCTGTAGTTCCCGATGGGCCGCCGCAGGCTCGTTACGGCACAGCCGCGAACCCCCATCCCATGGAGCGCCTGCCGTTCGAAGGGAAAGCTGGCATCATTGAAACCCGCAACCGAACGAAACACCTGAGGGTTATCCGGCGACCGGCGGTAGAATCTCCTTTTTGTCGAAAACCCGCCCACAGACGGGGTATGCCCGCATCCGAAACGACATGACCGACAGTCACCCCATGCCATCGACCGAAACACAGCCTGACGGTTTTGCTCAACTGCGCGCCCGCGTCGCCACCGCGATCGGCATCGCCCATCATGTGCGCGGCCGCATACGCCTCAGGCTCGAAGCCGAGGTGGAGGAATTGCCCAGGGCCGCTGCCGACCTCAAGCATTTCCAGGCCCTGTTCGAGGACAGCCCTGGCGTCCGCTCGATTCGCGTCAATCCGCTGGCGCGTTCCTGCACCGTGGAATACGACCCTGCCGTGATCCCCTGCGCCGCCTGGAACGATTTCCTGGCCGGCATACCAAGCACCGCCGCCGTGGCGCTGGAAAACCTCCTTCGCCACAAGTATCGCGAGGTTGCCGATGTCCGCGCCTGACGTCTGCCCCGTCCTCCATGTTCCGGCCGGCACGCGCCTTGGTCGTGTTCCCGCTTCGTCGAAGCGGGTTTCGTTTTCACCGAAGAAAGGAGAACCGAAATGCTTCCACTGATTCCCTTCGCCGTCGGCCTCGTGACCGGGGTTGCGGCCGTCCGCCTGCTCCGCGGCGAGGAAGCCCGTAGCGGACTGGACAAAGTCCGCGCCGGCCTCGACAAGGCCCAGGACACGCTGCGCGACGCGGCTGTTTCCAGCCTGGCCGCCATCGAGAGTTCCTCAGCCCGGGCAAAGGACAGGCTGGCCACCCGCGCCGAAACGCCAGCCCCCGCGGCCAGGTCGACCAGCACCCAGGCCAAGAAGAAAGCCCCCCGCAAGACCGCCACCGCAACTGCCAGCGACACGCCACGCAAGCGCGGCGCCAAGGCCGCCGCACCGGGCAAGGAGCCGACCGCTTGAAGCTGAAAGCCCGCAAAAACAAAACCAGGGGTGCCGGCGATCCACCGCTGACCGAGGACTTCCTGCGCGGCATGGTGATCAACGCATGCCTGTCGGCCTTCCAGGACGTCGCACGGCCGACGTCGCGAAAAGCCATGAAACGGGTCCTGCGCCACAGCCTGCAGGGCGGCACCGCGCTTGCCGCCGGCAGCCGGGCGGCTTCACGGCTTGTCCGCGGCGACTACGCAGGCGCCCTGATCGCCACCGCCGCCGGCGCCGCCGGCGTGCTTCTCATCGAACAACTGCTGCGCGACATCGCGCCGTCCAACCGGGAGGAAAACCATGGGCAAGAAGCGTAATAAGAAAAAAGGCAACAAATACGAACGGGAAGCGGCTTTCGCAGCCGCCATGGCCCAGGCCGGAGGCTGGCCGGGCGCAGGCATGGGCCGCAGAGGGCAGCGCAACGGCCTGCTGAACGGCCTGATGCGTACCCGCCCGAGCGAGCAGTTCCTGCTCGGCGCCCTGCTCGGCGTCGGCGCAGCCTGGGTGCTGAGCGACGAAGAACTGCGCGGCAAACTGATCAAGGCCGGCATGAAGCTGTATGCCGGACTGGCCGGCGGCTTCGAGGAAATGAAGGAGCAAATGGCCGACATCCGGGCCGAACTGGACGCCGAACAATTCGGCGCCGAGTAAGTGCGGTAATGACCGCCAGTTGGTTCACCCGGCTCGACCCGGTACACCACACGCACGGGCGCGTGCGCTTCCGTTACCGGGGTCCGGGCTGCTTCCCGCAGGAGGCCCGGCGCATCGAGGATACGGTACGGCTGTTGCACGGCGTCGAATCGGTTCGCGTCAACAACCGGATTCGCAGTCTCGTGGTCGAGTTCGACCCGGCGGTCAACAATGCCGAGGAACTCGCCGCCGCCATCCGCGCCTTGCCGCCACCAGCGGGCTCCAGCAATTGTGCGGCCGGCGTCTCCGGTCTCGGCACCGTAGTGCTCAGCGCCGCCACGCTGGTCGCCAGCGGCAGCCTGCCGCCTGCCCTGCAGGCGCCGGCGGCGCTGGGAACGGCGATACCGCTGCTGGGTGAAGCGCTCAACGACTTTCGCAACAAAGGCATCACCTCGCATGTGCTGGAAGCACTGGCGGTCGCCATCTCGGTGGCGCGGCGCGACTTCCTTGCCGCCCACACCACCTCCTTCCTGCTCGCACTCGGCGAATACCTCGAGCATTCCATCGAACAGCGTTCCGACGATCTCCTGAAGCACCTGTTGCAACCGGCGACGACCACCGTCTGGATCGAACGCGACGGCCAGGAGGTCGAAATCGACGCTGCCACGGTGGCGATCGGCGATGTCGTCATCGCCGCCACCGGCACGGTCATTCCGATCGACGGCACGGTGCTCGGCGGCGAAGCGCTGATCAACGAGGCGACGATGACCGGCGAAAGCGTTCCGGTCACCAAGGGACGCGGCAAGCAAGTGCTTTCCGGCACGGTGATCGAGGAAGGCCGCCTGCGCATCTATGCCGAACGCGTCGGACGCAACGCGGCGGCGGCGCGCATCGCCGATTTCGTCGCGCAGTCACTGTCTGCGCGCAGCCGCACCCAGCTCGAAGCCTCGCACCTGGCCGATCGCCTGGTGCCGATGGTGCTCGGCCTGGCCGGCGCCACCTGGCTGGTTTCCAGCGACTGGCAACGGGTCGCGGCCGTGCTGCAGGCCGATTATTCCTGCGCTCTCAAGCTCGCCACCCCGGTCGCCTTCAAGTCCGCCATGTACCGCGCCGGCAAGGCCGGCATGCTGGTCAAGGGCGCCAGCGCCCTCGAGCGCCTGGCCGAGGCCGACACCTTCGTCTTCGACAAGACCGGCACGCTGACGACCGGCGCGCTGCGCGTCACCGACTCGATCGCCTTCGATTCGGCCTATACGCCCGACGATCTGATCTGCCTCGCCGCCTCGGTCGAAGAGCATTACTTCCATCCGCTCGCCCAGGCCGTGGTCGAAGCCGCCCGCCGGATCGACCCACACCAGCATTTCGATCACAAGGAGGTCGAGTTCATCGTGGCCCACGGCGTTGCCAGCATCGTCAACGGCAAGCGCATCGTCGTCGGCTCGCGCCATTTCGTCGAGGACGACGAAGGCATCGATCTTTCCGCCCACCAAGCCGTCATCGAACGCCTGCAGGGCGAAGGCAAGACCTTGCTGCACATCGGTTTCGGCGGCGAGGCACTGGGCATCCTGGCCCTGCAGGACACGCTGCGCGACAACAGCGCCACCACCATCGCGCGCCTGCGCCGGCTCGGCGCCAAAAGCATCCACATGCTTACCGGCGACCGCCATGACCGCGCGGAGGAACTGGCCCGCCAGCTTGGCCTCGACGAATTCCACGCCGAACTGCTGCCCGAGCAGAAGGCCGCCGTCTTGCAGGATCTGGCCAAACGCGGCGCCCGCATCGTCTTCATCGGCGACGGCGTCAACGACGCACCGGCGCTGACCGGAGCGCATGTCGGCATCGCCATGCACCGCGGCGCCGATATCGCCCGCCTGGCTTCCGACATCCTGCTGCTGGAAGACAACATCGAACGTGTCGCCGATGCCAAGGCGAAGGCCAACGCCAACCGCCGCCTCATCGACTCCAACTTCAAGCTCACCGTCGGCCTCAACACCGCCATCCTCGGTGCCGCCGCGTTCGGATTGCTGACACCGGTCTCGGCCTCCATGCTGCACAACGGCAGCACCATCGGCATCCTGTTGCGGGCATTGCTGGGCGGCGCCCGGCAACGTTCAGCCAAACCCGCCAAGGCCGCGAGCAAGCGCGGGGTCTAGAACCGCCCGGCCGAGCACAAGCTCCCGGGCCGGCGTCGACCGCGGCCCCCAGGCGGGAAACGGAGGAGCCCTCCTCAGCGTATCAAGTGACGCCGGTGGACCGCCATGTGGACCAACAGGCAGGCGACGAAGGCGCCACCGCTCACCGCATGCCAGCGTTTCCGGCCAGCCGCCGCGAGCGCCAGCGAAATCGGCAGGCTGACCAGCATGCCGCGTTTGGCATAACGATTGAGCCGCACCCGCGTCGAGGGTTTGAGCATCGGTCGCGGACGGGCCGATTTGGCATCCATCTTGGCGGCATTCACCCTGACGGTACTCACCTCGACACCCACCACCTGCTCGACGACAGCCTCCACGGCATCGACGGCCAGCGCCCCCGGCCGGTAGTACAAAACGACGCTGCCCGCCTTTCCGTTGCCTTCGACCGACAGCGCGCCATCCATTGCCTGCAGCGCGGCGCAAAGCCGCTCGAGGCGGTCGGGTTGGCGCAGGGCGGGATCGCGCAGACGGATACGCCCGGGAATGGAAGAGACGATGCGGGTCATGCCTGGTTTCTCCTGTTGTCGTGAAGCCTATGCCGGTTGCCTACCCTGCGGGCGCCTGCCCAGGCTCCTTCGCTGATGACAATATTTTAACCCCCCTGTTTAGGGCATTTGCGTGCGGCTTTATATGAAAAGATCGCCGCGCGTGGGCTAGATATTAAATAGCAGTGTCCGGCCCGCTGGACGGGTGCCATCGCCGGCAGACGCATCTTCTCCCGCCGAAACGATGAGACCCTGGTTTTTTGCATGGCAACCCAATAACCGACCTCCCTGGCCCGCTTACTGCAATAACTCCGTCGCGCAACAAGCGCGCGATAAGCCACACGAGGGGACAGGGTCATGGAATTTCTTATCGTATTGGGCGCTTTGTGCTTCCTGATGTTCATCGCCTACCGGGGATACAGCGTCATCCTCTTCGCGCCGATCGCGGCACTCGGGGCCGTACTGCTCACCGATCCGACATTGGTGGCACCGATGTATACCGGCCTTTTCATGGACAAGATGGTCGGCTTCGTCAAACTCTACTTTCCGGTTTTTCTGCTTGGCGCCATTTTCGGCAAGGTCATCGAGCTTTCCGGCTTTTCCAAGGCCATCGTCGCCTCGGTCATCAAACTGATCGGCGCCAAGCGAGCGATTTCTTCCATCGTGCTGGTGTGTGCCATCCTGACCTACGGCGGCGTTTCGCTGTTCGTCGTGGTATTCGCCGTCTACCCCTTCGCAGCCGAGCTGTTCCGCCAAAGCGGCATTCCGAAACGTCTCATCCCCGGCACCATCGCGCTGGGCGCGTTCACGATCACGATGGATTCGCTGCCGGGCACGCCACAAATCCAGAACATCATCCCCACCACCTTCTTCAAGACCGATACGTGGGCGGCCCCCTGGCTGGGCCTCATCGGTTCCGTCTTCATCATCGGATGCGGCATTACCTATCTGGAATGGCGGCGGCGCAGCGCCATGGCCAGAAACGAAGGCTACGGCACCAACCTGATCAACGAACCGGTGCCGTTCGAGGACGAGAAACTGCCGCACCCCCTGATCGCACTGCTGCCGCTGGTGCTGGTGGGCGTGATGAACAAGGTTTTGACGCTGGCGATACCGAAGTTCTACGGCCACTCGCATTCCTTCATCCCCGCGGTGATCGGCAAGGAGCCGCCGGTGGTGCAGGAAATTTCCAAGATCGCCGCCATCTGGGCGGTCGAGGGCGCGCTGCTGATCGGCATCCTGACCGTTTTCATCTTCGCCTGGAAGGCGGTGTATACCAAGTTCGCTGAAGGGTCGAAGCCAGCCATCGCCGGCGCGCTGCTCGCATCGATGAACACCGCGTCTGAATACGGCTTTGGCGCCGTCATCGCCGCCCTGCCGGGATTTTTGGTCGTTGCCGACGGTTTGCGCGCCATTCCCAATCCGCTGATCAACGAAGCGATTACCGTCTCCGCGCTCGCCGGCATCACCGGCTCCGCCTCCGGCGGCATGATCATCGCGCTTGCCGCCATGGCCGACAGCTTCATCCAGAACGCCCACGCCGCTGGAATTCCGATGGAAGTACTGCACCGCGTGGCGGCGATGGCCAGCGGCGGCATGGATACTCTGCCGCACAACGGTGCCGTGATTACCTTGCTGGCGGTCACCGGTCTCACGCACCGGGTCGCCTACAAGGATATTTTCGCCATCACCGTAATCAAAACGCTGTCGGTATTCGTGGTGATCGCGGTCTATTACGCGACCGGCCTGGTCTGACCCGACAGACACCAACCATTACAAAGGAGGAGGACATCATGCCACTGTCTCGTCACCCGGCCGCCGCTTCGCTGCGCGCGGCAGACACCGGCAAGATCGTTTCGGCCAGCGAGGCCGTGCGCCTGATCCGCGATGGCGACACGGTGGCGACCGGCGGCTTTGTCGGCATCGGTTTTCCCGAAAACATCGCCATCGCGCTCGAAGCGCGTTTTCTCGAAAGCGAAGCGAACGACGTGAACGGCCTCGGCCAGCCGCGCGGGCTGACCCTGGTTTACGCCGCCGGCCAGGGCGACGGCAAGGAACGCGGTCTCAACCACCTTGGGCACGACGGGCTGGTTGCTCGTGTCATTGGCGGCCATTGGGGGCTGGTACCCAAATTGCAACGACTGGCCGTTTCCAACCGCATCGAAGCCTACAACCTGCCGCAAGGGGTGATCTGCCATCTTTACCGCGACATCGCCGCCGGCAAGCCCGGTACCCTGACGCGGGTGGGCCTGGGCACCTATGTCGATCCGCGTTTCGGCGGCGACAAGCTCAACGCGAAGACCACCGCCGACCTCGTGCGCCTGATGGAAATCGACGGCGAGGAATACCTGCTCTACAAGGCATTTCCCATCAACGTCGCCATCATCCGCGGAACGACAGCCGACCCGGACGGCAACGTAACGATGGAAAAAGAGGCACTGCTACTGGAAGCCCGGGCCATTGCCATGGCGGCAAAGAATTCGGGTGGCATGGTCATCGTCCAGGTCGAGCGCGTCGCCGAACGCGGCACCCTGGATGCCCGTAGCGTGCAGATTCCCGCCGTGCTGGTCGATTGCGTGGTGGTGGCGGAAAAACCCGACTACCACATGCAGACCTTCAGCGAGCAATACAACCCCGCGTATTCCGGCGAAATCCGCGTACCCATGTCGGCCATCCCCATCATGGAGATGAGCGAGCGCAAGATCATCGCGCGGCGCGCGGCCCTCGAACTGAAGGCCGACGCGGTGGTGAACCTGGGCATCGGCATGCCGGAGGGCGTGGCGAACGTGGCGGCGGAAGAACAGATCATCGACCTGCTGACCCTGACCGCCGAACCCGGCGTCATCGGCGGCATTCCGGCCGGCGGCCTGAGCTTCGGCGCCGCGATCAATACCGAGGCGATCATCGACCAGCCCGGCCAGTTCGACTTCTACGACGGCGGCGGGCTGGACCTCGCCTTCCTCGGCCTGGCCCAGGCCGACCGGCACGGCAACCTCAACGTGTCCAAGTTCGGCCCGCGCCTGGCCGGCGCGGGCGGGTTCATCGACATCTCGCAAAACGCCAAGAAGGTCGTCTTCGTCGGCACGTTTACCGCCGGTGATCTGGAAATAGCGGTCGAAAACGGCAAACTGTGCATTCACCGCGACGGTCAGGCGCGCAAATTCGTCGAAGAAGTCGAACACCGTACCTTCAGCGGCATACAGGCCGCCAAATGGGGCAAGGACGTTCTCTACATCACCGAACGCTGCGTCTTCCGGCTTGGGGCCGAGGGCCTGGAACTGACCGAAATCGCTCCCGGCGTCGATCTACAGAGGGACATTCTCGACAAGATGGATTTCAAGCCGATCCTGCACGGCGAACCCGCTTTGATGGACGAGCGCATATTCCGCGACGAACCGATGGCGGTACGAGCCGAAATGCTGGAGATTCCGCTCGACGAGCGCCTGACCCACGACACCGGCCAAAACCTCTTCTTCGTCAATTTCCAAGGGCTGTCGGTGCGCAGCAAGGACGACATCGAGCGTATCCGCAAAGCGGTCGAAGCCAAGCTCCAGCCGATCGGCTACAAGGTGAACGCCATCGTCAATTACGACCGTTTCAGCATCGTTCCCGAACTGGTGGATGACTACATGGGCATGGTCAAGGGACTGATGGAACGGCACTACAACAACGTCACCCGTTACACAGCAAGCTCTTTCATGCGCCTCAAGCTGGGCGAAGCGCTGGCACGCCAGGCGGTTACACCGCATCTGTACAAAACCGCGGACGAAGCCGAGGCCCATCTCGACGCTGGCACCGGCACTGGCACTCCCCGGTAGGACAGCCCACCCGCAAGCTCAAGGCACCGCATCGGCCTTGGCCGCATCCAAACGCCAAGCGCCGAGCTTGCGGTAACGCGCACCGGCGGGCAGTCGCAAGGACTCCAACAGCGCGAACCCGCCGATACGCCATTCGAATGCATCCACACTTTCCCGCGCAGGCGGCCGCACGGCGTTGCGCAGCAAGGTGATGTGCGGTGCGTAAGGGCGCGCTTCCAGCGCATATCCGGCCGCACGCAGCGCAGCGGCCAGCGACACAGCCAGTTCGGCGAGTTCGGAAGGCATATGCGTCGGCGCGACCCAGACGATGCGCTTGTTTTGCCAGGAACCGACACGATCCAGCCGTAAACCGAAAGCGGCCCCGGACAACGCCGCACCGATACGCAGCAGTTCCGCCAGACGCCCGCGCTCGACATCGCCGACGAACGCCAAGGTCACGTGCAAGGTATCGCGCCGCATCGCACGCCCGCCGCAGTGTTCGCGCAAATCCCGCGCCAGCGCATCCAGGCGCGCGGCAGTCGCGGCATCCGGCCACAGCGCGAAAAACACCCGGGCGCGCCCGGCTGGAGCAGACTGCCGCGGCGGCGGCTCAGGCATCGGCCCGGGCCAGCAGCACCACGACCTGCGCCGCGATGCCCTCGCCACGGCCGGTGAAGCCGAGCCTTTCGGTGGTCTTGCCCTTGATGTTCACCGCACCGGCGTCCATCTCCAGATCGGCGGCGATATTCGCTGTCATGGCCGGCGCATGGGGCAGAATTCTGGGGGCACGGCAAATCACCGTGGCGTCGACGTTGACCACCGCCCACCCCGCCGCACGCGTCTGCCGCCAGGCTTCGCGCAGCAACACGCGGCTGTCCGCACCGGCGTGGCGCGGATCGGTATCGGGGAAAAGACGCCCGATATCGCCCAGACCGGCGGCGCCGAGCAGGGCATCGGTCAGCGCGTGCAACAGCACGTCCGCATCCGAATGGCCCAGCAGGCCGTGCGCGTAGGGAATGGTGACGCCGCCGACGATAAGCGTCCGGCCCGGCACCAGGGCATGCACGTCGAACCCTTGGCCGACGCGGAAAGGATAGTTCATCGCGTTTCTCCTCCGTAACCCGCTCCCCCCTCGCGGTGTTGCAAAATCCATTCGGCCAGATGCAAATCCAACGGCCAGGTCACCTTCAAATTGGTCGCATCGCCTTCTATCAGGCGCGGCCGCAATCCCGCGGCCTCGATGGCGCTCGCCTCGTCGGTCACGTTGCTGGCGCTCTCCAACGCCCGGCGCAGCATCACGTAGCGGAACATCTGCGGCGTCTGCGCCTGCCACAGACTGTCGCGCGGCACCGTGGCGGCCACATGTCTATGCGCGTCGGCACGCTTCAGGGTATCGGCCACTGGCACCGCGAGCAGGCCGCCAACCTCCTCGTGAGCCAATTCGCGGATCAGCTTGTCCACATGCCACGGCGCCAGGCACGGGCGCGCGGCATCGTGCACCAGAATCCAGTCCGACTGCGTCGCTTCGCCCGCAATCGCGCGCAAACCGGCAAGCACACTGTCGGCACGGCTCGGACCGCCGCAAAACAGCGGCACGAGTTTGGACCCAAGCTCATGCCAGTCATGATGCGCCCATTCGGCGTCGCCCACGGACAAAACGACAAACACCTTGTCGATCTCGGCCGTGGCACACAACACCGCCAACGTGTGAAACAACAAAGGCTTGCCGAGCAGGGGCAGGTATTGCTTGGGCTTGGCACTCCCCATGCGGCTGCCGCTGCCCGCGGCCGGAACGATGGCGAAATGACGTGGATGGAAATTTTGCATGGCGCGGATTTTAACCGCCACATCGCGCGTATCGCGAAATTGCGCGCAGTCACGGCGCTATAATCGAAAAGATTGAAATCGCTGCCCGACAAGTCCCGACAAGTCGATTCCCGGCAAGCGCAAAGTCAGACCTCAAGATAGGTTCGAACACGTAACCGCGCTGGCGCCGCTTGCTTCCTTTCGGTGTTTTTCATCATGGCTATCGCATCCATCCGCCCTGCCGCCGTGGCCGGATACTTCTACCCCGCCGACGAGCGGGTATTGCGTGTCCAGATCGCCGACATGCTGTCCCACACGCTCGCGCCGGAATACCCGCTCGCCCCCCGCGCGCTTATCGTGCCTCATGCGGGCTACCTCTACTCCGGTCCGGTGGCGGCCCACGCCTATGCTGCCATCGCCGCCCTGCGCCAGCGCATCCGCCGCGTCGTCATGCTCGGCCCTGCCCACCATGTACGTGTCGAACAATTTGCCCTGCCGGCGGCGCAGGCTTTCGCCACGCCGCTGGGCGAAGTACCGATCAGCCGCGCCGACTGGCTGGCACTGGGCCGGCGTACGGATGTCGTCATCGACGACCACCCGCACGCGCAGGAGCATTGCCTGGAAGTCCAACTGCCCTTCCTTCAGACCGTGCTCGACGCCTTCGAACTCGTACCGCTGCTGGTGGGCGACGCGCCGAACGAGGCCGTGCGCGACCTGCTCGAATCGCTGTGGGGCGGAGACGACACGCTGATCGTCATCAGTTCCGACCTCTCGCACTACCACCCCTACGAAGACGCACGCACGCACGACCAGCACACGCTGAAAAACATCCTTGCACTGTCCCCGCACCTGGACCACGCGCAAGCCTGTGGCGCAACGCCGGTCAATGGCTTTCTCGCCTCCGCCCGCCGTCACGGCCTCGAGCCTCACCTGCTGGATGCACGCAATTCCGGCGATACCGCCGGCGACCGCAGCCGCGTCGTCGGCTACGCCAGCATCGCGTTCTGTGACCCACCCCATGTCGCCGCCTGCCACTGACACCCCCGCCGCGGACAAGCCCGCCGCGAACAAACCTGTTATCGACGACACGCTCGGCACCCTGCTGCTTGCCAAGGCACGGCAGGCCATCGGCGGCCAGCTCGGCCGGGTGACGCCAGCTACAGGCGACGACGACGCACGGCTCACCGCGCCTGGCGCGACCTTCGTCACCCTGACGCGCGGCGGCGCCCTGCGCGGCTGCATCGGCAGCCTGCAGGCACGGCGCACGCTGGGTGAGGATATTGCCGCCAACGCGGTAGCCGCGGCCACGCGCGATATCCGTTTCCCGCCCGTCACGGCGGACGAGTTCGACGGCCTGCGCATCGAAGTCTCACTGCTTTCGGATACGGAAACACTCGATTTCGACGACGAGGATGCGCTGCTCCGCCTCCTCCGCCCCGGCCAGGACGGCCTGATTCTCTTCGCCGGCAGCCACTGCGCCACCTTCCTGCCACAAGTGTGGGAGCAACTGCCCGAGCCGCGACACTTTCTCGCCGCGCTGAAACAGAAAGCCGGCCTGCTACCCGATCAGCCCACGCCCGGCCTCAAGGCCGCGCGCTATACCGTACATAAATGGTACGAGCCGGACAGGCCGCACGAATCGCACGCGGAAGCGGCCACCCCCCAAAACACCTCAGGCACCTCGAACACCAAAACCTGAACGCTTTCGCCGGGCGCCGCCGCCCGCGCTGTGCCACACTGGAAGCGGATCACCGTCGTGCAGGTTTTCGAGGACATTGCGATGACCCACCCCGCACAGCATTACCCCGCACGCTACTGGCACCGCCTCGCCGACGGCCGCCTTCAATGCGACCTCTGCCCCCGCTACTGCAAGCTCCACGACGACCAGCGCGGCGCCTGCTTCGTGCGCATGCGCGAAGGCGATGCAATGCTTCTCACCACTTGGGGCCGCAGCTCCGGCTTCTGCATCGATCCGATCGAAAAGAAGCCGCTCAACCACTTCCACCCCGGCAGCAGCGTGTTCTCCTTCGGCACCGCCGGCTGCAATCTCGCCTGCAAGTTCTGCCAGAACTGGGATATTTCCAAATCCCGCGACATGGATCGGCTGATGGACGCCGCCCGCCCCGAAGAAATCGCCCGCACCGCCGCCGCCCTGGGCTGCACCAGCGTTGCCTTCACCTACAACGACCCGGTCATCTTCGCCGAATACGCCATGGACGTGGCCGACGCCTGCCACGAGCGCGGGCTGAAAACCGTTGCCGTCACCGCCGGCTACATCACCGAACTCGCGCGCGGCGATTTTTTCTCGCACATGGACGCCGCCACTGTCGACCTCAAAGGCTTCACCGACGCCTTCTACACCCGCCTGTGCGGCGCACACCTGCAACCGGTGCTCGACACGCTGACATGGCTGCGCCGTGAAACCTCGGTATGGTTCGAACTCACCACCTTGCTGATCCCCGGCCAAAACGACAGCGACACCGAGCTTGCCGCGCTGGCGCAATGGGTATATCGCGAACTCGGCGCCGAGACGCCACTGCATTTCACCGCCTTCCACCCCGATTTCAAACTGGGCGACGTGCCGCCGACGCCGCCCGCCACGCTCACCCGCGCGCGGCGCATCGCGCTCGACGCCGGCCTGCGCCACGTCTATACCGGCAACGTGCATGACACCGCGGGCGGCACCACGCGTTGCGGCAACTGCGGCGAAGCGTTGATCGTGCGCGACTGGTACGAGATTCTCGACTACCGCCTCGACGGCAATGGCGCCTGCCGCCACTGCGGCACCCCGCTCGCGGGCCGTTTCGGCGCCTACGCCAAACCGTTCGGCGCACGGCGCATTCCGGTCTCGATTCACCGCACACAATGACAAAAATGTATGAAAGACAAACTTACATCTTGTCGGTAGCGCAACGCTATGCCATCCTCACCTAGCCCCTTGCATTCCCCCCCTTCGCATCCCCATGGCACGCCGTGAAACTGCGCAACACTCTGCTTAGCCTGCCGGCCGACGGTGCCTGGCTCGACAGCCAGTTCTCGCACGCACCGGACGTACGCGCGCTGGCACTCAGCCTGCACGCCGGCAAACCGCATCCGGCACATGTCGAAGAATCCATAACCGCGGCGCTGCAACAAGCGGGCTTCGCCACGCTGACGCTCGACCTGCTCACCCAATATGAAAACGAGCACGACCCGGACGCCGGCTTCAACGTCGCACAACTCGCCGACCGCCTGCTCGCCATCGTCACATGGGTCGACCACCAACCCGCACTGCCTGCGCTGCCTCTTGGCCTCGTCACCTTCGGTACCGCGAGCGGCGCCGCCGTTCGCGCGGCGGCGAAAGCGCCAGAGGAGCGCTTCGGCGCCCTTGTCTGCGTTGGCGGACGTCCCGATCTGGCTGGCGCCGGCCCGCTGCGCGCGCTCACGCTACCCACCCGCTTCATCGCTGGCGACCGTGACCCGGACAGCGCGATGCTGCGCCAGGCCTATGCGCTGCTCACCTGCCAACACGACTGGAAACATATCGACGGCGGTGAAATCGGCGAAGCGACAGACAGCGCGGTCAGCCTTTGCGCCCGCTCCACCACCGACTGGCTGCTCGACCACCTGCGGCAACCGGAACAAGGCAAGCCGGTTTCCACCAAGCCCACGGACACGATCTGACACACGAAAACGGTCGCCAAAAAGCAGGGCGTACCGTGTTCCGAAAACGCCACATCCCGAGGCCGGTCAGCCCTCCGCACCGGCCCGGCGTAGTACCATGCGCCGCCCTTCATGCCGAAGGGGCTGTGCTTTCAGGAGGTGCATCATGAAATCCCGTATCGAAGACCAGGCGTCCTTTCGAGGTCACCAGTAAGCGCCGCAAAGGCTTCCCGTCCGAATCCCGAGTCAAGAAAGGGGTCCGCGTCGTACATGGCGACAAAGAACTCTTGGAAAAGCTGGGACGCAACGATCCCTGCCCATGCGGTTCCGGGAGGTTGTTTCAAGCGGTGCTGCCTTGAATCCGGCTGCTTTTGACGGCTTCAAGCGCAACGAATATTTCCGCTGACCACCCGGGCCATTCGAGGCCAATCATCTTCCAGCGGCCATCGCCACGACGATCCGGCGCATGGCCGCGACACACACCGGCCCCGCCCATCGGCCAATTGCAGCAGTTGCCGATTCGCGGCCTCCAACATCCAGTGCTCAGGCAGTCCGGCCCGAAGCGTATTCAGTTCCTTGAGACGCCTGTATCCAATGTCGATCGATCGATGCGGATGCGCCCGCTTTTGAAATTGCAGTGTCTCAAGACCCCGCTTACCCCTGCACCCGGAACGGATTCCCCGGCAATGGAATGAATTCCGTTTCGCCGGCGATCTGTCCCATGCGCTGCGCGGCCCAGTCGTCCCCGGCCTGCAGGATGCGCTCGCGCCGGCTCGAAACGAAATTCCAGGTGATGAAGCGCGGCCCATCGAGCGGCGCACCGCCGACCACCACGAGCCTTACCGGCGCCGGGCCGGCATGGAGCGTGGCACCCTGCCCATCGGGCAGCACCGCCATCGCATGCGCGGGCACGGGCTGGCCGTCGACGGCGAGTTCTCCCATGACGGCATATATCGCCATCTCGGTCGCGAGCGCTGGCAACACAAAGCGCCCACCGGCCTCCAATTCGATGTCGAGATACAGCGTCGGCGCGAAGGTGGCCACCGGCGAGCGCACGCCGAAGGCTTCGCCGATCAGCACGCGCACCTTCGCATCCTGCTCGCTCAGTTCGGGGACCGCCTCGGCCGGCGTATGCATGAAGCTCGGCTCGGCCTCTTCGAACTCGCGCGGCAACGCGGCCCACAGTTGCAGGCCATGGTTGACGTATTCCGCCTGCAGCAGCCGGTCGGGCTTGCGTTCCGAATGCACGATGCCACGCCCGGCGGTCATCCAGTTGATCGCACCGGGCAGAATCTCCTGCGCATGGCCGAGGCTGTCGCGGTGCATCATCGCACCCTCGAACAGGTAAGTGATGGTGGCCAGCCCGATGTGCGGATGCGGGCGCACGTCGTGCGCGCGGCCCGGATGCTCGGTGACCGGCCCCATGTGATCGAAGAACACGAACGGCCCCACCGAGCGCCGCGCGGCCGCGGGTAGCAGCCGCCGCACCATGAAACCGCCGCCAAGATCCTTGTCGTGGGCTTGAAGCAGGTCCATCCGTGGTTCTCCTTGTGATCTCCAGGGAATTCAGCGCGACAACCGCGCAGCGGCCTGCGCCACCCGTTCTCCGAAGGCGCGCGCAGTCTCCAGGTCGCCTGCCGGCATCTCGGAAGAACTCGCATCCGACGGCGAAGTGGCCAATGCGCCCGCGTAGCCGCCGACGAAATTGGGCGAGTCGCGCGTGGCCGCCTTGTCGTTGCTCGGCAGAATGCCCAGGCTGACCCACAGACCGCCGTGCTGCATCGCGAGCGTCCAGAAATACTGGATGGTCGCGTACTTGTCGCCGTTCATCGTCGCGCTGTTGGTGAAGCCGGCGAAAAGCTTGTCCTTCCAGGCACTCGCGTACCAGACTTTCGACGAAGCGTCGGCGAACTTCTTGAACTGCCAACTCGGCCCGCCCATGTAGGTCGGGCTGCCGAAGATCACCGCGTCGGACGCGGCAATCGCCTCCCAGTCGCCTTCGGGCAGATTCCCGTCGGCATCGATCGCGATCAGGCGGGCCTGGGCCCCCTCGGCCACAGCCTGCGCCATGCGCTGCGTGTGGCCGTAACCCGAGTAGTAAACAACGACGATCTTCGGCATGAGTTCTCTCCTCTTTCTTTCGGTACGAAACAAAGCGGCACGACAGAGCTAGGCGCGATTACTGATAATCGAAGAACCCCTTGCCCGTCTTGCGGCCCAGATAACCGGCTTCGACCATTTCGACCAGCAACGGCGCGGGGCGGTATTTCGGGTCCTTGAAGCCCTCGAACAGCACCTGCATCACCGCCAGTTCGACATCCAGCCCGATCAGGTCGCCCAGCGCCAGCGGACCGATGGGGTGATTGCAGCCAAGCTTCATCGCCTCGTCGATCTCGGCCGCCGTCGCCAGGCCTTCGCCAAGAGCGAAAATCGCCTCATTGATCATCGGGCACAGCATGCGGTTGACCACGAACCCCGGGCTGTTCCTGACTTGTACGGGCGTTTTGCCGGCCGCCTTGGCAACGGCTTCCACCGCCGCGTAAGTCGCATCGGAAGTCTGCAGGCCGCGAATCAGCTCGACCAGCGCCATGACCGGCACCGGATTGAAAAAGTGCATGCCGATCACCTTGTCGGCCCGCTTGGTCGCAGCCGCGAGCTTGGTCACGGAGATCGACGAGGTATTGGTGGCGATGATCGTCTCGGGCTTGGCCAGCGTGTCGAGTTGGGCAAACAATTTCAGCTTGAGATCGAGATTCTCGGTCGCGGCCTCGATCACCAGATCGCAGCCCGCCGCCGCGCCCATGTCCGTCGACGTCGTAATCCGCGCCATCGCCTCGCTTTTCTGCGCGGCGCTCATCTTTTCCTTCTTGACCAGGCGGTCGAAGCTGCCGCTGATCGTCGCCACGCCGCGCTGCAACTGCGCTTCGCCGATGTCCGTCATCACCACATTGAAACCCGCCGCGATGCACGCCTGGGTAATGCCATTTCCCATTGTGCCCGCACCCACCACGCCAATTTTTTCAATGCCCATCGTCGCTTCATCTCCACGTTGAACAGCCCGCGTGCGGTACAGGCACCGCGCCCGACGCCCGCTGGCCAGGATAGAAATCTAGTCTAGGATACGCCACCGGCGCCACCCGGCCGCAGCGCAACAAAACAATACGATATGCCGGCGCCGCCCCTATCTGGGTAAAGACCCCCGCCACCCTCGCGGCCTTCCGCAAGCCGCCCGGCACACCGATCCTGCGTATGCGAATCACCGGATCCCAAAGTTGGCGGCTCGAACCGCCAAACTGTTGCAATGCAATATTCTGTCACGATTGTCTATATAATATTGTGGTCCTGGCAGCAGAAAAGGAAACTGTGCCGCCATGCTGCCGCGCGACAAGACAGCGGCCGTCCGAATCCGGTACGCGCTGTTCCCCAATATAGAAACGTTGCAGAAAAGGTTCGATCATGAGTCAAAAAGTCGCTCTCGTCACCGGTGCCATGGGTGGTTTGGGTACCGCCATTTGTCAGGCGCTCGCCAAAGACGGCTACAAAGTCGTCGCCAACTGTCTGCCGAATTTCCCGCCGAAGGATGAATGGGTCGCCCAGCAAAAAACGCAGGGTTTCGACTTCGCCGTAGCCGAAGGAGACGTATCCGACTACGAATCCTGCAAGGCCATGGTCGCGCAGATCGAAGCCAAGGTCGGCCCCATCGCCG
>JAVBSY010000075.1:0-4102 GCA_031556475.1 Azoarcus sp.
CATGAATTTGCGGATCGCGCCGGTCATCGCCAGGCGGATGTCGGTGTCGATATTGATCTTGCGTACGCCGTACTTGATGCCCTGGACGATTTCCTCGACCGGCACGCCGTAGGTTTCCTTCATGTCGCCGCCGTACTGGCGGATGATTTCGAGCAGTTCCTGCGGCACGCTGGACGAACCGTGCATCACCAGATGGGTGTTGGGGATGCGGGCGTGAATGGCTTTGATGCGGTCGATGGCGAGGATATCGCCGGTGGGCTTGCGGCTGAATTTGTAGGCGCCGTGGCTGGTGCCGATGGCGATGGCGAGCGCATCGCAATCGGTCTGCTTGACGAAATCGGCGGCCTGGTCGGGATCGGTGAGCAGCATCGAATGATCCAGCGTGCCTTCGGCGCCGATGCCGTCCTCTTCCCCCGCCTGGCCGGTTTCGAGCGAACCGAGGCAGCCCAGTTCGGCCTCGACGGTTACGCCGATGGCGTGGGCGAACTTGGTCACCTCGCGCGTTACGGCCACGTTGTATTCGTAGGAGGAAGGCGTTTTGCCGTCTTCCTTCAGGGAGCCGTCCATCATCACGCTGGAAAAACCGGAGCGGATCGCGCCCATGCACACCGCCGGGCTTTGCCCGTGATCCTGGTGCATAACCACCGGCAGATGGGGGTAGGCTTCGACGGCGGCATCGATCAGGTGGCGCAGAAAAGCTTCGCCGGCATACTTACGCGCACCGGCCGAGGCCTGCATGATCACCGGGCTGTCGCACGCGGCCGCCGCTTCCATGATGGCCTGGACCTGCTCCAGGTTGTTGACGTTGAACGCCGGCAGGCCATAGCCGTTTTCGGCGGCGTGGTCGAGCAACTGGCGCATGGAAACGAGGGGCATGGCAATTCTCCAAAGTCGGCCGGCATGGTAGCCGATACGCGCGGTTGAATAGAGTAAAAATAGAATCAAATGAGCATTTTATCGCGCGGCGTCACGTTTATTCGGTGGCGGGCGCATGATGGTCGCCAACCCGCACGATCTTCAAGGTATTGGTACCGCCGGAAGCACCGATCGGTTCGCCGATGGTGAGAACGATGAGATCGCCGTAATCGACCACGCCCTGGTCGAGCAGAACCTGTTCGGCCTCCCACAGCAGTGTGTCGCGATCGGTATGGGTCTGGCTGATGAGCAGCGGGTAAACCTGGCGGTACAGCGTCATCTGGTTGCGGGCGCGTATTTCCGGCGTCAGTGCGTAAATCGGCACGCCGTTGTTCAGGCGGCTCATCCACAGCGCGGTCGATCCGGTCTGGGTGAGCGAGGCGATGGCCTTGACTTTCAGATGGTGCGCAGTCCAAATCGCCGCCATCGCGATGGATTGGTCGATGCGGGTGAATACGCGGTTGAGCACTTCGTGATCGAGGCGGACTTCAGCCGATTTTTCCGCCTCCAGGCACACCCGGCTCATCGCCTCCACCACTTCCACCGGGTATTTGCCCGACGCGGTTTCGGCCGACAGCATCACCGCGTCGGTGCCGTCGAGCACGGCATTGGCGACATCGGACACTTCCGCGCGGGTCGGTACCGGGCTGGAAATCATCGATTCCATCATCTGCGTCGCGGTAATGGTGAGCTTGTTGCGGTCGCGCGCGGCGCGGATCATCTTTTTCTGCAAGGCCGGCACCGCCGCATCGCCCACTTCCACCGCCAGATCGCCGCGCGCCACCATGATGCCGTCGGAGGCTTCGAGGATTTCGTCCAGGTTCTCCACCGCTTCGGTGCGCTCGATCTTGGCGATCAACAACGCGCTGCCACCGGCCGCACGCATCAACTGGCGCGCCATGTACATGTCCGCCGCCCCCTTGGGGAAGGACACGGCCAGAAAATCGACGCCGATGCGCGCCGCCGTGCGGATATCGTCCATGTCCTTGGCGGTGAGCGCCGGCGCGGTCAACCCGCCGCCCTGGCGGTTGATGCCCTTGTTGTTGGACAGTTCGCCGCCCACCTTCACCACGGTATGTATTTCCTCGCCCAGCACGCGCGCCACCACCAGCTTCAGGCGCCCGTCATCGAGCAGCAGCACGTCGCCCCCTTTCACGTCGCGCGGCAGATCCTTGTAGTCGAGTCCAACGCGCCGCTCGTCGCCCAGCTCACAACGCGCATCGAGGATGAATTCGGCATCGCGAACGAGCATTACCTTGCCGTCACGGAACTTGCCCACGCGGATTTTCGGCCCCTGCAGATCGGCCAGGATGCCCACTGGCCGCCCTACCCTCGCCGACGCCTCGCGGATGGCCGCCGCGCGGGCGATGTGATCCTCGGCCGTGCCGTGGGAAAAATTCATCCGCACCACATCCACACCGGCATGCGTCATGCGTTCGAGAACCTGCGGATCGGTGGAGGCGGGGCCGAGGGTGGCAACGATCTTGGTATGGCGAGACATGTTGTTTCCTAACTTGGGTAACTTCAGACCGAAAACTTTTTGACCGGCATGCGATACAACCGCTCACAAACTGCGCACGAATGACGCATCAGGCGGACGACGGGCGATTCTAGCGCGACTCCGCCCCTGCGAGCCCCCGCCATGAGCGCAACCGTGTTCTATGCTGCAGAAGGAGGGAAATTCACAGGGGAAAAGTATGTCCGCAACAACCATCCTCGCGCTGTTCGGCGTGGTTTTGCTAGCCATGGGCTTGTTTGGATTGCTACGCCAACGAGGCTTGCTGCAATCGCTGCGTGAGCAGGAAAACCGGGCTCGATACCACGCTGTCGCGGTGAAATCCTCCGATATCGCCTGCTCCGCTTCGCGGCAACTCAAAAGCCACGTGTTCCTTTCCGCCGAAGCACCGCAAATTCCGCTCACCGAGTGTTCCTCCGCCGAAATTTGCGACTGCACCTATGAGCATTACGACGACCGCCGCCGCCATGGCCGGCGCAACCTCTTCGCAACGAAAAAACCCGCGTCGGACCGGCGCAGCCGTCGCGGCAGGCGTGCCACGGATGCGCTGCAACCCGTCTGACACACAGACCGCATCGACACGGGATGTGCGCGCGAACTACCCGCGCGGCACCGTCATTTCAAATTCTCACCGCTGAACAGTACGACCTGCTCGCTGACGAAACCGACCTTGACGTAACGCTCCTCGTTGCCCCATGTGCAGTTCTTTATGCCCATGAAATCCTGGCACGAGGCCGGTGCGCCGAACATGTTCTTGACTTCGGAATACGTCATTCCAACTTTCAACTTATCGTAGTTCGCCGCCGTCAATGCGCTGTTGCTGCAGCCGGCAAGGGTTGCGAGGACAAAGGCCACTGGAATAAAAAAACGCAAGCGCATGAATCGCATAAACCGTTTTCCACAAAAATGAAACCGACTATCGATTATGCCTGCCAAGGTCCGATAACAGTACCCGATTTGTATTTACATTTTTGAGGTAAAGGCGGACACGCTGCCGGTCGGCAGTTTACTGAAGCCGTACCGTGTATCCAGCGCGCGATCGTGCCTGACGGGATTTATCCAAGGAATCGAACCATTGGCATTCAGCACACGTTCTTTCGCCGGCGGGGAACTCCGTTCTGTGCTGGCGGCGCGCCTGAATTTCCAAAGCCCAGGCTCGCAAGCCATCAGGCGGTCTTCTGGCTCATTTGGCCAATTCTGTAGGGCGCTTCGGGATTTGCCGACCAGACACTGTCGGGATGCCCGTGCAGCATTCTTCGCTGGGTATGACGGGCGATCAGCAGAAAAATCGGGGCGGCGATCAGAGCGGTGAGGTCTACCATGGCACCCATGCCAGGATGGTTCCAGGCGCCGCCGATGCGCCAGACGCCCGCCAAGCTGCTGAGCGGAATCAACAGCGTCACGAGGGCGGCCAGCCGCAGCAGTTCGCCGGCGCTTCGCGCCGCGCCACGGAAGAAGGCCCAGGCCAGGGCGGCAACGAAGAACGCATAATAGATTCCCTCGTGCCACGCCGCCACGCTCTCCACGCGCCCTGGCAGCCATTTGGTGGCCGCCAGCGTCGCTGAAATGCCGACCACACAGCCAAGGGATATGCCGACCGTCAGGCTACCCAACACGCGTGTGGACAGTTTCTGTTCCGGCAATCGGGCATCGCGCTGTTTCCTGCGCCGC
>JAVBSY010000022.1:0-5472 GCA_031556475.1 Azoarcus sp.
ATCATCACTGACATGAGCACTCAATTCCTGCAAAACATCTTCGATGCCTCGCAACAACCAAGCGCCCACATTTATCGGTTGTCCAGTTTTTAAAGATCCGCCGCCAGAGGCAGCAAAGAAAAGCGAGTATGAAAGAAAAAATGGGGGGCGTCAATAGTCAGGCAAGAAAAAAGCGAAATGCCCATCCAAAATGTCTCATAAGACGCAGCCGGGCAAAGCCTCGCGCGCTCAGTAACCCGCCGTGGTGAAGTTCTCGAAACGCGTGTATTGCCCCAGAAAGGTCATGCGCACCATGCCGGTCGGGCCGTTCCGGTGCTTGCCGATGATGAGTTCCGCCGTGCCTTTGTCGGGGGAGTCCGGGTTGTACACCTCGTCCCGATAGATGAACATGATGATATCGGCGTCCTGCTCGATGGCGCCGGATTCCCGCAGGTCGGACATGACCGGTCGCTTGTTCGGGCGCTGCTCCAAACCCCGATTGAGCTGGGAAAGGGCGATGATCGGCACATGCAGTTCCTTGGCGAGCGACTTCACCGAGCGCGAGATTTCCGACAACTCGGTGGCACGGTTGTCGCTGTCCCTGGTGCCGACCATCAATTGCAGGTAGTCGATGACGATAAGGCCGAGCCGCCCGCACTGGCGAGCAAGGCGCCGAGCGCGGGCGCGCAGGTCGATGGGGTTGAGGCCGGGGGTTTCGTCGATATAGAGCGGCGCCTCGTAGAGTTTGCCCATCGCCATGGTGAGGCGCTGCCAGTCGTCGTCGGTCAGGCGGCCATTGCGAATTTTCTGCATGTCGATGCGCCCGACCGAGGAGATGAAACGGGTCGCAAGCTGGGTGCCGGGCATTTCCATGGAGAAGATCGCCACGGGCAGGCGCGCTTCCAGGGCAACGTGCTCGGCGACATTGAGCGCGAAGGTCGTTTTGCCCATGGCCGGCCGGCCGGCGACGATGAGCATGTCGGACGACTGCAGGCCGGACGTTTTCTCGTCCAGGTCGACGAAGCCCGTGGGCACGCCGGTGATTTCGGACGGATTGTCGCGGTCGTACAGTTCCTGTACGCGGTCGACGACCTGCTTCAGGATCGGCTGAATGGAAACAAAGCCACTCGTGTTGCGCGCGCCCGCCTCGGCAATCTCGAATACCTTCGCCTCCGCCTCGTCGAGCAGGGCTTTCGCATCCTTGCCCGATGGACTGAGGGCACTTGCGGCGATTTCGTCTCCTACCGACACGAGCTTCCGCAAAATGGCGCGTTCGCGCACGATTTCCGCGTAGCGCCGGATATTCGCGGCCGAGGGCGTGTTGTTCGCGATCTCCGCCAGGTAGGCAAGACCGCCCGCCTGCTCGGCTTCACCATTTTTTTCCAGCGATTCGAAGACGGTCACGACGTCGGCGGGCTTGCCGAGATCGATCAATCGCGAGATATGGCGAAAAATACGGCGGTGGTCGTCGCGGTAAAAATCGGCTTCGCTGACCAGATCGCCCACCCGCTCCCACGCCTGGTTGTCGAGCAGCACGCCGCCGATCAGCGATTGTTCCGCTTCGAGGGAATGGGGCGGCAGCTTGATCGATGCCATTTGCGGATCGGATTGCATAGCGGGAAATAGGGGTCGAGATGTGGCCACGAAAGAGCGTACAAGAATCGTGGTGGGTTTGAAAAACAAAGGAACGAAAAACAAAAGGGGCTGCCACGGCAGCCCCTTCTTTTTCCGACCGAAACCGGATTACTGCTGGTCGCCCAACACCGAAACGGTGATACCGACCAGCACGTCGGCATGGAGTGCGACTTCGAGCTGAACGTCGCCGACCTGCTTGAGCGGACCGTCCGGCATGCGAACCGAGGAACGCTCGATGTCGAAACCCTGCGCGGCCAGCGCCTCGGATACGTCGGCGTTGGTCACGGAGCCGAACAAACGCCCATCCATCCCCGCCTTGCGGGTGACCTGAACCATCAGGCCTTCAAGCTTGGCGCCCAGATCGCGTGCGGCGGCAAGCCTTTCGGCGTGGGTACGTTCGAGTTCGGCGCGGCGGGCTTCGAATTCCGCCATGTTGGCCTCGGTGGCACGCTTCGCCTTGCCTGTCGGAATCAGGAAATTACGCGCGTAGCCGTCCTTGACCTTGACCACATCGCCGAGATCACCCAGCTTGCCGACCTTTTCGAGAAGAATGATTTGCATGGCGTCCATTCCCCCTTATTGGTGCAGATCCGTGTAGGGCATGAGCGCGAGGAAACGCGCGCGCTTGACCGCCACGGACAATTGACGCTGGTAGCCAGCCTTCGTGCCAGTGATGCGTGCCGGCATGATCTTGGCGTTCTCGGTAATGAAGTCCTTCAGGATGTCGATATCCTTGTAGTCGACTTCTTCGATCTTCTCCGCGGTGAAGCGGCAGAATTTACGACGCTTGAACAGGCCACGGCCACCGCGGTCGTCCTTTTTCTTGAACTTGGATTTGGGCTTGAAAGCCATTTCAATTTCCTTCCAAAAATTCGATCTTGTTCAGGTGCAGCACCGGCGTTTTGCTACGAAGGCTTTTCGCCGCGAGAAACCCGGTTACCGCTACACGCATGCCTGGTGCCGCCGCCGCGAGCACATTGGCCAATTCGCCAAGCGCCACTGCTGGAATTTCAACCGAAACATCGCGGGCAATGTCCGCTTCGATCTGCTTCGATTCGTGCGTCAGCGTGCAACCCACTACAGGCACACCCGCTGGCGTCCGGCGCAGCGCCAACAACTCGGTCAGCCGCGCCTCCAGGCGTAATACATTCAGTCCCGCCTCGGACACGCCTCAAGCCGGCGAGTCAGCGGCCTCGACAGGCTCCTTGCCATCCTCGCCACCGGCGGACGGGGTCAGGGAGCGGGATTTTTCTTCCTTCATCATCGGCGACGGCGTGGTCACGGCCTTCTTCATCTTGATGATGAGGTGGCGCAGCACGGCGTCGTTGAACTTGAAGGAATGCTCGAGTTCGGCCAGCGTTTCACCGTCGGTCTCGATATTCATGAGCACGTAATGCGCTTTGTGCACCTTCTGGATCGGATACGCCAACTGACGGCGACCCCAGTCTTCCAGACGGTGGATCTGCCCGTTGCGCGTGCCGACGATCGATTTGTAACGCTCGATCATCGCCGGAACCTGCTCGGATTGGTCCGGGTGGACGATAAAAACGATTTCGTAATGTCGCATGCAAACTCCTCGTGGTTGTGGGACACAGCCCCCCGGCATGCGAAACCGGTGGAGCAAGGGAAAGCGCGCGATGATAGCAAAAAACTCGCGCCACCGTAAGCACCCCGTCCCGATCCGGCCCCATCTTCCTCCGGCGAGAAGCCCACCCGATGCCGGCAAACCCCGTACATGCCTGCTTACACACGGCGGCGCACGCCTTGACCGGTCTCTCCTAACATGGGCATGGAAACGTAAAGCCCTTCGACAGGGAAGAGGACAATCATGAACGCCCCCGCTATGTACAAACCCCTCATTGCATCCTTGTGCGGTGCCCTGCTCACCATTGGCGCAATCGCACCGGCCCATGCCGACCGCGATGGGCGTGGCCATGGACGCGGCTGGGATCGCGACGATCGCGCTTATTACCGCTACGGCGGCCCGCCGGTTGTCCGCGAAAGAGTCATCATCCGCGAATACCCGCGCCGCTACTACGGCGGCTCCGCCGTGTATTACATGCCACCGCCCCCGCCGCCGTTCTATGCGACCGTTCCGGCTTATCCGGTTGTTTACGACCGCTCGCCTTCGGTGGTGATCGGCATCAACGTGCCGCCACTGGTGATACCGCTACGCTGAACGGCCTCGCGCCGAAGGCGTCGCAGCCTTCAACGCGGCCGGCTGTCCCAGATTTTCTGCAGCCGTTTGACCGATACCGGCATCGGCGTTTTCAACTCCTGCGCGAACAGGCCGACGCGCAGTTCTTCCAGCAGCCAGCGGAACTCTTCCAGTTGCGGATCGAGTACGCCGGCACGGCGGCGGATCTGCGATTCCCGTTCCCACAGCCGCGCCAACTCGATCCATTCTTTCACCGCCTGCTGATCGCGCGCCGGATTGTTACGGAGTTTGTCGATTCGTACCGCCGCCGCCTTGAGGTAGCGCGGAAATTGCGCCAGGCGTTCCCACGGGAAAGCCACGAGAAAATCCTTCGGCAATAGAGCGCCGATCTGCGCCTGAATGTCGGCGACCGCCTCAGGGAAGGTACGCAAACCGGCTAGCCGTTTCTGCAATGCAGCGTTCTCGACCACGAGTTCGCCCGCAAGACGCATGAATTCCTGCGCAATCAAGGTAACGCGCGGCTTGGCCTCGGCGCAGCGGCGCTCGAAAGCGGCGGCATCGGTGGGCAGCGGATCAAGCAGGCAGGTACGCATCAGCGTCGCCTCCACCAGTCTCGCCTTCAACTCTGCATCGGTGCCAAAAGGCATGTATTGCAGCGCGAGTTCGCGCAAGCCCGGCAGGCGCTCGACGGCGCGCACCTGATCTTTCAACGTCAGCGCGAACAAGCGCGCAAGCCCTCGCCGATGCACCCGCTGCGCCTCTTCGGGCGTGTCGAACGGGCGCAGCGATACGCTGTCGCCATCGTCATGCAGCGCGGGAAAGCCGATCACCTCCCGCCCCGCCACCTTGATTTCGAGCAGTTCGGGCAGCGTACCGAAGGTCCACGCGATCAGGCCGGCCATCGCCGATGCTTCGTTCGTCACGTCACCGCGAGCAGGCGCCACTTGAGCGGCACTGGGCGCTTCCCGCGCCTGGGCCGGCACCTCGATGCGCGCGGCGCGAAAGCGTGCCTCCACCTGATCGCGGTAGCGCGCACGCAGTTCGGCCAGACTGCGCGACTGGCCCAGCACACGGCCATGCTCATCGATCACGCGGAAATTCATGAAGCAGTGCGCGCGCAGGTTTTCGACACGAAAACTCTCCAGCGGCAGCTTGAGTTGAACCCGTTCCTCGACGAAGCGTTGCAGCGCTTGCATCAGCGTTTCGTCGGTATCGAAATCGCCAGCCTCGAAGCGCGCCATGAACGCCGCTGCGCTGTCCGCAACTGGTTGCAGGCGGTGGCGGTGCTTCTGCGGTACTGTTTTCAGCAAGGCCCCCACTTTCTCTTCCAGCAAGCCCGGCACCATCCATTCGCAGCGGTTGGCGGGAATCTGGTTGAGCATCGCCAGCGGCACGACAAGGGTCACGCCATCGTCCGCCGCGCCCGGTTCGTGCAGATAAAGCAGCCTGAGTTTCTGCCCAAGCACGTTGAGCGAGGCCGGAAAGCGCTCCGTGGTGATGCCTTCGGCCTCGTGGCGCATCAACTGATCGCGCGACAGGTGGAGCAGTTTCGGCTCGGCCTTCTCGGCCTCTTTCCGCCAAACCTCGAAACTGGCCAGATCGACCACGTCGGCACCGATTCTGGCGTCGTAAAACGCCTCGATCAGCGTTTCGTCCACCAGCACATCGGGCCTGCGCGATTTATGTTCGAGACGTTCGAT